>JAOBWI010000016.1 GCA_025463285.1 Acidimicrobiaceae bacterium | reverse complement strand
CCGCCCATTTGCAGCGTGCAGCCGTGATCGAGGTTGAGTCGTAAGAAGTCGTAGGCCTGGAGCAACATGTAGGCGAACTCGGTGAACGAGAGCCCCACGTCGTCGCGGTCGAGGCGACTCTTGACCGACTCCTTGGCGATCATCTGATTCACCGTGAAATGCTTTCCCACGTCACGAAGAAAGTCCGTCAAGGGGATGGTCGTGAGCCAGTCGGCGTTGTTGAGAAGTTTCGCTCGCGCCCCTGCGGCGCCCGGCGTGAAATCTAAGAACTTCGACATCTGCTCGCGAATGCCCTCGAGGTTGGCGTCTAGTTGCTCGATGGTGAGCAGCGGTCGCTCCGTATCTTTGAAACTGGGGTCCCCCACGAGGCCGGTGCCGCCTCCCACCAAGGCGATGGGGCAGTTTCCGGCGAGTTGGAGACGACGAAGATTGCACAAGGGCAGAAGGGAGCCCAGGTGCAGCGACGAAGCCGTGGGATCAAATCCGACGTACGCGGTGACCGCGCCGGCGTCGAGACCCGCGAAGATCGCTTCGTCGGTGACTTGGTGAATGAGGCCACGAAAACGCCAATCTTCGTGAAGTTTCATCCGGTCAGTCTACGAGGCGGACCCGTTAGAAAAATTCCTGTCCGGCGGGGACGTGCACCTGTAACCAGATCACGAAGGAGTGCCACCAGCCCACCACTTCACATAGGCCGATGGCGATGAGCAGTACGCCGCCCACCACGCCGATGACTCGGGCGTGTCGACGCAGCCACGTTGACACGGTGGCCATCCACTCCGTCGCGAGGGCGGCCACCACGAAGGGGATGCCCAGGCCGAAGCAGTAAAACAACACGAGTATGGAACCGCGCAGCGCGGTGGCCCCGGCGTTCGAGGCCGCCAGAAACAAGATCGCCGCCAGCGTCGGCCCAATGCACGGCGCCCAACCGAGGCCGAAGGTAAAGCCCAGTGCGGCCGCACCGAGCACGGTAGCGCGCGGCAGAAAATGAACTCGTCGCTCGCGTTGGAGCCACGACGAGGGCCACCAACCCGCGAAGAACAGACCGAGGAATATGGTCACCACGCCGAAAATTCGCTCCAGGAGTAGCACGTGGTTGTGCAACGCCGAGCCGAACTCTCCGAACAGTGCGCCAATACTGACAAAGACGAGCGAGAAGCCCAGAATGAAAGCGATGGAGCCGATGAAGGCTCGCCCGGCCCCCGACTTTCCCTCGATCCTCCCCGTCGCCCCCGTCAAGAACGCCAGATAACCCGGCAAGAGTGGCAACACGCACGGAGAAAGAAACGAGACGAGTCCGGCGGCGATGGCCAGCGGAATGGCGAGAAAGAGTGACGCCGGGAGTGCTGCGATCACTGGTGCTCCGCGTTCACCAGCGACGCCACCTGGCGGTTCCATTCGTCGTGCACACGAACGTTGTCCTCGCGCGTGGGCACGCTGGCGATAACGACGCTCAGCCCTTCACGAGAGAGCCCCTTTTCTAGAGCACTTCTCAGTTCTTCGAGCGTCGACACCGTGACGGCCTCGTGCCCGAAGGCCAGCGCGATGGCTTCTAGGTTGTGCGGGCGCGGCGTACCAAAGAGCCACTCAAACTGCATTCGGTCGAGGGCGCCGGCTTGCGAGAGAAAGGAGAAGATCCCTCCTCCGTGGTTGTCGACGACCACGAGTACGGCCGTACCACCCGCGCTCCCCAAACCCTCGACGAGTCCCGATACGTCGTGGAGCATGGTCAAATCACCGATCAGACCGAGAACACGGGATCCGGCCCCGACGCCCAGCACGGTCGACACCACCCCGTCGATCCCGTTCACTCCCCGATTAGCAAACGTGGTGCTCTTTCGCGGTGGTGCCCACCATTCGACGTCACGAACGGGCATCGAGGATCCCACCACCAAAGTGACATCGAACGCGCTCGCCACCGACACGACAGCCCGAGCCACCAACGGTTCATTCAGAGTCCCCGCGCGGTCGAGGCCCTCGAGCCAGCCCTCCACCGCGCGGGCCGCCTCGCGCCACGACGTCGCGTAGCCCGGGTCGCCCTTTGGACTATTGGCGTCAAGGGGAAATCCGTCGACGGTCTCGCCGACGAGTCGGTCGGGATCAGAAACGAAACCGGCTCCCGTGAAGGCCACGGCGCGAACTTCCCATTCGCGAAGTCGTTCCCCGAGCACTTTGGAGGCGGGCAAACCGCCGAGACGCACGACCACGTCCGGACGCATCCGTTGCGCAAACTCATCCGAACGAAGCATCGCGTCGAAGTGAGGGAGCGTCCCTTGGGTCGTCGCGTCGCCCAGCATCACCCAGTGTCGCGACGAGCACTCTTCTACGAGTGCCGTACTCACGCCTCGACCCACCACGCACAGCACCCGCTGAAACGTGGAGTCGCGCCCCACTGGTGTCGAGGTCAGCGATGTCGCTGTCTCACGGTCGTCCGCGCTAGCGCCACGTTCGGGAATCTCCCGCGGCGTCGCGATGAGAGGCTCTACGAAAGCGACGTTGAGATGAACGGGACCTGCAGGTCCGACGTCCCCGCGTGCCGCACCCCACAACGCCCGGGCCAACGGTCGCCACGAGAGAGCCCGCTCGATACTGGCCACCCCCGGCTCCTCGAAGAGTCGCACCATGTTGCCGTAGAGGCGGTGCTGGTCAATTACCTGCGGGGCTCCCACGCCGTGAAGCTCCGGGGGACGATCCGCCGTGACCACGAGCAGCGGGACGAAGGCCAGGTCGGCCTCAGCTACTGACGCGTGCAACTCGGCCGCCGCGGTGCCACTCGTGACGATGAGGGCCACGGGCAGATTCGACGCTAAGGCGCGTCCGAGAGCGAAGAAGCCGGCGCTGCGCTCGTCGAGGCGCACGTGAAGGCGCAACTCGCTTCGTTCGGCCACCGCGAGGGCGAGAGGGGTGGAACGAGAACCGGGCGAGAGGACAACGTCGCGTAGCCCGAGACGTGACCACTCATCAAGGAGCGTGGCGGCGAACGTGGCCTGAGCCTCACTGGCGCTCGGTACGCTACCTGACAATGTCGCTCCTCGGTTTACAACGCGTGGGCTCGGGTCCTTTGCTGGTGTGGCTCCACGGCTTCACTCAGACCAAGAACTCCGCGCACGAATTCCTGTCCATTCTGGCAGGAAGCAATGAGTTGCTAACTATCGACCTGCCCGGGCACGGAGAGAACGCTGCTCTCAGCGCGTCGCTCGACGAAACCGCCGATCTCCTCGTCGACGTGCTACCGAACGAGCCCTTCGGATTGGGCGGCTACTCCTTCGGTGGACGCGTGGCCCTCCACGTGGCCCGCCGCTACCCCGAACGGCTCTCCCACCTAGTCCTCTTAAGTGCGACCCTCGGGATCCGCGATAAGACGCAGCGGCGAGCGCGTCGGGAGCGAGATGACGCCCTCGCTGAGCGCATTGAAGAGATAGGAGCGGACGCCTTCTTAGACGAGTGGCTGAGCCAACCGCTGTTCGCGTCCCTCCCCTACGACAGCCGCGAACGCCGAACTCGCAGTCACGACGCGAGGGGCCTGGCAATGTCCCTTCGTCACGCGGGCACGGGAACCCAGCACTGGCTCGGCGAGTCCCTAGGTGGGTTTAAGGGACCATCGTTAGTGCTGGCCGGCGCCAGCGATAAGAAGTTCGTCTTGGAGGCGCGCCGGCTCCAAGACGCTCTCGCCAGTTCGTCGGCCGCCGTGGTGGCCGACGCCGGTCACGCGGCCCACCTGGAACGACCGGCGCTCGTCGCTCAACTCGTGTCCGACGTTCAGCCCCAGTAGGCGTTCAAGGCCAGCAACACCGCGAGGAGGGCGCCGAGTTGCAGCTGCGCGCGCGCCGAGTATTTCAACAGCGCGAGCAACTCGCGACCCGAGCGAGGCGAAAAGGCGAAGCGAAGCGCCGGGATATAGACCGCGACGGCGACTACGGCCGCCGCCAGTTGTTTCGCCCCGAGGGCGCCTACCACTATGCCGACGACACAGATCGCGTACAGCCACGAGGCACGTTGTCGACCCAAGCGCGCGGCCAGTGTCTTCTTGCCCGCAAGGCGGTCGCCGTCAACGTCGCGAAGATTATTGGCCTCTAACAGAGCACAGGCCATGAAGCCCGTCGCCACGCCCAACCACCAGGCTCGCGAGGGAATTGTTAGATGCTGCGTATAGGCCGTTCCGACGGTCGCCACCAGTCCGAAGTAGATCAACACGAAGAGTTCCCCGAAGCCGTAGTACCCGTAGGGTCGCGGCCCTCCGGTGTAGAACCATCCGGCCAAGACCGCCGTCGCTCCGACCAGCACCAGCCACCATGAGGTGCGCGAGGCCAGCCACAGTCCAGCGAGACAGGCAACCGCGAAGCCACCGAAGGCCGCGTCACGTACACGTTGCGCGGCGACCAACTTCGAAGCGGTGAGGCGAAAAGGCCCCACCCGAACTTCATCGGTGCCCCGCACTCCGTCGGAGTAGTCGTTGGCGAAGTTCGTGGCGATCTGCAAGGCCAGGGCGATGATCAAGCAGAGTATGGCGTTGAACCAGTTGAGCGTCGCGGGTCGAATGAGGAGCACGCCCACCACCACGGGCACGGCCGCCGCGGGTAGAGTTCGCGGGCGCGCCGCGAGGACCCAGCGCCGATACGGCCCGGGGGCGTCGGTCATGGACGCTTGGGAAACTTCGAGAAGTCTGGCTTTCGCCGTTCTAAGTAAGCGTTACGACCTTCTTGGCCCTCGTCGGACATGTAGAAGAGCATGGTGGCGTCACCGGCTAGTTGTTGAACACCGGCCAGGCCATCGTCGGCCGCGTTGAAGCCAGCCTTCAGCATTCGAAGAGCAATGGGCGAGAGCGTCAGTATCTGGCGACACCAAGCGACCGTCTCCTTCTCGAGGTCGTCTAAGGGCACGACGGTGTTGACGAGACCCCACTCGAGCGCCTGCGCCGCGTCGTACTGGCGACAGAGAAACCAGACCTCTTTGGCTCTTTTGAGTCCAATGGTTCGTGCGAGCAACGACGAACCATATCCCCCGTCGAAGGAACCGACGCGCGGACCGGTCTGACCAAATCGGGCG
The DNA here is from genome assembly GCA_025463285.1 of Acidimicrobiaceae bacterium. Classification (GTDB taxonomy): domain Bacteria; phylum Actinomycetota; class Acidimicrobiia; order Acidimicrobiales; family RAAP-2; genus RAAP-2. Next base: position 6,748 of record JAOBWI010000016.1, on the reverse strand, counting down.
TTGTCCGCCGCAAGGGAGAGGTCGCAGACCAGGTGCAAAATATGTCCACCGCCGATCGCGTAGCCCGCGATTTGCGCGATCACGGGCTTGGGGAGCCGCCGAATCTGAATCTGCAGGTCCAAGACGTTGAGTCGACCCACGCCGTGCTCGGCAACGTCGTCGTCGCCCATGTAACCATCGTCACCACGAATCCGCTGGTCGCCCCCGGAGCAGAAGGCGTCGGAACCCGCACCGGTCAAGACGATGACCCCGACGGTGATGTCGTCGCGCGCGGTCTCGAAGGCGCGAGCGAGTTCGAAGAGAGTTTGGGGGCGAAAGGCGTTTCTCACCTCAGGACGATTAATGGTGATGCGCGCGATTCCGTCGGCGACCTCGTAGATGATGTCGCGGTAGTCGCCACTTTGTACCCACTCGGGCAGAGCCTGGGAGCGAAACTCCTCCAAAGGATCGTGCGGTGGACCAAAAATAACGGTTGATGCCATGGCCCACACGCTACCGTCCTCATTCCTGGGTCCTAATTGGGGGCCACCAACACCCCGGGCGTCGCGCTCCCAGACGCTCTGTGTGCACGCGCAGTCGCCCCGACAGTTCGGTTCGAATAATCGACTCGAGGCGGGTGATGACCCTCACACGGTGTCCGCGTCGGCGGCGACACGCCGTTCGTGTCGCAGTGAGGCCATGACGCTCATCTGTACCTGACCTTTGGAGGCTGCGCCGTAATCTCTCTACGTGCCATCTCTCCTCGCGCTCGACCTCCCCTTAGGGCCACCGCTGGAGACGGCCCTTCGAGAATGCGTCGACGCCGCCGAAGCCTTCTGCGTACTCGATCAACGACTCTCCCCTCGTCGACAACGCGAGGAGCTCAGTGCTTTGGGCGCGACGACCCTGCTCGATCGTGACGGTCGACACGGCGTCCCTGGGGGACGCGAAGTGGACCCCGAGATCGGCCTGGTGATGTTGACCTCGGGGTCGAGTGGACCGTCGAAGGCGGCCGAACTGAGCTGGGACGCGTTGCGAGCGAGCGCGGAACTAACCCAGCGAACCCTGCGCGGCGATACTCCCCCGATCTGGTTCCCCTGCCTTCCGGCCAACCACATCGGCGGACTCGCCGTGTTACTGCGCGCAGTTCTGAGTGACGCCACGCTTCTCTGGGGTGACGCCGATCAGTTGGACCTCGCCCCCAGCCAGGGAGCGACACACGTGTCGATCGTTCGGACCCAACTGGCACGATATGACGTGAGTGGCTACCACCGCGTGCTGTTGGGAGGCGCTCGCCCCCCGGCCCCGCGCCCCCCCAACGTGGTCGCCACCTGGGGCATGACCGAGACCGGCTCCGGCGTGATCTACGACGGCGTCCCGTTGCCCGACGTCGACGTGGCGTCGCTCAACGGTGAACTATGCGTACGAACTCCTACCTTGTTTCGGTCGTACCGTCACGGACCTCGCCCGAGCGTCGTCGGCCCCGACGGTCGCGAAGACTGGTTTCCCACCGGCGACGCGGGGGATGTCCACGAAGGAAGGGTGCGCGTCTTTGGACGTCTCGGTTTCGTCATCAACACCGGCGGCGAAAAACTGTGGCCGGAAGATTTGGAGTCAGTCTTATCTTCCCTACGTGGTATCCGAGACGTGGCGGTGGCCGGAGTGGACGACCCCGAATGGGGCCAACGCGTGCTCGCCCTCGTCGTCGCCGATGGCGCGAACCACGACGAGGAGATTCGAGCCATCGCGGAGGAGCGTTTGGGACCGTGGGCCAAGCCGAAGGAGATCCGCTACGTCGTCGCGATCCCCCGCACGAGCAGCGGAAAAATACGCCGCAGCGATCTAGCCCACCTTTTTTGAGTCCGCGACGTCGCGCGACAGTGCTTTACTTCAAGAGCGATTGACTTCGTCGAGCGAGCGAGTCAACGGTGACGGCCCCCAACAACACCACCCCAGTCACGACGTAGACCATCGTTGTCGAAATCTGAATGAGGACCAGTCCGTTCTCAATGACCGCGAGAATGATGCCGCCCACGATGGCGTACGTCATCTTCCCGCGGCCACCGTAGAGACTCGTTCCACCGATAACCGCTGCCGCGACCGCGTACAGGACGACCGTGGAGTCAGTCGAACTAGAGGAGTAACCGCCCAGGCGCGAGACGTAGAACAGTCCCGCAATGCCTGAGGTGAAGCCACCGAGCATGAACGCGTAGATCCGATAGCGGTTGACCGGGATACCGGCGCGACGGGCGGCTTCGGTATTTCCGCCAATGGCGTACATGTATCGACCGAACTTCGTACGCGCCAACACAAACGAGTAGATCGCGAGGAGGGCGAATACGAGCGGTACCGCGAAGGGCATTCCTTCGATCGTGATAAACGAACCGCGGTTGGTGTTGAAGATCAGCGCCATAGCCACGCCGAGGATCGCTAGGGCCCCCAGCTTCACGAAGATCCGATAGAGCGGCGCTACCAACAGTCCGGCCTCGCGGCGCGCCCGTTCGCGCACAATCATCACTCCGGCCGAGGCCAGGATAACGGCGATCACGAAGATCCAGGACCACGTCGGCGTGAGATTACCCGTTGTCAAATCGCTCAACACGGCGCTCTGCACCGGTGCGCCGCCGCCCTCAAAGACATGGTCCAGGATGTACAGGAGTACCCCTTCGACGATGAAGCTCCCGGCCAAAGTGACGATGAACGAGGGCAGCCGTAGCCTCACCACGATCACGCCCCACAGGGTGCCGATGGCCGTGCACGCCGCGAGGGCCGCAACGAAAGCCAGCCACCAGGGCCAGTGGAACTCAGCGTTCGTATATATCGCCGCGATCGAACCGCTTAGGCCCGCCAACCACCCGAGGGAGAGGTCGATCTCGCCGAGCAGTAGGAGCCAGACCTCGGCCATGCCGAGAAACATGTAGATGATCGCTTGGATGAAGAGGTTGGTGACGTTATCCGCCGAGAGAAATACGGTGCTGCGCACCTCGAAATAAATGACGAGAGCAACCAGCGCGATGAGGACCGGCACAATGCCGAGATCCGGACCGATCAACCCCGAAAGGCGACGAGATAGCGAGGGCCCAGCCGTGAGGTGATCAGTGCTTAATGGAGTGTCTTCCTGATTCGTAGACAAGGGAAAGGCCTTTCGCGAATGATGTGGGGGGACGACGGGTTAGTTAGATCAAGCGGCCCGCGAGGTGGTTCCGGTGGTGATGAGATCGACCGCACTGTTCATGTCGTAATTACCCACTGGTCCGCTGCTCACCAGAGTGCCGAGGTACATGACGGCGATTCGGTCAGCAACTTCGAAGACATCGTTCAGGTTGTGCGAGATGACGAGCACGGCGATACCTCGCGACGCGAGGGTCTTGATGAGACTCAACACCTGGGCCGTTTGGGTCACACCGAGGGCAGCCGTAGGCTCGTCCATGATGACGAGTTTCGCGTCGCGCATCACGGCGCGCGCCACGGCGATGGACTGTCGCTGGCCCCCGGAGAGCGTGCCCACCAACTGACGCACGGACGACACGGTCGTCACCGAGAGGTCGCGAAGCGTTTGCTGAGTGCGCTTTTCCATGGTGATTTCATCGAGGACGTCAAACTTCGTTGCCTCGTACCCGAGATACATGTTCGCCACAATGTCGAGGTTGTCACAGAGCGCTAGGTCCTGATACACCGTCGCGATGCCGAGCTTCGAGGCCTCCTTGGGAGTGTGGGTGTCAACCTTCTTGCCCATCCAATACTTCTCGCCACTGGACGGTTCCCAGATACCGGCGATGGCCTTGATGAGTGTCGACTTACCGGCGCCGTTGTCGCCGATCAAAGCGGTGACCTGACCAGCGGGTACATCAAGGTCCACGCGCTTGAGAGCCTGCACGGCCCCGAAGCGCTTGGTGACGCCGCGCAGGCTAAGCAGCATCGAAGGATCTACGCCAATGTCCGAACCCGCTGCCGAGTCCGCCGAAGCGGAGTCAACAGCAACTGGCTCGGACATTGGCAGATCCTTCTTCTCTACTTGCCTACAGCAACGTCACTTAGGAAATCTTGTACTTCTTGCAGTCCTTCGCGTATGTCGGAAGACTCTTGACTCCGGCAACGGCAGGCTTCACGTTGGTGCACAGTGCCACGGCGTTGATCACGCCGTTTGCAATGACCGTCGACTGAATCAACGACGGCGTGTCCCATGTCGCAGTCAAGAGCGCCGAGGGAACCTCACGGCCCGTCGTTGGGTCCTTCGTCGTGCCATTCACCAACGATGCCGGCGGCGTCTTGCCAGCGCGCAGGTAGAGCGCCAGTGCCGCGGCCGCCTGGGCCTCTAGCCAGACCGGCTTGTAGACGGTGCCACACTGGTAGCCGGAGACTATGTTCTGAAATCCGGTCAAGGTGGCGTCTTGTCCCGTAAAGGGAATCGTATTTGGCTTCAGACCCTTCTTCTGCAAGTACGCGATGATCGGAGCGGCGTTTTCGTCATTCGGCGTCAACACGGCATTGATCTTCGGATACTTCGAGTAAGCACCCTGGAAGTCGGTGAGCGCCGCCGAGGGCGTCCACGTGCCGGTCCCGACTTCGTTGATGGTCTTGGCACTGCTCTTACCACCCACGCTGGCCTTGTAACCGTGCGCGTTGAGCACCTTGTCGTAGCCCTGCGCAAACAGAATCGCGTTGTTATCGGTGGACGTGCTTCCGTTCATGACGTACAGCAGTGGGTTCTTAATTTTCCAGGCCTTGATGCAGGACAGTTCCCCTTTGCCGATGAGCGAACCTACCGCCACGTTGTCGAAACTCACGTAGTACTTGGCTGAACCACCCGTACCGGTCGTAAGGCGGTCGTAGTCAATGACCTTCACTCCGGCCTTGGCGGCGTCCTTTTCAATCGTTACACCGGTCGTCGGGTCCAGCGGGTCCATGATCAGAACCTTGTCCTTAGCCGCAATGTCGCCCTGGGCGATGCTGATCTCGGTCGCGTCGACACCTAGCGCGTTCTGCACGTTGAGGTCGGTCGGCGGTAGGCCAGCGTCGGTGAGTGCCGACGTCAAGTTCGGTGCGTCAAATTCCACGTATCGGGCCGACGACACCTCGTCGGGCAAGATCACGCCAATACCGCCGGTGCCCGCGGCAGCCATGGCCTTCAAATCAGCCATCGTCGTGTAGTTCGGATTGAACGTCTTAAGCGACACCGTGCCACCCGCTGAACTCACTGTCGGAATTGCCAAGACCACAAACGTGCTTGCCAATGCGACGGCCCCCAACGCTCTACTTTTTTTCAATTTCATGTTTCCCCCAACCCCTTAGGTGGCACCCCACGATGCCCTTTATTGTGATTACCACATGAACGTTCTGTGACATGCAACGTCCGGTCGAAACGTAGCACGTTACTAAGCACAACCCAAGTTTGATCTGGGAAAATCCACAGGGTTTCGCCATCGACTCGGCGGCAGTTTCGTTCTGCGCTCCGGCCCCATAGCGACGAGGAGTAGGTCGACCTGCCGAGTCTCGTCGAAGCTCGAATATGTGCCTAACGCGCGGTGACGCGAACTACGAACGCGCCTTATCAGTTCCCAAGATATCCGGCCACACGATCCATGGTTTCCATGATGGATACGCTCTCTTCGAGGGGCATCGAAGGACTTTCTTTCAATCCTTCACGTAGGCAGCGCGCGACCTCTTGGGCTTCGTAGTGAAGTCCGCGACCCTGGGTCGAGAACTCGACTCGCTCTCGCTCGCCCGTTCGCGAAATCACGCTCACCGACGTAGGAGCGTAAAAGTCACTCTCAATCTCGATCCGAGCCTCGGTGCCCGAGACGCAGGCGCGAGTGGCGGTTCGTGCACTCGACGTGCAGGTCAGCACGGCCTGAGCCCCGTTCGCGTATCCGAAGAGCATGGATGTCTGTCCGTCGACCCCAGTCACCGTCGGCTCCATCATCGCCAGCACACGATCGGGCGTGCCCAGGATCATCGAGGCAAATGAGACGGGGTACACCCCTAAATCCAACAACGCACCACCGCCGAGCTCGGGCGCGAACAGGCGGAACGTGGCATCAAACGGAAACCACTGGCCGTGGTCCGCTTCGAGCGTGACGATCTCACCCAATTGGCCGCTTCTGATCGACTCGCGCAGCGCCACCATGTGGGGAAGGAATCGAGTCCACATCGCTTCCATCAGAAATAGATCCCTCGATCGAGCGAGGGCGATGAGATCGCGAGCCTGCGCGCCGGTCATGGTGAACGCCTTCTCGACCAAAACGGGTTTCCCGTGCTCGAGGGCGAGCGACGCATCAGCGAAGTGCATCGGATGTGGCGTCGCGACGTACACCGCGTCGACGCCATCATCTTGAACCAACTGGCTATAGGACCCGTAGCGGCGAGGGATGTTGAACTCATCACCGAATCCGTCGGCGGAGATCTGCGATCGCGATCCCACAGCCACGGCCACTCCGTCGGGAGTGAACTGAAGGTCGCTGACGAACGTGTGCGCGATACCGCCCGTACCGAGAATGCCCCATCGCACTGGTTCGTTCACCGATACCTCCTTCGGTCACTCGTAGTTCACAGTAGTCAGCACCATTGAAGTCCGACCCGGGAGGTAGAACGTACCTGTGGCTCAACTCGCCCAACCCCTCACCACCTCGCGACTGGTACTTCGACGACATCGGCTGGACGATCTCGACGATCTCGCCTTGGAGTTATCCGGGAATCTTGTGTTTGACGTCTTGAAGTTTGGAGCCGACTGACTTCGTTGGTGGACTCGTGACCTCGTGCGTCATGTCAT
>JAOBWI010000095.1 GCA_025463285.1 Acidimicrobiaceae bacterium | reverse complement strand
AGCGCTTCATAGACCGCCACGTTGGCGTTCGCCCCACTATGAGACTGGACGTTCGCGTGATCGGCGCCAAAGAGCGCGACCAACCGCCGTCGCGCCAAGTCTTCGACCTCATCAACGACGTAGTTGCCGCCGTAGTAACGCCGGCCGGGGTAGCCCTCGGAGTACTTGTTGGTCAGGATCGAACCGGTGGCCGCGAGCACCGACGGCGATGCGAAGTTTTCGCTGGCGATGAGTTGCACCGTCGTCGTTTGACGATCCCAATCTTGTGCGAGAAGTGACACGACCTCGTCGTCATCAGTGATCCACGCGTCAAACGGTGATGAGCCCACGTTTACTCCCTACTTGCCGGTGCGGTGTCGAGTTCGCTCAGTTTTTCGAGCCTCGGAGCGTGCCGAGGTTCCGCCGTGGCGTTGAGCCAGGCCGCGAGGGCGTCGATGGCGACCAGAGAGCCCGTCACGCGCGCGCCCATACAGAGCACGTTCGCGTCATTGTGCTCGCGGGCCAAGCGGCCGGTCGTGGCGTCGTGCACCACGGCCGCTCGCACTCCGGGCACCTTGTTGGCGGCCATGGCGATCCCCATGCCCGATCCACAGCAGGCCACACCCAGGTCGGCGTCACCCGCGACGACGGCGCGGCCCACCGCGGCGCCGTAATCGGGGTAGTCGACGGGCTCGGTCGCACTGTCGGTGCCCAGGTCCTTCACCTCGTAGCCCCACGAGAGTAGCGACGCCTTCAGCATCCTCTTCAAGTCGTAGCCGGCGTGATCCGAGCCGAGAGCGATTCGCATTGAACGCAGCCTACCTTTCGGCCCCCTCGTTCTTCGCCGAACGACGGCCCTACGCGCACGCACGTTGCGCGCGAGAAGGGCGTGAATTCAGCTCCCGATCAGCCCAAGTAACCGTAGAGCGCCCTCGGTAGGCTTTGCCCATGAAGCCCGTTCTTCTCGCGCCGCCCCTCGCGTCGACGCTCGACACGTCGTCAGAACTCTTCAGAAAAAACCGCGACGACGTGCTCGAACAGCTGGCGGTTATCGACACACTGCTCGACGAAGCGCAAGCGGGTGGCGGCGAAAAGGCCCTCGAACGGATGCGCTCACGAGGAAAGTTGCCCGTGCGAGAACGCATCGCCCGGGTCCTTGATCCCGACACCGCCTTTCTGGAGATCTCGGCCTTGGCGGGATACGGCTCGGACTACACGGTGGGCGGCGGAATGGTGGTGGGCTTAGGGGTGATAGCTGGCACCGAGTGCGTTGTCATGGCCAACGATCCCTCGGTCTTGGGTGGGGCCTTGACGCAGTACTCGGCCAAGAAGTGGATGCGCGCGCTGGAAATCGCCCGCGACAACCAGATTCCCTACGTCAGTTTCGTCGAATCCGCGGGCGCCGACCTGCGCGTGGAGAGTGGGGGCGGCGGTCGAATGCAGACCGGCCACTTCGCCGAAAGTGGTCGCTTTTTCTACGACCTCATTGAGCTCTCCAAGATGCGCGTGCCCACCGTGAGCGTGGTCTTTGGGTCTTCCACGGCCGGCGGCGCGTACCAGCCCGGACTGTCGGACTACACCATTGTGGTGAAGGACCAGTCCAAGATCTTTCTAGCCGGACCCCCACTCGTGAAGATGGCCACCGGAGAAGAGTCCGACGACGAAACCCTGGGCGGCGCGCTGATGCACGCTGAAGTCTCGGGCCTGGGCGACTACTTCGCCGAGGACGAGATGGACGCGATTCGACTCTGTCGAGAGATCGTCTCTCATCTCAACTGGCGTAAGCGCGGACCGGCGGCCTCGCTCAACGACGACGAACCCCTCTACGACGCCGAGGAGCTACTGGGCCTCGTGAGCCGCGACCTTCGTCAGAGCGTCGACGTGCGAGACGTGATCGCTCGCGTGGTGGACGGCTCGCGCTTTGAAGAGTTCAAGGCGCGCTACGGTGCGACCCTCGTCTGCGGTTGGGCCAGCATTCACGGCTTCCCCGTGGGCGTCCTGGGCAACAACGGTGTGATCCAACCCAACGCCGCGGCGAAGGCCGGCCAGTTCATCCAACTGTGCAACCAGATAGACGTGCCGCTCGTCTTTCTCCAGAACATCACTGGCTACATGGTGGGCCGAGAGGCCGAGGCCGAGGGCATCGTCAAAAAGGGTTCCCAGATGCTCAACGCCGTCACGAACTCGACGGTGCCGCACCTCACCGTGATCATCGGCTCGTCCTACGGGGCGGGCACCTACGGCATGTCGGGACGAGCGTTCAATAACCGTTTCACCTTCTTGTGGCCGACCGCGAAGGTAGCCGTCATGGGACCCAAGCAGATCGCCGGCGTCATGTCCCAGGTCCGTCGGGCCCAAGCCGAGCGTAAGGGCGAAGAGTTCGACGAAGAAGAGGACGCCAAGATCGTGGCGTTGGTCGAAGAGGCTCAGGAGAAAGGCTCACTCGCCCTGGCCGCTACAGGTGCGGTCTCGGACGACGGCATCATCGATCCCCGTGACACGCGAACTGTGCTGGGACTCTGTCTCTCGGTCGTACGGAGCCGACCCGTCGAAGGCGCGACCAGCTACGGAGTCTTTCGGCTGTGAGTTTCTCGACCGTGCTCGTCGCCAATCGTGGGGAGATCGCGCGACGCATCATTCGCGCCGCTGGCGAGAGGGGGCTCATGACGGTGGCGGTCTACGTCGACACCGACGCCGACGCCCCCTTTGTCGCGGACGCCGATCAGGCCCTTCGTCTGGGGACCACCTACCTCGACGCAAACGCCATCATCGCCGCCGCCGGGCGAAGCGGAGCCCAAGCGATCCACCCGGGATACGGCTTTCTCTCGGAGAACGCAGCCTTCGCCCATGCCGTAGAAGCGGCGAATCTCGTGTGGATTGGTCCGCCGCCTCGCGTCATCGCCTCGATGGGCGACAAACTCGAGGCCAAGAAGTTGGCTCTGGCGGCGGGCGTTCCCGTCCTGCCTTCGAGCGACGATCTCGCAGGCGCGTCGTCGGTGGGGTATCCCCTCATCATCAAAGCCGTGGCCGGTGGGGGCGGGAAAGGCATGCGAGTGGTCGTGGAGGCGTCGGACTTAGACGACGCGGTGGCTGCATCGCGTCGTGAAGCCCAGAGCGGCTTCGGCGATGACCGGGTCTTTTTCGAGCGCTACATTGCTCGCTCGCGCCACGTCGAGATCCAAATATTGGGCGATCGTCACGGCCACCTCGTTCAACTCGGCGAACGCGAGTGTTCGATCCAACGTCGCCATCAGAAGTTGATTGAAGAGTCACCGTCACCGGCTCTCAGCGAGTCGACCCGTCGAGCGATGGGCGCGGCGGCGCTCGATCTAGCGCGATTAGTGGGCTACCAGTCGGCGGGAACGGTCGAGTTCTTGGTGGACGACGAGACGGATGACTTCTACTTTCTCGAGGTGAATGCGCGGCTCCAAGTCGAACACCCGGTCACCGAAGAAGTCACGGGTATCGACCTGGTGGGCGAACAGCTTCGCCTCGCCCAGGGGGACCAACTCGGTTACGACCAAGACGACGTTCATTCGAACGGCCACGCGATCGAAGTTCGACTTTGCGCGGAGGATCCCCGTGTCGGTTTCCTTCCGGACGTGGGCACCCTGGTCGCTTTCGAACCCGCACCGAGGCCTCGCGTTCGCTGGGAGAGCGGCGTTCGGCGCGGCTCCGTGGTGAGCGTCTCTTTCGACCCTCTCCTCGCCAAGGTCATCGCCTACGCGCCGAGCCGACGAGAGGCCGCGTTCACGCTGGCTCGAGCGCTCGAGGGTCTTCACGTCGGCGGGGTGAAAACGAATCGAGACTTTTTAGCGGCAACCCTTCGCACTGAGCCGTTCCTCGCGGGCGAGACCACCACGGACTTCATTGAGCGATTCGAACCCCCGCGGACCCTCGAGGTGAGCGACGAGGAGTTACGTTTCGCCGCCGTGGCTGGGGCCCTCTGGCTGCAAGGACTCCACCGCGCGAGTTCCTCCGTGCAGCCTCGCGTACCGAGCGGCTGGCGCAACGCTCGGATGCCGAGCCAGCAAACCATCTTGCGCTACGGCGAGCGGTCACTCGATGTGCGCTACCACTCGCTACGCAGTGGCGCCTTCGACCTTGGTGAGAACAGCTCCGCTACCGTGCACCACTGGAGCGAGAGCGACATTGACCTCGAGGTGGACAGCCAGCGCGCTCGGTGCCGCGTCACCCACTCCAGCGATCATCTCTACCTGCAGATCGCGAGGGGCACCGTCGACTTTCTCATTGTTCCGCGCTTCGAGGTGCACGGCGAGGCGACGCTCGGGGGCCTCAACGCTCCCATGCCCGGGGTGATTCTGGAGATTCGCGCGAGCGCCGGCCAACGGGTCGAGTTGGGCGAGACGTTGGTCATAATGGAAGCCATGAAGATGGAACACGTCATCAGCGCTCCCCACACGGGGACGGTTCGCGACGTGTTCGTCACCGCGGGTCAACAGGTAGACAGCGGAGCGGAACTGCTGGCCCTGGACGACGAGTAGCCGCGTCATGAGCGAACCGCTTCGCGTCGCCAACTGTTCGGGTTTTTTTGGCGACCGACTCTCCGCGGCCCGAGAGATGGTCGACGGCGGACCCATCGACGTGTTGACTGGTGACTGGCTAGCCGAGTTAACGATGTTGATCTTGGCTCGCACGCGCGCCAAGCACCCCGGAGCCGGCTACGCACGAACCTTCCTCACGCAGATGGAAGAGGTCATGGGGTCGTGTCTCGAGCGCGGTATCAAAGTCGTATCCAACGCCGGCGGCCTTGACCCCGAAGCGTGCGCCGAGGCCGTGGCGAACCTGGCGACCACTCTCGGTCTCTCGCCCACCATCGTCTACGTCAACGGGGACAATCTCCTCCCCCGACTGAGCGAGCTGCACTCGGTGGGTGTGGACTTCGCCCACCTCGACAGCGGCGAGCCCGTCGGTGATCTCTCGAGGTTCGTGAGCGCGAACGCGTACCTTGGATGCTTCGGCATCGTCGAAGCGCTCGACCAGGGCGCCGACATCGTCGTGACCGGACGGGTGACCGACGCCGCGCTGGTCTGTGGTCCGGCCGCCTGGCGGCACCGATGGCGACGCGAGAACTTCAACGCCCTGGCCGGCGGCGTCATCGCCGGGCACGCGGTGGAGTGTGGCGCGCAAGTCACCGGCGGCAACTACTCGTTTTTCACCGAAGTGTCGGGGGTGGAACGCGTCGGGTTTCCGTGGGTCGAAGTGGCCGAGGACGGTTCCTGCGTCGTGGGCAAGCACGACGGCACGGGCGGTGAGGTCTCTATCGGGACGGTGACGTCACAACTCCTCTACGAGATTGGCAGTCCCTCGTACGTAGGCCCGGACGTCACGGCGCGTTTTGACACCGTCCGACTGGAGCAGATTGCCCCCGATCGTGTGCGTATCAGTGGGGCTCAAGGAGAAGCACCCCCGTCGACCCTCAAAGTAGCGATGAACGAGATCGCCGGGTTCCGCAAAGACTTGAGCGTGGCGCTGACCGGTCTCGACATTGATGAGAAGGCTCAGCTCGTGGAAGCGGCCTTTTGGCTAGCGTGCCCCTTCTCGCCAGAGGAGTTCGACAACGTGACCACGCGTCTGGTTCGAACCGATAAGGCGGATCCGCCCACCAACGAAGAGGCCGTGGCGACCTGGCGACTCACGCTAAAAGACCACGACGAACGAAAAGTCGGACGGGCCGTCGCCGACGCGGTCGTGGAGCTGGCCCTCTCGACGGCGCCGGGCTTTTTCATTCCCGGCGCCGCACCCTCCGACGGCTCACCGTACGGCGTCTATCGACCCAGCGTGGTACCGAGCAACCTGGTCCCCCAGTACGTCACGGTGCTCGGCGGAGAACGCACGGTCATCGACTCGGTCGCTCCCTCGACGCCGACTCATGTCGTTAGCGACGAAGGTTCTCTGGTCGATCCACCCGCCGGTCCCACGACCCTCACGGCGCTGGGCGAACTCTGTGGCACCCGATCGGGCGACAAGGGCGGTAACGCGAATCTCGGGATCTTCGCTCGCAGTGACGCGGCCTTCGCCTGGCTCGATCACTACCTCAGCGTCGACCAGTTACGCCGTCTTCTTCCCGAAACGGCCTCCCTGGCGATTGACCGTTACCGACTTCCGGCGCTTCGATCCTTGAACTTCGTCCTTCACGACTTACTAGAGGAGGGCGTGGCGGCCTCAACGCGCCCGGACGCCCAAGCCAAGGGGCTCGGCGAGTGGTTGCGCAGCCGCTACGTCGAGATTCCGACCACGCTTCTACACGCATCGTGACTGGCGCGGTAGCGGAAAGGGGGGCCACGTGAGTCTGGTCGAAACGGCTGTTGTCGCGAGTGTGATGACGATCACTCTCAGCGACGAAGAGCGCCGTAATGCTCTGAGCGACGAGATGATCACCGCGTTGATGAGCGCCATCGACGTGGCCGAAGGAGACTCCACCGTCCGAGTCGTCATCCTCACCAATAAGGGCAGCGTGTTCTGCGCCGGGGCGAATTTGTCCGAGCGATCCAGGTCAACTCCCACCGGCCGCACGTTCCAGCTCGATGAACTACTTCGACGTATCAGTCTCTCGCCGAAACCCTTCGTGGGCCGTCTCGCCGGGCACTGCGTGGCCGGCGGCGTGGGACTGGCGGCCGTCACGGACGTGTCGGTCGCCATTGAGAGTGCCACGTTCGGCTTCAGTGAGGTCCGCGTCGGCGTGGCCCCGGCCATCATCTCGGTGGTCTGCCTACCTAAGATGCGACGGGGTGACGCGCAGAGCGCCTTCCTTCGCGGTACTCGCTTCAGCGCGAGGGAAGCCGCAAATCTAGGCCTGATCAACCAGGCGGTGCCGCCAGAGAGTCTTGACCACGAAGTCGAGTCGATCGTCAACGACCTGCTGGCCGGTGAGCCGAACGCCTTGGCGGCGGTGAAACTCCTCACCTCCAGCGTGCCGACGATGAGCGAAGAAGAGGCGTTCGCGTGGACCGCCGAGCTCTCGGCCACCCTCTTTGCCAGCAACGAGGCGAAAGAAGGCATGCGCGCCTTCTTAGAAAAACGCCCAGCGTCGTGGGTGCAGAGCGTTCCGACGAGCCAGCCAGGCCAGAGCGGATCAGTCTAGGTAGCGCGCGAGGTCGCGGGTGCCCACCGTTCCCGCGCGGGCGACGCGCCAGGAGTTCTCCTCCAAGACCACGACGGTGGAGGCCTCGCCGCCCCGCTCTCCCCCGTCGAGAACGCCACGGAACTCGTCGCGCTCGGCGAAGGAGCGAAGGACGTCGGCCGCGTTGCGACTCGGCACCTCGCCGTGTTCATTGGCGCTCGACACCACTAAGGGGCCACTCTCGTGGAGTAGACCTCGAAGGTCGTCGTCGTCAGGTACGCGAAATCCCGCCGAATCGCCCGTGCCCCCGACGAGCACCGCGAGTTCGTGCGGCACCGATACGACAATCGTGAGGGCTCCGGGCCATAGCGCGTCGCTGAGTCGTCGGGCGCGAGGCTCCCAGGCGATCCCTAGTTGCTCAATCGCCTCGAGAGAATCGGCGAGTATCGGTAGAGCCACGGACCTTGGTCGTCGCTTCAGGGCGAACAGTGCGGCAATGGCCGCTGGCTGGCCCAACGACGCCGCGACACCGTACACGGTGTCGGTGGCCATACCGATCACGCCACCGTCTCGCAGCGCGCGAAGGGCGCTGTCACGCTCGAGAAACCCTGTCACCGTCGTGCCACCAGCACTCGGGGCTGGCCCGCCAGGTCCTCGAGGTCCTCTACGTGAGCGAAGCCGGCGCCGAGGGCCGCGGCGAGGGCCGGGTCACGATGGCTATGGGAGTGCTCGAGCACGAGGACGCCGCCCTGGGCCAACCAGGAGGGAGCGTCACGGATAACGGTCGCCACGTCGTCGAAGCCCGGGACGCCGTGGGCGTCCGGCGAGACCAGGGCCCCTACCGGTTCGTAGCGCAGCACCGGGTCCAAGACGTCAAACTCGTCCTCGCTCACGTAGGGAGGGTTGGCGACGATGAGATCGACGCGCGAACGCAGAGACCCGTCGAGAGACTCGAACCAGGACGACTGCACGAACGACACCGCGTGCAGGTGATGCTTGAGCGCGTTTCGACGAGCCAGGGCCAAGGCGTCGCGCGACTCATCAACCGCCACCAAGGTGCCGGTGACGCCGCGTTGGCGAAGTTCGTCCAGTAGTGAAAGACCGATGGCTCCCGACCCACATCCCAGGTCCACCATCAGCGGGGCCGCCACGTCGCGGGTGGCTAACTCCTTCAGCGCCACGTCGACGAGTCCTTCCGTCTCGGGCCGCGGTATCAGCGCCCGTTCATCAACGTCCAGGTCTAGGGATCGAAAGGGCCAGTGTCCGAGCACGTACTGCAACGGTTCACCGCTCAGGCGGCGTGTCGCCGCGGCGCGCACGGCCGGTGCCGCCTCGGGGTCGCCCCCGGGTACGAACTCCTCGACCAACCATCGAGCTTCGCGACGGTCGAGGCCCGAGGCCACGAGCTCGCTCACCAACTCGGCGTTAACGTCCGTCACTCTCGCCCAATTGACGAGCGCGCTTGTCCGCCATGAGCGCGTCGATATAGGGGTCGAGGTCACCGGCGAGCACCGCGTCCAGCGAGTAGTTGGTCAGATTGATCCGATGATCCGTCACGCGATTCTCTTTGAAGTTGTAGGTGCGGATCTTCTCACTGCGGCCGCCGCTTCCCAGCTGCGAACGCTTGAGGTCGCCCAACTCGCTGGCCTGCGCGTCCTGAGCCGCCTTTAAGAGCCGTGAGCGTAGGACAATCAAGGCCTTGGCCCGGTTCTGGATCTGGCTCTTCTCGTCCTGCATGGACACGACGATGCCGGTGGGCAGGTGGGTGATGCGAACGGCGGAGTCGGTCGTGTTCACGCTCTGACCCCCGGGGCCGCTCGAACGGTAGACGTCGATCTTGAGATCGTT
>JAOBWI010000083.1 GCA_025463285.1 Acidimicrobiaceae bacterium | reverse complement strand
TCTCGATGAGATCGTCAACTAGGGTTCGCGCTCCCAGGGCTCGAGTGATCGCGCTTCCGGTCAACGTACCCACCGCCCGGTTGACGTTAAGAACCGGCGTGGCGTAACGATACGGCTGATCCTTCTTGGCCGCGTCGACCACCTCATCGAGAAAGAGCCAGTCCAATGCTCCGTCCAGCCCGTGCTCTTGCTTGATGCTCTGGCGACGCTGGTCGGGCTCCACGTGAGCTAACAGAGCGCTCAGATCGAGATCGCTGGTCTCTTCTAGATGAGTGTTCACGCGGAGTTTGGATACGTCACCAATCAACTCGTCGAGGGTCCGCGCGCCGAGTAGTGCGAGGTACTCGCGCACCTCTTCGGCGATGAACTCAAAGAAGTTCTCGACGAACTCCGGTCGACCGGTGAAGCGTTCTCTCAGTAACGGGTTCTGGGTGGCGATACCCACGGGGCAGGTGTCGAGGTGACAGACGCGCATCATGATGCATCCCGAGACCACCAGGGGGGCGCTGGCGAAACCGAACTCTTCGGCGCCGAGAAGTGCGGCCACGATCACGTCGCGCCCGGTCTTTAGTTGACCGTCGGTTTGAAGAACCACCCGACTGCGCAGACCGTTCGCGGCCAGGGTCTGGTGCGCTTCGGCCAGTCCCAACTCCCACGGGGTGCCGGCGTGCTTCAGCGAGGTCAAGGGGGCCGCGCCGGTGCCGCCATCGTGGCCCGAGATCAAAATGACGTCGGCGTGGGCCTTCGCTACACCCGCGGCGATCGTTCCTACCCCCTGCTCGCTCACCAGTTTCACGTGAACGCGCGCCTGATCGTTGGCCGACTTGAGGTCGTAAATAAGTTGGGCCAAGTCTTCGATCGAATAGATGTCGTGGTGAGGGGGCGGCGAGATCAGCCCGACGCCGGGCGTGGAGTGGCGGGTCTTGGCGAT
The DNA here is from genome assembly GCA_025463285.1 of Acidimicrobiaceae bacterium. Lineage (GTDB taxonomy): Bacteria > Actinomycetota > Acidimicrobiia > Acidimicrobiales > RAAP-2 > RAAP-2. Next base: position 41,519 of record JAOBWI010000083.1, on the reverse strand, counting down.
CCAGGGGTAGACCTTGGCCCCCGGTAGCTGTCCGCCCTCACCGGGCTTGGCGCCTTGGGCCATCTTGATCTGTAGGTCGTCGGCGTTCACTAAGTAGCGACTGGTGACGCCGAAGCGGCCCGACGCGACTTGTTTAATGGCCGAACGGGAGTTGTTCTGTGGGTCGGAGGTGTCGAAGCGTTCCTGGTCTTCGCCACCCTCACCGGTGTTCGATTTGCCGCCCAAGCGGTTCATGGCGATGGCCAACGTGGTGTGCGCTTCTTCAGAGATCGACCCGTACGACATGGCGCCCGTACTGAAACGCTTGATAATCGACGCGGTGCCTTCGACCTCGTCGAGAGGCAGGGGCTTCGCGCTCGGTACGAGTGACAACAACGATCGCAACGTCAGTTGCTGGTCGCTTTGATCGTCAACGAGCGCCGTGTACTCCTTGAAGAGATCGAATCGCTTCTGTCGCGTCGCGTGCTGGAGTTTCTGTACGGTGCGCGGATTAAAGAGGTGTAGCTCACCGTCGCGTCGCCACTGGTACTCGCCGCGGTTCGTGATCTCGACGGGTTGACCGGCTTCGGGAGCGAAGGCGCTCGAGTGCCAGGTGAGCACGTCGTGGGCGATTCGCTCCAACGTGGCCCCGCCCAGGCGGGAGTGAAAGCCCGGAAAGTACCGAGCCAGGACGTCCTCAGACAGTCCGACCGGCTCGAAGAGCTGGGAGCCAACGTAGCTCGCCACCGTGCTCACGCCCATCTTCGACATGACCTTCACCACGCCCTTGTTGAGCGCCTTGCCGTACTGGTAGCGCGCCTCGAAGGCGTTCAATGAGGTCAGCTCACCTTGTTCCATGAGCGCGTCAATAGAGTCGTAGGCCAAGTACGGGCACACCGCGGAGGCACCGAAGCCCAAGAGAAGGGCCACGTGGTGCACTTCACGCACGTCACCGGCCTCAATGATGAGCGCGGCGTTAGTGCGCAGATGTTCATCTACCAAACGATGGTGAACGGCCGAGGCGAGTAGGAGGCTCGGGATCGCGGCGTGCAACGCCGAGTTGCCTCGATCGCTCAGGATGACGACGTTGACCCCTGAGCGAACCTTCTCAACCACGTCGTCGGTTACCTCATCGAGAGCGGTGGCCAGACGTTCGGCCGCACTGCCGGGCCCGTGGGCGAGAAAGAGCCCGTCGATGGCGGCCGGGCGAAAGCCGACCACCCCGGGGTACTCGTCCACGTAGCGAATCTTTTGGAGTTCCGCCACGCTCAGTACCGGCGAGGGCAACACGATCTGGTGACAGTGTTCTTCGCTCTCGCTGAGGAGGTTATCTTCTCCCCCGATCACTACCCGGGTCGAGGTGACCAGCTCTTCACGAATCGCGTCGAGTGGAGGGTTGGTCACCTGCGCAAAGAGTTGGGTGAAGTAGTCGAAGATCGATCGCGGCATGGTCGAGAGCACCGGTAGGCGGGTATCGGATCCCATGGACCCGATGGGTTCGTCCCCCACCTGGGCCATATGGCGAATGATTAGGCGCAGGTCCTCTTCGCAGTAGCCGAAGCTCTTCTGTTGACGAAGAACCGAGCCGTACGACGGCGTGAGGGACTCCGGGGTTTCGAAAGCGTCCAGAGAGATCTGATGACGGTTGAGCCACTCCTCGTACGGCTTGGCGGCGGCGAGTGTGGTTTTGAGTTCGTCGTCATCGATGATGCGACCCTGCTCGACGTCGACCAAGAAGACCCGTCCGGGCTGCAACCGGCCTTTTCTCTCGATGTTCGACGGCTCGATGGGCAGCACGCCGACTTCACTGGCCAGAATCACCCGCTGATCCTTGGTTACCCAGTAGCGCGCGGGTCGCAGGCCGTTGCGGTCTAGCACGGCTCCGGCGACCGTTCCGTCACAAAACGTGACCGACGCGGGGCCGTCCCAGGGTTCCATGAGTCCGGCGTGATAGCGATAGAAGGCTCGCCGCGCGGGCGTCATGACCGTGGAGCGCTCCCACGCCTCGGGGATCATCATGAGCACCGCGTGGGGCAGGGAACGTCCCGAGTTCACCAGAAGTTCGACCACCTCGTCGAAACTGGCGGAGTCACTCATGTCGGGGGTAATGATCGGCGTCAGAGCGCTGATCGGCAGGGGTAGCTGGTCGCTGACGAGGGTCGCCTCGCGCGCCGTCATCCAGTTGCGATTGCCCCGGACGGTGTTGATCTCGCCGTTGTGGGAGATATAGCGAAAGGGCTGAGCGAGATCCCAGCGAGGAAGTACGTTGGTGGAGAAACGACTGTGCACCACGGCGATGGCGGAAGTGAGACGCTCGTCCGTGAGGTCCTTGAAGTACAGGCGCAACTGCGGCGAGGACAACATGCCCTTGTAGATCAAGACCTTGGACGAACACGACGCGGCGTAGATGTCCAACTCGTGTTCAATGACCTTGCGGGCGCAGAAGAGTGCTCGCTCTAAGTCGCTCTCGTCGCTCGCCTTCGCTCGAACGATCAGTTGTTGAATGAAACGCGGCTCTGACGCTCGCGAGGTCGGTCCCAGGATCGACGACTCCACCGGTACTTCTCGCCAGGCCTGTGTTCTCAGTCCGACGCGCGCCAAGATCTGGTCGGTCTGGTGCCGAACGGTGTCGCGATTCAAGGACCGCGGAACCATCCAGTGGGCGACCCCGTACTGACCTCGCTCGGGCAGATGTTCACCGAATACGGAGCGAAGAAACGAGTCCGGCAGTTGAACCAAGATGCCCGCGCCGTCGCCGGAGTCAACGTCCGAGCCCGTGGCACCGCGGTGTTCTAGGTTCTCGAGAATCGTCAACGCGTCGCGTACCGTTGCGTTGGTCGCTTGCCCGGTGAGGTCCGCAACCATACCAACGCCGCAGGCGTCGTGCTCGTAGGTGGGGTCGTAAAGGTTCTTGGTCATGTGCGTGGCTTTCGGGGCGACGCTGACCCACGACAATTATATCTAATCTGCGTTCATCTCGGTCGCCCTACGCTTGATTCGTGACTTCGACACCCGGTGACGCGCTCGTGGTGGGCGGGGGGATTATCGGCGCCACGAGTGCTTTTCGTCTGGCCACCGAGGGCTGGCGCGTCACGTTGTATGACCCCGAACCCGGATCGGGCGCGACGTACGCCGCGGCGGGGATGATTGCGCCCACCGCAGAAATCGCCCCCGGGGAGGAGGAGAACTACCGCCTGCAATGCGGCGCGCTGGGCGCGTGGCGCGAACTCGCCCGCTCCTTGTACGACGTGACCGGCGAAACCCTCACCATCGTCGAGCACGGTACCTTGCTGGTGGGTTTTGACGCGAGCGATCGACGGCTGGTCGCCCAATATGAGGCGGTGGCCACCTCATACGGCGTGCGATCCCACCGCGTAACTCGAGCGACGCACCCCGACTACTTTCAACACGTCTCCCCGCGGGTCTCTGAAGGCCTCTATCTCGAAGGCGACGCCTGGCTCGACCCCGATCACGCCATGTCGCTTCTCACCTTGGCACACGAGGCCCTGGGCGTGAGTCTCGTGCGCGAGGAAGTGGTCTTGGCCGGCGTTGACAATTCTCGCGTGGAGGTGACGACGACGGAACGGCGCGGACTCGGTGACATCGGCGTGCTGGCCACTGGTGCGCGCGCGCTGCCGGGCGGCGTAGCTCAACGAGCCGACCACGTGGTTCGGCCCGTGCGGGGCATGACCGTTCGGGTGCAGGGTGTCGATCGATCGGCCCAGCCGACCCTGCGCGCGTTCGTTCGAGGGCGACCCCTGTACTTGGTAAGTCGGCCGGGCGGCTACGGCGTTTTGGGCGCGTCCTCAGACGAGCAACGCGAACTCGTCGTCGAGGCCGGCGAGCTACAACGACTCCTTCGCGACGCCCTGGACATTATTCCTTCGCTGGAGAGCGCGGCCTTAGTGGAAACTCGCCAAGGGCTGCGACCGGCGAGCCGGAGTCTTTCCCCCTTTGTCGAAGTGATCGACGGTCGATGGGCGTGGCTGTCTGGTCACTACCGCCACGGAGTGACCCTGGCCCCACTGGCCGCCAACGAAGCGCTCTCGTTCGCGCGGAGCGTTCGATGATTCGCGTGAACGGTGTTGAGGACCCGTTCGCGAATGAGAGCGTGGATGCTTTGCTGGCTCGCCGCGGTATCGAACCGCGTGGAGTAGCCGTAGCCCTTGACGGCGAGGTGGTCCCGCGTTCGGCGTGGAAGAACACGTTGATCCCCGACCGCAGCGTCGTGGAGATCGTGACGGCCGCCGCCGGGGGTTAGTCCAGCGGCCCGGGCAAATGGTTGCGCGAGGGCTCACGGCTAGGATTTATCGTTCACGGGCTGTGGCTTAGTTTGGTCTAGAGCGCTCGGCTGGGGGCCGAGAGATCGGGAGTTCAAATCTCCCCAGCCCGACCACGCGCGGCCCGTTCATTTATTTTCGTGAATGGGCCACGCAAAACGACCGGCTTCGACAGGCTCTTCGCCCTTACGTACTAGATGGTCGGAGAAACTGCTCAGCCACTCTCGGTGCCAGGTCGACATGACGGCGTTGACCCCGGGTGGAGGGATGGTGGCGATCTCGGGATACTTCCCCAACAGCACCTCGAAGATCTCCAGAGCGGCTTCGGCGTCGGCCGAGGCACTGTGGGCGCTAGCCAAGATGACGCCGTACTGACCACAGAGATCGCTGAGCCGTCGTGAGCCCTTTCGCCACTTATCAAAGTGACGATCGAGGATGAGGATATCCATGACCGGTCCGACGGGACCGCGCTTCTTCAGCGACGCAAGACCTAGTCGGCGACAGAGTGAGTCGACCATCGTCAGGTCGTAGCTGACGTTCATACCAACCACTACCCCGCCCTCTCTCCAGAGCGAGCTCAACGTGCTGGCGAGACGTTCAACGGTTTCGTGGAGCGCTGGCGCGTCGGCCACCATCGCGTCGTTGATTCCATGAATGGCCGACGCCTCGCTCGGGATCGGCACTCCAGGATTGACGAGGCCGCCCTCTCTCGTGACCTTGAGTCCCCACATGTCGTGTTGGTGCGTGACAAAGCCGTAGGAAACGGGAGAGTCGCTAAAGGGACTGATGCCCGTCGTCTCAAGATCGAAACCGACGTACGTGGCTTCTGTCCATAACTGCACTTCAGTCAGGCTACCGAGCGGGTGTGACGACAACGTGGATCCACGTCGCCGCTGACTCCCGCCCGCCCGCTACCCCGGCGCGATGTGCGAGAGGTGAGCGTCATCTCGATGCCACCATCGCTAGACGGCGTGATTCTCAATTCGTCCCAGCCGCTCAATCGACGTCACGATCGAATCACCCGGTTGGAGAAACACCGGCGGGCGTTGGCCCTGGCCTACCCCGTGAGGGCTACCGGTGAAGATCAGATCGCCCGGACGAAGTTCCACCACGCCGCTCAAATAGCTCACCACCTCAGCCACGCTGAACACCATGTCGCTGGTGCTGGAGTCCTGGTACTGCGTTCCACTGACGCTGCAGCGAATGACTAGATCGTTGGGGTCCTCTACTTCGTCAGCGGTGGTGAGCCACGGCCCCACCGGGGCGAAGTGTCGAAACGACTTACCGAGAGAGAACTGAGGGGGCGATCCGAGCATCTGCAGACTCCGTTCGGAGAAGTCTTGGCCCACGCAATATCCCGCGACCACGCCCAGCGCGTCCTCCACGGACACGTCACGAGTTTTCGTCCCGATCACCACGACGAGTTCTGCTTCGAAGTCGGTCGTGGCGCTGGGAATGGGTACGTCATCATTCGGGCCGCACAATGAGGAGACGAACTTGGTGAACACCATGGGTTCTTTCGGGACGACCAGTCCCATCTCTTCGGCGTGGCGTCGATAGTTGACACCCACCGCGAAAATCTGTTGGGGGTTTGCCACGACGGGACCGAGTCTCGCGTCGCCGAGGAGCTCACTGGGCGTGGTGAGGTCTATCGGACGTGGCGCCGCGTTGAGAAGCCACGCACGAATCGTGCCGAGTTGGGTGACGCACTTGTCGACGGAGCTCGAGAACGCGCCGTCAGAGCTGGCGGCCAGGTCAATAAGGCCCGCGTCGGTAACGATCGTGGCCCTTCCGGCCAAATTGGCAATACGCATGGCGCTAGGGGACTTTCGATAAGGAGCTCGGGCTCGGGGTACCCTCATTTTACGACCGGGCAGACCGTGTCGCTAGCTCGCCCGATGGTGGTCGCATCGCGGCTCGAAGGTGATCGCCCGCTGATTCGGCGCTTCGCCAGAATCGTGGGTCTAGGGCCCGGCTGAGAGCCGGCATTGGCGCGGCGGGACTACGAAACGCGGCGGCCCCGCCGCGCCGACGGCCACGAGGGAGCGGAACCTGTGGTTACCACTCTTGGCGCTCTTTAATTTGGGCTTCGACTCCTAGAGCTCGAGTCGGCGCCCTCTACTCTTCGGTGCTATCTCCCTGGGCCATCAAGTCCGCAATCGAGTTCACCACGGTCGGGTCCGTCAAGGTGGTGACGTCACCGAGCGGTCGATTCTCGGCGACGTCGCGCAACAAGCGACGCATGATCTTGCCCGAGCGTGTCTTGGGCAACTCCGGCGTCAAGATGATCTGACGAGGCTTTGCGATGGGACTGATGACCTTCGCGACGTGATCACGAAGCGCCGCCACGGTAGCGGCGTGATCCTTCTCGGCGTCTTCCGCCGATAGTTTCAAGGTCACGAAGGCCACGATGGCTTGACCGGTGGTCTCGTCGGACGCGCCCACCACGGCCGCCTCGGCCACGCCGGGATAGCCCACCAGGGCGTGTTCAACTTCGGTGGTGGAGAGCCGGTGACCCGAGATGTTCATGACGTCGTCAATGCGACCGAGCAGCCACAGGTCCCCGTCGTCGTCCCGCTTGGCTCCGTCGCCGGCAAAGTAGAGACCCGGGAACCTGGCCCAGTAGGTCTCTTTGAACCGCTCGGGGTCGCCGTAGATGCCCCTCGTCATGGAGGGCCAGGGCTGGGTAATGACGAGGTACCCGCCCTCACCGTTGCCGACCGACTGGCCCTCGTTGTCGACCACGTCGACGGAGATGCCCGGCAGGGCCTTCATGGCCGCGCCCGGCTTCGTGGCGGTGATTCCAGGTAGCGGCGAAATCATGATGGCCCCGGTCTCGGTCTGCCACCAGGTGTCCACGATGGGGCACCGATTGCCGCCGACGTGCTCGCGATACCACATCCACGCTTCGGGGTTAATGGGTTCACCCACGGTGCCGAGCAGACGCAGGCTCGTGAGGTCGTGGCCCTGGGGATGTTCGTGACCCCACTTCATGAGCGTGCGAATGGTGGTGGGCGCCGTGTAGAGAATCGACACCTTGTTCTCTTCGATGATCTTCCACCAGCGGTCGCGTCCGCCCGAGTCGGGCAAGCCCTCGTACATGACCGCCGTCACGCCGTTGACCAGGGGGCCGTAGACGATGTAACTGTGCCCGGTGATCCAGCCGATGTCGGCGGCGGTCCAACACACGTCGGTGTCGGGCTTCACGTCAAAGATGTTGTAGTACGTGGTCGCGGCCTGGGTGAGGTATCCCCCGGTGGCGTGGAAGATGCCCTTGGGTTTGGCGGTGGTACCCGAGGTGTACATAATGAACATGGTGTTCTCGGCGTCGAAGGACTCGCAGGCGTGCGTGTCCTTTTGAGAGTCGACCAGATCGTGCCACCAGTGGTCGCGTCCCTCGGTCCACACCACGTCCCCGCCGGTGCGGCGCACCACCAACACCGAGCGCACGTTGGGGCAACTCGTCAACGCTTCATCAACGGCGGGCTTGAGAGGGGCCGGGGCCCCTCGGCGGAACGCGCCGTCGGCGGTCACCACGATCTGACAGTCCGAGTCGAGAATGCGACTGGCGAGGGAGTCGGCCGAGAAGCCGGCGAAAATAACCGAGTGCACGGCGCCGAGTCGAACGATGGCCAACATAGTGACCACGGCTTCGGGGATCATGGGCATGTACACCGCCACGCGGTCCCCCTGCTTGACTCCTAACTCGCTCAACGCGTTAGCCGCTTTAGCCACCATCTTCTGCAACTCGCCGTAGGTGATGGTGCGCGACTCTCCCTCGGTGTCGGCGACCCAGTGGTAGGCGACCTTGTCGCCCTTACCCGCTTCGACGTGTCGGTCCACGCAGTTGTACGACGCATTCAGCGTGCCATCACTAAACCACTTGGCGAAGGGAAGATCCCACTCGAGGGTCTTGGTGGGACTCGTCGTCCACGTCAAGCGATCGGCCTGACGACGCCAGTAGGCAACGGGGTCAGCGTCAGCCTCGGCGTAGAGCGACGGTTGGGCGTTCGCCTGCTGGGCGAACTCTTTTGACGGCGGAAAACTCCGCGTCTCGGCTAGCCACGCTTCCAGTCGTGCCTCACTCATTGTTCCCCCGCTCTACATGGTGATCCCTGTGGTGCAATGAACTCGGCGGACTTAACACGCCGACTCAGGTTGAGAGTAGTGCGCGAACTCTCCTAGATGCCAACAGCGCCCGAACCTTTCGGCACGGGCGCTGTTGACGGTTGGGTCCGGTGGCGAGCCACCAGTGACCCCTACGTTAGCCTCGCGGGCCGATCGGTAGCACCACTTTGCCGTGCGTGGAGTTGATCACTCCCGCGGCCGAGGCGTACCAGGCCGCGGCGGCCGTGGCGATACCGGTCCAGCCACCGATGTGCACCAGCGTCGTGTGCCCCGCACCCCAGTTTCCAATGGTCAGGAAAATGAATGTGATCGTCAGCAGCACGAACACGGCCAGGACCGCGTTATTTACCTTCAAGGCAGCGATCGTCATGTAGAAGGTGAAGATCGCCCAGCCCAGCAGGAAGATGGCTACGGAGTCAGTACCGCTGCCGGGAAGGCCGAACTTCACGATCGCGTAAAAGGCCAGCCAGAACGCGCCGTATGACGTAAAGGCCAACGCTGCGAAGGTGTTCTTGCGCACGAACTCCCACATACCTGCGAGCAACTGAGCACTACCCCCGTAGAAGAAAGCCAGGGCGAGCGCCGGCATAAGGCCCGCGCCCTTCCAAATATTGGCGTTCCAACTGCTAAGGGCGAACGTGGTCATGGCGAACGCCGCTAGTCCTAAGGGACCCGGGTCCGCTACTCTCTCATCTGCCATGTAATTCCCCCCATAAAAGGATCACAATGAACCACCGCGATGGTGGCCTGTAAGTGATTTAACACCCTGGAAACGTGAAGTGCTGGGTTCATCGGAGCAGTCACGTGACGCGTTTCACAAAAGCTTGTGACTTACTTGCTGGTAATGACCAATAAATACCGATTCGCTCGCTGTGAAAGTTGGCGTATTTTCTCAGGAAAGACAGCTAGTCCAACGCGGTGCGAAACGATCGAACGAACGATTCAACATCGGTTGGGCTAGCCCCTTGGAGGATGATCTTCACGAGCGCCGACCCTACGATGACGCCGTCACTGAAGACGGCCGTCGTGTGCGCTTGGGCCGGCGTGCTCACGCCAATGCCGACGTAGGTCGGGATATCGCTCACTCGGCGAAGCTCACTCACCACGCGTTCGCCCTCTCCCTGATCACTGGCGGCGCCGGTGACCGCCATGCGCGCCGAGGCGTAGAGAAAGCCTTGAGAGAGGCCAGCGACGGTGCGCATTCGCGTACGAGAGGTGGACGGGGCGACCAGAAATATCGTGGCGATGTCGCTATCGCCGCTCGCCGCTCGCCACTCGTCGGACTCTTCGAGCGAAAGGTCGGGAACGATCGCGCCACTCACTCCCACGTCGTGAAGTCGACCGGCCGTCCGGCGAAGTCCGTAGTGCAAAAAGATGTTGTAGTAGGTCATCGCGACGAGAGGAATCTCCGTCTCGAGTGACTCCAGTTCCTGACAGATCGATTCGAACGTCGTTCCGCGTTCCAGGGCGCGTAGACCCGCTTCTTGAATCACGACGCCATCCATCATGGGGTCGGAAAAGGGAATGCCAATCTCTACCGCGTCCGCGCCCCCCAGCACCGCCGCTTCCACGTGGTGCGTCCAGTCCGGCGTCGCTCCCGCCACGACGTAGGGCACGAGGGCTTTGCGACCGCTCTCACGAAGAGACCGCAGCGTGGTCTCCAAGGTCTTCACGACTCCTCCATGAGCATCGCTCGCACCTGCGCGACGTCTTTGTCGCCGCGTCCCGAGAGGTTCAACAGCACCGTTGAACCAGTGGGCAGACGACCACCGGCTTCTCGCACCATCCACGCCACGGCGTGGGCGGTCTCCAGGGCCGGAATAATTCCTTCGCTCTCGCTTAACAGCCGCATGGCCCCGATGACCTCGTCGTCGCCCACGGCGACGTAGGTCGCTCGGCCCGTGTCGGCGAGATGAGCGTGCTCCGGTCCAATACCGGGATAGTCGAGGCCCGCCGAGATGGAGTGGGCCTCCTCCACCTGCCCGAACTCGTCTTGCAGTATCAACGATCGCATGCCGTGCAGGACCCCCGGCGACCCGCTGGTGACGGCGGCTCCCCCGGCCGCTTCAACGCCGTAGAGCTGGGCGGCGGTCTCGGCGAATCCCGCGAAGACGCCCGCGGCGTTCGAGCCACCCCCGACGCAGGCCACGACGGCGTCGGGCACGTCGACGCCCAGCTCTTTAAGTTGCCAGGCCGCTTCGGCTCCGATCACCCGTTGGAACTCTCGCACCATCCAGGGAAAAGGGTGCGGTCCCATCACCGAACCGAGGCAGTAGTGGGTGTCGGCGACGCAGGTCACCCACTCGCGCATGGCTTCATTCACGGCGTCCTTGAGAGTCTTTGATCCGGACGTCACCGGAACGACGGTGGCGCCTAAGAGTTCCATCCGAAAGACGTTCAGCTCCTGACGCTTCGTGTCTACTTCCCCCATAAACACGGTGCAGCCGAGCCCGAGTCGTGCGGCCGCGGTCGCCGTGGCCACACCGTGTTGACCCGCGCCGGTCTCGGCGATGACGCGCGTCTTGCCCATTCTCTGAGTCAACAACGTTTGGCCGATGACGTTATTGATCTTGTGCGAACCGGTGTGCGCGAGGTCTTCGCGCTTGGCGAAGATACGCAGGCCTAGCCGCTGCGAGAGTCGCGGCAGAGGCGTCACCGGCGTGGGGCGTCCCGCGAACTCACGAAGGGTCCGGTGGTAGAGCGCGACGAACTCCTCGTCGGACCAGGCGTCACGAAAGGCCTCTTCTAGTTCCACGCAGGCCGGCATGAGTGCTTCGGGCACGAAGCGTCCCCCGAAACCACCAAAGTGTCCGCGGTGGTCGGGTTGGCCCATGGCGTTGATCTCGTCCACCTCAGTCCTTTCGCGCGGCGAACGCCGCTCGCGCCGTAACGATGAACTCGCGGACCAGGTCGTGATCCTTCGCGCCGGGACCTTTCTCCACGCCGCTCGACGTGTCGACGCCGCTGACCCGGGACGCATCGATGAGGTCCGCCACGTTTCGCGCAGTCAGTCCCCCCGCGGCGATGACCGGAACGTGAAACTCGCGACGCTCGAGGTGGTCTCGAGAGTACGTCGAGCCCGACCCCGGCCGGGGACCGTCGATGAGCACGGCCTCCACTCTGGTGTCGTCAAAAGTCAAAAACTCGGGCTCGTCGACGCTCAGTGCTTTCACCACCAGCACGGGCCGCTCGCGAAGAGCGCGGAGCAATGAAACGCTGAGGGTACCGTGCACTTGGACCACGTCGGGGCGAAGGGCGTCGACGTGTTCGAGGATGAACTCATCGTCGTTGTGGCGAAAGACCGCGAATCGTAGAAGGTTACCGGTCGTCGCGTCGGCAATCACGCGAGCCTGGTCCAGCGTGAGTTGGCGTGGCGACGCCGCCAGGACGAGCCCCAGGGCGCTGGCCCCGGCGTCCACTACGACTTTGGCGTCGTCGAGCGACGTCACGCCGCAGATCTTGACAAAGCCCGGAGCGATGGTCTTAGGCACGTTGACTACTGGGCACCAGCGCGAAGGACTTGACCGCGGCGCTGGGATCTGGCGCCGTGACGAACGCCTCGCCCACCAACACGGCGTCGAACCCGGCCTGGGCCGCGCGCTCGACATCCGCCACGCTTGAGAGACCGGACTCGCACACCGTCAGGCAGTCGCGCGGTAGTGCGTCGAGGACTTTTATGGCGTGTTCGGGATTCACGTCAAAGGTATGAAGGTTCCGTTGGTTGATACCGATGAGCCGGGCGCCACAGTCGAGCGCCCGTTTGGCCTCAGTGGTGTCGTGCACTTCAACGAGCGCGTCGATGCCGCACTGCTCGGCCAGCCCCATGAACGAGACCAACTCCTCGTCGCTCAGAGCCGCCACAATCAAGAGCACGGCGCCGGCGCCGGCGTCGATGGCGTCGAGGATGTCGTTCTCACTCACGGTGAAGTCTTTACGAAGGAGGGGTAGCTCGACCGCCTTGTGAACTTTGGAGAGCTCCTCGAGGGAGCCTTCGAAGAACTCACGGTCCGTGAGCACCGAGAGGGCACTGGCCCCCGCATCGCGATAGACACTGGCCAACTCCACCGCGTCGAGGTTTTCCGCGAGTACGCCCTTAGAGGGCGAGCGGCGCTTGATCTCCGCGATGACCTTGATGAACGGGGAGGAACCTTGACGAAGTACCAGGACGAAGGAGCTGCCGAGATAGCGAACCCCGTCGACGCGCGCGCGCCAGTCGCGCTCGTCCTGGGCGGCGCGTTGGCGATGACTCGCGAGAATGGTGTCTAAGTAGGTGGTGGCCATCGTCAAATCGTAGTTGTGGCGCTGCGCACAACGACCGGGACTATCGTGTCGCTATGTCGGTAGCCCCTTCGGTGACGTCACTGTGAGTACTTTCGCGCTCGACGTTCTCAATCCTTTAGTACGCGGAACCTCGCTCGAACGTGAGGCGGCACGAGCCGCGCTGACCGAGATTCTCGAAGGCCGAGTGGACGCCGTCCTCATCGCGAGCTTCGTCACGGCCCTCACGGCCAAGGGCGAAACCCTCGACGAGATGACCGGATTCGTTGACGCCATGATCGATAGCGCGACCACGTTTTCCGTCGGACCGGACGCCGTTGACGTGGTGGGCACGGGGGGGGACCAACTGCACAGCGTCAACGTCTCGACTATGGCCGCTCTGGTCGTCGCGGGGTGTGGCGTACCCGTCGCCAAGCACGGCAACCGGGCCGCTTCGTCGTCGGTCGGTTCCGCGGACGTGCTGGAGGCGCTGGGGGTTCGTCTAGACGTCAGCGAAGACGTGGTGCGGGCCTGTCTCGCCGAGGCGGGCATCGGCTTTCTCTACGCACCGACGTACCATCACGCACTCGGGAACCTTGGACCTATTCGCCGCCAACTGGGCTTTCGCACCGTGTTCAATATTCTCGGTCCCCTGGCCAACCCCGCTCTCGTCCAGCGATCTCTGGTGGGCGTCGCCCAGTTACCGCTCCTCGCCCCTATGGCTGGTGTACTGGCCGCGCGGGGCGTTCTCAGCGCCATCTTGGTGAACTCCGACGACGGGCTGGACGAACTCTCGCTGGGCTCGCCCGCGACCCTGCACGTCGTCACCCCGGAGGGAGAGCGCGTCGAGCGTCTAGACGCCGGCGAGGAGTTGGGCGTGCGCCACGAGGCCTCCAGCATTCGTGGAGGCGATATCGCGCAGAACGTGCGCGTCGTGCGCTCGTTTCTCGAGGGCGCGCCCGGAGCAGTGTTCGACGTGGTGTGCGCGAACGCGGCACTCGCCCTCATCGTCGCGGGACGCGCGCGGACCCTGAGGGAAGGATTTGACCTGGCCCGAGCCAGCGTGATCGAGGGGCGAGCCGCTCGAGCCCTGGAGAGGCTGGTCGCGGTCTCCAATAACTAGAGTTGGCGCAACTCGTCGCGGTAGCGACGTGCGTTCGAGGCGTAGAGCGCCGCCGACGCCAGAGCCACCGCCTCATTACAGGAGTCCAACTTCAAGGTGGCGGGCACGCCGAGGGCCATCGCGTTGGCGGGCACTTCCATCTTGTTTCGAACCACCGCGCCGGCCCCCACGGTCGCTCCGCTGTTCACAACCGCTTGGTGCAAGACAATCGAACCGCTCCCCACCAGCGCGCGGTCGTGAATGACGCAGCCCTCTAAGTGCGCGAGGTGACCGATCACGCAGTCGTCGCCGATGATGGTTGGATACTCATCCACGGCGTGCACCACGGTGCCGTCTTGGACCGACGTGCGTTCGCCGATGATGATCGTGCCGTAGTCGCCTCGAAGGACGGTGCTCGGCCAGATCGAGGAGTCCGCGCCGATTCGCACGTCACCAATGACCACGGCGTCGGGGTGGACGTAGGCGTCTTCGTGAATTTGAGGCACACGATCGCCGAGGGCGTAGATGGGCACGACAGACCTCCTATTTGTGGACTATCCACGAAATTATCTGATAGATCCGCCAACCGAGATAGACGACCGACGCCACAATGAAGAATCGCCAGCGCCACGGCACACCGTTGTGAATGGACGCGGGAGCGATCTCTTCGCCGCACACTTCGCAGACATCGCTCTCTTCGGGGCGATCGCAGTTCTCACACCAGTTGGCCACTACTCGACTCGAACGCGAACTCGGATCGGCGAGGCGCCTAACTCAAAACGCTCGCGCAGGCTTCGTTCGACGTAACGCAGATACGTCGGAGGCAGACGACCCGCAATAAACAAAGTGAAGGTGGGAGGCTCGGTAGCACCCTGCACCGCGTAACGGATTTTGCCCGTGGGGGCGGGCTGCTTGATCTGAAGATCGCGAACGGCGCGATTGAGGGCTCCCGTGGGCACTCGCTTGGCGTAGTCGATGGCCGCGGTCGACAACGCCGGAAGTAGCCGGTGGACGCCCTTGCCCGAGAGCGCCGTCGTCTTAATGACCGGCGCATCGCCTACGAAGGCCAACTTGTCGCCGACCGTGGCCAGGACCGCGTCACGCATGTCGACCGGCACTAACTCCCACTTATTGAGAACCACAATCGCCGGGCATCCCGAGGCGGAGATGCGTTCGGCCAGTCGCTGATCTTGTCCGGTCGCACCGTCGGTGGCGTCGATCACCAAAATGGCGATGTCGGCGCGATCGAGGGCGTCGAGGCTGCGCAACACCGAGTACGTTTCCAGACCCGCCTCGGTGCGGGCGCGCTTGCGCATTCCCGCCGTGTCGATGAAGCGAATGAGGCCCGCGCTGGTCTCGACCACGGTGTCGATGGCGTCGCGGGTGGTTCCGGGCATGTCGTGCACGACCGAGCGTTCTTCGCCGATGAGCTGATTGAACAGCGTGGACTTGCCCACGTTGGGGCGACCCACGATGGCCACTCGCAGCGCGCCGTCCTCGTTAGGGTCCACCTCGGGCGGGGGCGTCACCTCCTCCAATCGATCGACGACGTGGTCGAGCAGGTCGCCGGCGCCGCGGCCGTGTTGGGCGCTGACCATGAAGGGGTCACCCACTCCGAGGGAGAGAAACTCCCAGATCGCCGCCTCGTGGTGTTGGTCATCGACCTTGTTGACCACGAGAGTCACGGGACGACCGCTCTTGCGAACCCAGCGCGCGGCTTTGGAGTCCTCTTCCACCGGCCCGGTGGCGCCGTCCACCACGAGTAACACCAGGTCGGCCGAGGCCAAGGCGGCCTGGGCCTGTTGAGAGACCTTGTCTTCGAGGGAGTCCCCCGACTCGAGCCAACCACCCGTGTCCACCACGTCGAAGGTGAAGCCGCGCCACTCGACCTCTACGGCTTTGCGATCGCGCGTCACCCCGCGGCGCTCCTCGACGACCGCGATGCGCTTACCGGCCAGACGATTCACGAGCGAACTCTTTCCGACGTTCGGGCGTCCCACGATAACGACTTGAGGTTTCTTCACGAGCGACTCGCTGCGACCGATCGGACCTTTTCTAGGGCGTCGCGCAGATCGTGTCCGGTGGTGGCCACGCTCGTGACCGGGCGCGAGAGGTCATCAAGGGAGAGGCCATCTAAAAATCGACCCTCCGAGAGACAGACGTCGGGAACCAGGCACACGTGGGACTCATCGACCTCACTCAAGGCAACTTGGAGGTCCTGGCCGGTCATGAGGCCCGCGACTTTGATATTCCCGCCGAAGTAGCGATTCGTCACGGCCTTCACGTCGACGTCGGCGAAGCCGTACTCGTCGAAGAGCGTGCGAAGGATCGGCGCGGCGTACTCGCCAGTCAAGACCGTGACGTTCTCGCCGCCGACCGGCTGCTGGTCATAGGTACGAGGGGCGCGGTATCCGATGGCTGGTGCCCCGTCGACCGACTGAAAAAATCCGGAACCCAGTTTCGCCATGGGACTGCGCTCGGCGAAGCTCTCCACGAAGGCGGCCACCAGTCCCACGCCGTTCTCGGCTTCGTCCAAGCTCTCGAAGCTCTCGGTCCCGGGTGGTTCCAGTCCGGCCACCAGATAGAACTCGTCGCTGGCGAAGACCTTGGCTCGACCGAGCAGTTCGCGAGTGAGACGCTGGAATCGTTCGGCCACCTCGACGACCCGTCGCGCTTCGTCGGGCTCGTGGGGACGCATCGACTCTTCTCTCGAGAGGTCACTCACGCCGACTGGCACCAACGCCACCGAGGCCAACTCGGGATACAAAGAGAGCACGTCGTAGAGCGTTCGCTCGAGCTCCTCGCCGTCGTTGACTCCCGGACAGACCACCACCTGCCCGTGCACTTCAACGCCGGCGCGCAACAACTCGCGCAGCCAGCGCAGGCTGGTCGCGCCGCGCGGATTTCGCAACATCGAGGCGCGCAGTTCGGGGTTGGTCGTGTGAATGGAGACGTAGAGCGGCGAGAGTCCCTCGTCGAGAACTCGTTCCAAGTCGAACTCAGTGAAGCGCGTGAGAGTGGTGTAGTTGCCGTAGAGAAAGGAGAGGCGAAAGTCATCGTCCTTCACGTAGAGAGATCGGCGCATACCCTTGGGCAGCTGATAGATGAAACAGAAGGTGCAGTGATTGTCACAGGTGCGAATGCGATCAAAGACCGCCGAGTCGATCCCGAGTCCGAGGGGCTGGCCCTCGCTTTTTACGACCGTGACCTTGCGCGCCAGTGCTTCGCCCTCTCGGCGAACCACGAGGGTCACCCGGCTGGCGTCGATCAGCTGCTGGTACTCGATGATGTCGGTGGGTTCATTGCCGTTGACGCTCACCAACTCGTCGCCGACCAGAAGGTCAACCGCAGAGGCCGGCGAGTCCGGTGAAATAGAGGAAATGCGGGCTCCGGACACCTCCCTAGCCTAGGCCTGCGGTAAATATCCACTTACTAGGCTAAAGAGCGTGAACGTCGAGCGAGTTGTCCTCGCAGCGCCCCGGGGGTTTTGCGCCGGTGTCGAGAAGGCTATTAAGGCCCTCGACTGGATGACTCGCGTCTTTGAACCGCCGGTGTACTGCTACCACGAGATCGTCCATAACCAATTCGTCGTCGAGTACTTCAAGTCCCTCGGCGTTATCTTCATCAACGACGTGACGACGGTGCCCGCGGGATCCCCGGTCATGCTGAGTGCCCACGGCTCTCCCCCGGACGTCATTGAAGCGGCCCGTCGCACCGGCGGCACCGTGGTTGACGCCGTCTGCCCGCTCGTCACCAAGGTCCACCACGAACTCAAAGTACGCGCCAACAAGGGCTTCACCGTTCTCTACGTCGGCCACGAAGGTCACGAAGAGGCCATCGGTACGATGGCCGTGGCGCCCGACGCGGTGCACCTGATTCAAGAACCTTCCGATATCGACGCGCTCGCCGACCACGAGGGCCCGGTGGCGCTGCTCAGTCAGACCACCTTGAGCATGGATGAGTGGCAAGACCTGCGCGAGTACGCCGAAGTGGTCTTCCCCGACATCTGGATGCCCAGCCGTGGCGACCTCTGTTTCGCCACCACCAATCGCCAAGCGGCCTTGCAGGAGGTCGCCGATGGCGCGGGCACGGTCATCGTGATCGGTTCGGCCAACTCTTCTAACACCATGGCACTGGCCAGGGTGGCCGAGGCGGCCGGATGTCCTCGGGTGTTACGCGTAAATCGTGCCGCGGAGTTACCCGATGACGTGGAAGGAGTGGTGGCCGTCACGGCGGGAGCCTCGGCGCCGGAGTCACTGGTCAACGAAGTGCTGAGCGTGCTTAATCCCAGCGACGGCGTCATCATCAAGTCGGTCATCGTCGAAGACGAGTACTTTCCTCCTCCACCCGAACTACGCGAGATGCTCAAGGCCATTTCCGCTGTGGTCGATCTCGTCTTGCAGACGCCGCGGACGGCGAAGTTCGATAGTCAGGCCGATCGGGAGTACACCGCGGCTCAGGTGCTGGCGAGCGTTAGTCGTTAGGCCTCAAAAGGTCGCACGGTAGTGTTTGACGGTGAGTTCCTTTCCCAGTACGGACGTCTCGACTCGCGAACAGTGGATGGACTACTACGAACACTTCGGCACGAACCCCAACCTGCGCGATCTACGCCGCGTCGAGCCGTGCTACGAGCTGGCCGAGCGTTTCGCCGATCTCTGGGATCAGAAGGCCTTCGACGCCTCCTACGAGGCCGAGTCCCTCGAACACTTCGAACCCACGGTGAACAACGTTTTCGCTCGGGCCCATTCGATTTAAGGAGTTGTGGATGCCGACCGTGGACCTTGAAAAACGACGCCTGACGCGACTGCGCGGGTTCGCCATCGATCAAGCGATGAAGCGTTTCAACGCGGACTACCCGGATTTCAGACCCGAGGAGACGGTAGCCTCGATCTGCGCCTACGAAGAAGAGGGCAATATTGGCGACGTCCTCGCCAAAATGCCCGCCGACATCGACGCTGCGAGTTACACCACCTTGGTCGTGGTCGACGGTGGGGATGATCGCACGGCGGAGATCGCCCGCTCCTTTCCCGGCGTCAAGGTCATCGAATTTCCCGTCAACCTCGGACACGGCGTTGCTCTGCAGGTCACCTATCGCTACTGCATCGAGAACGGTGTCTCTTACGTGGTCACCCTCGACGCCGATGGTCAGAACGACCCCTCGGAGATACCCCAGATTTTGAAACCCCTCCTCAGCGACCAGGCCGACTTCGTGGTGGCCAGCCGCGTGTTGGGCGAGGACAAGACCTCCGACGTCGTGCGCAAGAGTGGCGTGCGCTTCTTCTCCTTCGTCATGAATCGCATGACCGGTGCGAACCTGACCGACACCTCGACGGGATACCGCGCGTTGCGCGTCACCATGTTGGCCGACGTCATCGACCGGCTCACCCAAGAGCAGTATCAAACCGCCGAACTCCTGATCACGTCTCTCAAGCGTGGGTGGCGGGCCAGCGAGGTACCAACCGTCTGGTATCCGCGGGCCTCCGGCACAACAAAGAAGGGCAAGAACTGGCTCTTCGGCTTTCGCTACGCCCGGGTGGTCTTTGGCACGTGGTGGCGCGAGCGCTAGGCGTTAGCGCTCGAGGCCCCGACTTTCGTCGTAGACCTCTTGCAGGGCGTGTTGCAGCTCCAGCGTCTTGTGCGCCAGCGCGGAACGCGAGACTCGTCCTTCACTGGTAGGTGGCGTGATGGCTTTTCCCACCACGATATAGATCTTGGCGAATCGCGGAAACTTGGCGCCGACGGGCATCGCCTTCTCGCTCCCGGCGATGCCGACGGGCACCACCATGGCGCCGGCGCGCGCGGCCACGAACATGGCCCCGTCGAGCAACGTATCGATGGTGGGGCCGCTCTGGCGCGTACCTTCGGGGAACAGGACGAGCGCCTGACCGCGACGCAGGACCTCTTCGGCTAGACGCAGCGACTCGCGATCAGCGACTCCTCGACGTACGGGAAAGGCCCCCAGGCGGGTCAAGATCGCAGCAAAGAGCCGTGAGCGGTAGAGGCCATCTTTCGCCATGAAGAACACCTTGCGCGGCGATATAAAGAGGGTGAAGGCGAAATCGACGTTCGAGCGATGACTCGGCGCGATGAGGACGGGGCCCGTGAGCGGAATATTTTCCACGCCCACGATGGTGGGGCGAAAGAGCACCCTCGCGAGAACGCCGACGAGGGCCGCCGCCACGCGATAGATGGGAGTCTTGTTGGGATTTAGGACAAGGTCAGGTGCTTCAGCCACTGCACAATCTCCTCCACGGCCTCGTGCACGCTTCGACCCGTTGTGTCGAGCACGAACGCGTCATCGGCTTTTCGTAACGGCGAGGCCTCACGGGTCGTGTCGGCCACGTCGCGTCGCTCCACCGAGTCCTTGCCTTCGCTGCTACGACGACGAACTCGCTCCTCTAAGGACGCCGTGAGGAACACCTTCAAGGTGGCCTCGGGAAAGACCACGGTCGTAATATCGCGCCCTTCGACCACGGTCCCTAGTGACTGTGCGGCGGCGAACTCTCGCTGTCGACGCACCATCTGCGCTCGCACCAGCGGATTGGCGGCCACGATCGACACACCCTCGTTCACGTCGTCGCGACGAAGTTCGTCCTGCACGTCGCGACCGTTTACCGTCACGCGCGGCAGGGTGGCGAGCGTGAGGCCTTCGGCCAGTTGACCCATCGCTCGCTCGTTGGTGAGATCGACGCACCGAGAGATCGCTTCCACGGTGACGGCCCGATACATGGCGCCCGTGTCGAGGAACGACCAGCCGAGGGCCTCGGCGAGGGCTCGAGCGACACTCGACTTGCCCGAACCGGCCGGTCCGTCAATGGCGATGACCTGTTCGCTCACCCCAGTAACGCTAGGTCGCGAAAAAAGTGCGGATAGCTGGACGACACCGTGCTGGCCCCTTCGATCGTGCAGCCCTTACCCGCGACCCCGGCCACGGCACTGGCCATCACCATGCGATGATCGAGCGCGGCGTCAATAGTGAAGTCGAGAAACGTTTCTGCCCCTCCCACGCCCTCGACGAAGAAGTCGTCGCCTTGCGACCACGCGCGACACCCCAGGCGCTGCGCGAGCAGAAGCGCTCCGCCAAAACGATCCGACTCTTTGAGGCGCAGTTCGTTCATGTCGCGAAAGGCGCTGACCCCCGTCGCGGCGCAGGCCGCCACGGTGAGGATGGGCACCTCGTCGAGCGAAGGGATCTCGTAGGAGTGAATCTCGGTGGCGGACAAGGTCGAGCTGGTGGACATCAACGCATGGATCTCCCCATGCTCAACGAGCCGAACGGCGCCACCCATGCGAGCGAGCACGCCGACGAATCCCACGCGCTCGGGTGACGCCTCCACGCTCAGTACTTCCAGCGAGGCGTCACGATGAATGGCGCCCAGGACGGCAAAGAACGCCGCCTGCGAAGGGTCGCCCGGCACGAACCAGTCGTGGCGCCTAGGGCGCCCGGGCGTCACGCTGACCACTCGCCCGCCGGCTGAGTTCTCGCTCGTCACCGACACGCCCGCAGAGCGAAGCATGACCTCGGTGGTGGCGCGGGTTCGCACGTCCTCACGCACGGTGGTTGGTGAGTCTGCGGCGAGACCGGCGAGGAGAATGGCGGACTTCACCTGCGCGCTGGCGACGGGAAGGTGGAAGTCAATGCCTCTCAAGTGGCCCGTCGTCGTGACGCTGAGGGGCGCCGTCAGCGCCGTCCCCTGACCACGCACCTCCGCTCCCATGAGTCCTAGTGGAATGGCGACTCGATCCATCGGACGTTTCGACAGCGAGTCATCGCCCACCAGATGGTGGGTCCCGACAATCGTGGCCACGACGCCTGTCGTGAGCCGCATCGTCGTACCGGAGTTGCCGCAGTCCAAGGCCCCCTCGCTCCTGCGCAGTCCGTTGGTCGGTCCGGTCACCAAAGCGATACCGTCCTCGTTCACCCGCGTCGCACCCAAGCGTTCAAGTATGACGCTGGTCGAGGCGACGTCGTCGCCCGGCGAGAGACCCGTGATCGTACTCGTACCGTCGGCCAGGGCGCTCAACATCAGGGCGCGATGGGACGTGCTTTTGTCCCCGGGCACTCGCAGGGAGCCGCGCAGGTGCGCCAGCGGCTTCACCCGTTCGACGTCGCTCACTCGTGGCCTACTTGGAAACCCCGCTCTTTCAAGGCCCCACTAAAGAGATCGGCCTGTTTCGCGTCGATAGCCAGCAACAGGGTGCCGCTGGAGCCTTCGATGCCGTGGGCGATCTCAATGTCGTAGATGTTCACCAGCATCTCGGAAGCGGCCATGGTCACCGCGGCCAGCACTCCCGGTTGGTCGCTGACGGCCACGCGCAGATAGGCCAAGTGTTCGGAGTCGAGGGCCCGGCCGGGCAGCTGTCGGCGAGCAGACGCCGCGTTCACCAGGTCGGCCGCGACGGCGGCGTGGTCGTCGTCGTTCAGAGCCACGCGCAGCGCCGCGAGACGCGCCTCCAGGGCTTCCAGCGACTGGGTGATGGCCACCCGGTTCTCGAAGAGCACGTCCGGCCACATGGTCGGATCGCCCGCGGCCACGCGGGTCATGTCGCGAAAACCCCCCGCCGCGAGTTGCAACAGCACTGCGTCGTGTTCCGCGACCAGGCTCGCCTCGTTCATGAGCGCACCGGCTAGTAGATGAGGGACGTGACTGGCTACCGCGACCAAGCGATCGTGGTCGTGGGCTCCGACCGCTACCACGTTGGCTCCCAGTTCTCGCAACACACCGTGCAGCGCGGTGTAGGTCTCTGGCTTGGTGGCCGACGTGGGTGTCAACACCCAGGTGCACCCACGAAAGAGATCGGCTCGCGCCCCGGCCAGGCCGCGTAGCTCCGAACCGGCCATCGGGTGACCGGCCAAAAAACGAGGATCGCCCACGTGCTCGACGATGGAGCTCTTCACGCCGGCCACGTCGGTGACAATCAGGGTCAACTTCGACAGTCGAGAGAGAACGTCGTTGGCCGTCTGGGCGACGACGCCGGCCGGCGTGGCGATCACCACGAGGTCAACGTCGCTCTCGAGCTCGACGCCAGCGATCACGCCGTCTCCACGAGCGGCGTGCGCGATAGAGGGATCGAGATCGGTCCCGGTGACGGTCCAGCCCGACTCGCCGAGCGCGAGAGCCACCGAGGCGCCGATTAAGCCGAGCCCCACCACGTGGGCTCGGCGTTTATTCGGGGAGGTCATCGCGAAGGGACTGAGCGCCACGGAGATACACGTGACGCAACTCGCCGCGAGGTCGCTCGGTGTAGGCGTGCATCAAGACCCTCACCGTCAGGGGTTTGGCTCCCGGAACGTCGATCTCACTGGCGCAGAGCAGCGGCACGTCCCCGAAGCCGACGCCGCGCGCGGCGGTGGCGGGAAAGGTGGCGTTGAGGTCGGGCGTCGTTGTAAAGAGGACGCTCACCACGTCATCGTGACTCACGGCGTTACGTCCGAGCATCTCCAAGAGCAGCTCTTGGGTGACGTCGCTTATCTCTTCGACGGTGTTAGCGGCGCAGGTCGACGCACCGCGAAGACCTCGGACCATGGGCGAACTCATGAAGGCATCGTAGAGGCCAGCTCCGTGGTCATCCCCACCGCTTCCATGAGTCGACGAACCTCATTCAGTGACAGTTGACGATACGAACCCGGAGAGAGCGTGGCGTCCTGCAGCGGACCGATACGGGTGCGAACCAGACGGGTGACCTCGTGGCCCACGGCCGCGCACATGCGACGGACCTGTCGATTACGCCCTTCGTGGATCACGATGCGCAGCAGTCCCTCCGACACCCGCGAGACCTGAGCGACCGCCGTCACGCCGTCGTCTAGTTCAACGCCTTCTCGCAGGCGGCGCAGGGCCCCGGGAGAGGGATCACCTTCCACCCGCGCCAGGTATTCCTTGGCGATCCCCGAGCTGGGATGAGTGAGAAGGTGGGCCAGGCGACCGTCGTTGGTCAAGATCAAGAGGCCCTCGGTATTCATATCGAGACGGCCCACCGGAAAGATTCGCACCGGCGACTCCACCAGGTCCAACACCGTGGTCCGGCCCTGGGGATCCGAGGCGGTCGTCACGACGCCATCGGGCTTGTTCAAGAGAAAGTAGACCTTGCTCTGCGAGGTGGGGGCCATGTTGCCGTCGACGCAGATGATCTGCACCTCGGGATTAACTCGATTACCCAGTTCGGCGACGCGACCGTCAATGGTCACTCGCCCTTCGACGATGAGTCGCTCGCACGAACGCCGCGATCCGTAGCCGGCGCGCGCGAGAGTCTTTTGCAGGCGCTCGCCGTCGTCCAACTACGACACCTCAGAGTCATCGAAGCGCAAGGCCAATTCGTCGGCCAGCGCGTGGGCGGTTTCCACCGGGGGCATGAACTCTTCAATGGGCGGCAAGTCATCCAGCGCGGCCAGGCCCATGCGATCTAGAAAGAGTTCCGTCGTGCCGTAGAGGATGGGCTGCCCCGGGCCGGGCGCTCGCCCGAGCTCTTCGATGTAGCCGCGTTGCTCCAAGAGCCGCACCACGCCGTCCACGTTCACGCCGCGCAGTGCGCTGATCTGAGCGCGCGAAACGGGTTGGCGATAGGCAATGATGGCGAGGGACTCCAGCGCCGCGGACGAGAGTCGATGCGAGACGTCGCGGTTGGCAAACTTACTCACCCACGACGCCACCTCCGGCGCGGACTGCATGACCCAGCCACCGGCCAGTTCCACGACGTGAAATCCGCGGCGCTGATCTTGGAACTCGTGACGTAGCGCGCGTAGCGTGGCGCCCACCGTCTCGGCGTCGTCTTCCACCACGTCGGCTAGTTCTTCTGTCGAAATCGGCTCGAGGGCCACCGTCAACATGGCCTCAAGTTTTTGCTCGAGCGAGAACTCATCCCTCATAACTGTCCACCCCTCCAAGGTCGAGACCGAGGGCGGAATCGATCCACTCAATCTGAACGTCGCCGAAGGTACTGCCCTGTCCCAGGGCTACGTGGCCGAGCTTGCACAACTCCAAGATCGCCAGAAAATGAACGATGATCTCGATGCGAGTGGCCAGACCTTCGGTGAGTCGACGAAAGGAGAGCTTGCCCATCGTCGGTAGTCGTTGGGAGAGCGTGGCCACCGTTTCGGCCACGGTCACCGCGTCCACGGTGACGTGATGCAGGCGGACCACGCGCACCGGCTTCTCTTCAATGCCGTGCAGATACGCCATCGCCAGCTGGGCCGTGGTGACTCCGGCCAAGAGATCGGGGGGCTCGACGTGAAATCCGTCGTTGACGCCGCGCAGTCGAGGAAAGGCGCGGCTCGCTCGTTCGAAGAGAGAGACGAACGCGTCGGACAGGGCCGCGTAGGTGCGCAGCTCCAGCAACCGGGCTAAGAGAACGTCGCGTTCCTCCCAACCCACGAACTCCTCGTCCGGCTCGCCAGCGTCGCGACCAGGTAAAAGACGCTGACTCTTCATCTCTAGAAGAACCGCGCCGATTAAGAGAAACTCGGACAACTCATCCATGGAGAGCGCGGTGGATTCGTCACGCAGAACCGCGACGAAGGCGTCCACCAGGGGGGCTAAGGGAACGTCGAGGATGTCCACTTCGTGACTTGATATCAACTGCAGCAGCAGTTCTACGGGGCCGCTGAAGGACGGCGTCGTCACGACGAAGGTCACTCGACAACTCTACCGGGTGCCCTGGAGGGCCTCCTCTAACATTGGACGATGAAGATACTCTCTGGCATGCAGCCCTCGGGGCCCCTCCACCTGGGCAACTACCTGGGGGCGCTGCGCCAGTGGGTGAGAGCGCAGAACGAGGACGCCTACTACTGCGTGGTGGATCTGCACGCCCTCACGCTGCAGATCGCGCCCGAGGAACTTCGCGCGAATACCACTGACCTGTTGGCCTCGTACCTGGCGGCCGGGCTGGACCCCGAGGTGTGCACGATCTTCGTGCAAAGCCACGTGTCGTATCACGCGCAACTCAACTGGCTCTTAGAGTGCGTCGCCACGTACGGTGAGCTCTCGCGCATGGTGGCCTTTAAGGAGAAGTCCGAACGCCAAGAGGGGTACCGCGTCGGGCTCTTGACCTACCCCGTCTTGATGGCGGCCGACATCCTGCTCTATGAAAGTGAAGAGGTCCCCGTGGGCGACGATCAGCGCCAACACTTAGAGCTCACCCGCGATATCGCCGAACGATTCAACAATCGTTTTGGACCGACCTTCCAAGTGCCCGTGGGCGTCCAGCCCCCGGTCGCCGCTCGGGTGATGGACCTGCAAGATCCCTCTCGAAAAATGAGCAAGTCGCTGGCGAGTCCCCTCGGCACCGTGTATATGTTCGACGCACCGGTCGACATTGAAAAGAAAATCGCCAAAGCGGTCACCGACACCGACGGAGAGATGCGCTTTGACTGGGACCAAAAACCGGGTCTCTCTAACCTGTTGGAGATCTACTCGAGCCTGAGTGGCGAGACGCCCGAAGAAGTCGCCGCTCGCTACTCGCGCTACGGGGAGTTGAAGAGCGACCTAGCCGCACTCTTGATTGCCATCCTCGCACCCCTACGCGAACGCTACGAGGAGCTCCTCGCGTCGCCCGACGACCTGTACAAAGTGGCCGCCCGGGGGGCCGATAAGGCGTCAGTGCTAGCGGGATCGGTCTATCGCCGCGCCGCGGCCGCGATGGGTCTTACCTAGAGAGCAGACTCAGCCACCAGTTCTCGAGGTCGGGCAGGAGATTCGTCCCGACGTGAAAAAAGGTGAAGTCGAGAATAATGAAAAGAAAGAGAAAGGGCATCGCGCGCTGGCGAAGCCGGTAGTAGCTCGGCAGGCTGCGCACCGGCAAGAAGCGAGAGATCACCGCCGACCCGTCGAGGGGCGGTATGGGCACGAGGTTAAAGACCGCGAGTACCAGGTTCACCAGTCCCAGGGCGGCGAAGATCAGGAGCTGGTTGTAGCTCTTCGACACGTGGATGGCGTACTCACAAAGGCCAAACCCCACCGCCGACAGCCCAACGTTGACGGCCGGCCCAGCGAGCGCCACCCAGATTTCCTGCTTGCGGGGATTTCGAAGTCGCCCGATATTGACGGGCACCGGCTTGGCGTACCCGAAGGCCGGCAAGCCGGAGATGATGAGCAGCCCGGGCAGGAGGATGGTACCGAAGAGGTCCACGTGGCGCAGCGGATTGAGCGACAGGCGGTGCTGGTCTTTGGCCGTGGAGTCACCGAACAGGTTGGCCACGTAGCCGTGACTCACCTCGTGGAGCGTCACGGAAGGTATCAACCAGATGAAGTAGGCCCATTCGTACATCGTGAACTACCTCTTAGTCGTGGGCCCGAGGGTGAGCGTGCTGATATTCGCGTTGCAACGTCGTCACCGACACCGCGGTGTACAGCTGCGTGGTCGCGATTGAGGCGTGACCCAACAACTCCTGGACCACTCTAATGTCCGCCCCGTGGGCCAACATGTGGGTGGCGCAACTGTGTCGAAAGACGTGCGCGCTAATGCGATGGCGATCAATCCCGACCATCAACGCACGTTTGTGAATGACGAGATCGATGCCCTGACGTGTCAGAACACCGGAGCGGGCGTTAAGAAACACCTTGGTCGTTCGTTTCGAGGGCAACTGCGAGGGTCGTCCTCCCGGGCCCAGATACTCACGTAAGGCGCGGTTCAAGGATGCACCGATGGGCACCAGGCGCTGTTTGTTTCCCTTGCCCGTTAAGAGAATCAACTCCTCCTCAAAGTCCAGATCGGACAGGTCAAGATTCACCACTTCACTGACGCGCGCGCCGGTGCCGTAGAGCAGTTCCAGTAACGCTCGATCGCGCAGATCGAACGGCGAGGCGGCGGGTAGGGAGTCCAACAGTTGTACGATCTCCGCCTCGCCCAAGGGCTTAGGGAGGGTGCGCCCGCGACGGCCACCCTTCAGGCGGGCGGTGGGGTCACTGAGCGCGTAGCCCTCGTCCACCAGGTAGGCGAAGAATCCCCGCGCCGAGGCCACGGCTCGCGCGACGGTACTGGGCGAGCGCGAGAGACGTGCTTCGTTGTAGTGACGCTCGAGCTCTTCTTCGCTGACCTCGGTGATGGCGTGGCCCTGATCGCGGGCCCACGCAATGAGTGCCGTAAGGTCGCGGCGGTAGGCCTCGATCGTCGCACGACTGCGACCCTTCTCGATCGTGAGCCACTCCAGATACTCGTCGAGCTCGGCGCTAAGACTCGTCAAACAGCGTCCCGAAGATCCGATGCAGCGCAATGGCGGTCGTCGAATCAACGGCCGGGGCGTGACGGAAGGCTTCGCGTATCTCCTCGGGCGCCAGCCAGTGGATCGTCGAACTACTCTCCTCGGGTCCGGCCGGTGCTCGCTCGCCTTGGCTAAGCTCGCGCGCCTCGTAGATCATCATTACTTGCGTGGTCCAACCCGGAGAGTTCATGAATTGTCCAAGGAGGGTCCACTCCTTCGCCTCGAAACCGAGCTCCTCTAAAAGTTCGCGTTTGGCGGTCTCCAGAGGTTCCTCGTCGGGAATGTCCCGGGTACCGGCCGGAATCTCGAGCAGGAACTCGTCAAAGGTCGCTCGGTACTGTCGGATGAATCCCACCTGACCGGCGGCGTTGATGGGCAGTATCGCGACCGCACCGGGGTGAACCGCGACGTCTCGACGGAACATCGTTTTGTCGTGACGTATGGTCCGTCGCTCCACGTCGAACACGTGTGAGCGAAACACCACGTCTGCTCCTTCAACGTGGAAGGAGTCGTTCACAACGTGATGTCGACCGTCGAGGGATCAATGATGTGAGGTTCACGACCCTCGGCCCGCGCGTCCGCCGCCTTGATGAGACCCAAGAACAGGGGGTGGGGGCGATCAGGGCGAGACTTGAACTCGGGGTGGGCCTGGGTCCCCACGAAAAACGCGTGACCAGGTAGTTCGACGAACTCCACCAAGCGACCGTCTGGAGAGTTGCCCGAACAGCGAAGTCCCGCGGCCTCAAACTGCTCGCGATAGCGCGCGTTGAACTCATAACGGTGGCGATGTCGCTCGGAGACGACCGTGGTGCCGTAAAGATCGGCTACCTGGGAGCCTTCGTCCAACATGGCGGGCCACGCTCCCAAACGCATCGTGCCGCCGAGGTCGGTCACGTCCATCTGCTCGGCCAGTAGGGAGATCACCGGGGATGACGAACTGTGCGAAAACTCGGTGGACTGCGCGTCGCTGAGACCCAACACGTGGCGCGCGAACTCGATAACTTGGATCTGCATACCGAGACAGATCCCGAGATAGGGAATGTCGTTCTCGCGCGCGATGCGGGCCGTGGCGATCATGCCCTCGATGCCGCGCTCGCCAAATCCACCTGGAACGATAATGCCGTCGAGCTGGCCGAGCCGGTCGGCGTCGAGTTCAGAGGGTACTCGTTCGGCCTCGAACCACTCGATGTTGGTCTTCGCTCCAATGGCGAACCCGGCGTGGCGAATGGACTCACCCACACTCAAGTACGCGTCGGGCATCGTGACGTACTTCCCGATAATGCCGATGCGCAGGTTCCGCGACGTGTTGTGCACTCGTCGCACCACGCTTTCCCACGGAGCGAGATCGATCGGGTGCTCGCCGAGATCGATGTTCAAGGCGTCACAGACCATGGTGTCGAGGCCTTCGTGGTGGAGGGTGATGGGAATGTCGTAGATGCTCTCCTCGTCGACCGCGGAGATCACCGCGTTCACGGGCACGTCGCACAGCAGGGAGATCTTTCGTTTCAAACTGTCCGAGATGGGTTGGTCGCTTCGACAGACAATGACGTCCGGCTGGATACCGCGGGAGCGCAACTCGGTCACTGAGTGTTGGGTCGGCTTGGTTTTCTGTTCACCGGAGGGAGCGAGATACGGCACCAACGTGAGGTGGACGTAGCAGACGTTGTCGCGCCCCGCGTCGCGTCGGAACTGTCGAATCGATTCGATAAAGGGCACGATCTCGATGTCACCGACCGTGCCCCCGATCTCGACGATGACCACGTCCGCCCCGAGAGTTCCTTGTCGGCGAATGCGCTCTTTGATTTCGTCGGTCACGTGCGGGATCACTTGGACGGTTTTGCCCAGATAGTCGCCACGGCGCTCTTTGGCGATCACGTTGGAGTAGATCGCGCCCGTCGTGGTGTTCGAGATTTTAGAGAGCGATTCGTCAATGAAGCGTTCGTAGTGTCCTAGGTCCAGATCCGTCTCCCCACCGTCATCGGTGACGAAGACTTCGCCATGCTCTCCGGGGTTCATGGTGCCCGGGTCGACATTCAAGTAGGGGTCAAGTTTGCACATCGTGACTTTGAGACCACGGGATTTGAGCAGACGTCCGAGTGAGGAGGCGGTGAGACCCTTACCGAGCGAACTCGACACTCCACCCGTTACAAAGACGTACTTTGTCATAGCAAAACTGCGCTTCTCACGGAACCATATGCTAGCGCCGAAACTCTGACCGAGGGCGATCCTAGAAGGAGTTTTCGAGTAATTGTTGAGCGAGCGCGCGCGACTCTTCCGTTCGCTCGTCCCCCGCTAGCATCCGCGCGATCTCCAATACCCGCTGGTCACGACTAAGGGAGTGAACCACGGTACGCGTCACTCCGTCGTGGACGGTTTTCTCAATCACGAAGTGGTGGTCCGCTTTGGCGGCCACTGACGCCAGGTGCGTGATGGCCAACACTTGTTGGCGGCGACCCACCTCGGCCAGACATTCGCCGATCTGCTGGGCCACCTGTCCTCCGAGGCCCGCGTCAATCTCATCGAAGATCGCCACGACGTCGCGGTCGGCCGTCTCCAACGAGATCGCCAGGAGGACTCGACTGAGTTCTCCCCCGCTGGCCAGCGTCGAAAGGGGGCCTTCGCCCAGTCCCGGGTTTGGCGCAAAGAAAATCTGCACCTCGGATCCGTCGTCGCCGTCCGCCACGAATCGCAACGTGGCGTTCTCCATGGCCACGCGCGACAACTGCGTGGCCACGGCGCGAGTGAGGGCCTCACTGGCGAGTCGGCGATCACGGCGGGCCTTTTGCGCCAGGAGAGTCTCACGATGTCCCAGGTCGTATAGTTCCTGATTAAGGCCGCTTCGGCGGGCTTCGCTTTGCGTGAGCAGCTCCAGGCGACGTCGCAACTCGCTTTGCGCCGACAGGGCCGCCTTCACAGTGCCCCCGTACTTCCTCGCCATCTGTTGCAGAACGGTGGCGCGCTCTTCTAACTCTGCGATTCTCTGCGGGTCGAACGCGTCAGGGTCAGCGAGCGTCGTGAGTTCGTGGACGGCCTCGCGAGACTGAGCGAGCGCGTCGCGAAGGCTCTGTCGCGGTCCGTTGTACGCATCTCCCGCGGGCAGTCGGTTCAGCGCCTCGGCGAAGCGCTGCAAGACAGCGTCGTCGCCATCCCCGTCGAACTCACGAAGGGCCTCGCCGAGCGCGGCCTCTCCGTCTCGAAGCGACGTCAGGCGCGTGAGCTCTTCCAACGTGTCTATCAACTCACTGGGCGAGAGAAGGGCCGCACCGTCGAGTTCTCGTAGTTGGAAGCGCAGAAAGTCCATCTCACGCTCGCGGCTCTCGTTGTCTCCACCCACGTCGTCACGAAGTCGCCGGGCCTCGTTCATCAAACGGCGAACCTCAGTCAGTTCTAGGACGTCCACGCCTCCAAACTCGTCCACCAGTCGCAACGCTTCGCCCTTTCGGCGCAGGGCCAGCGAGTCGTGTTGACCGTGGATGACTACCAACTCCTGGGCCAGGGTTCTCTGCGCTTCCGCGCTCGACGGAGCGCCGTTCAGAGAACTGCGCAGGCGTCCCGACGCGGTGACGTCGCGAGAGAAGACCAGCTCGTCGGAGTCGTCGCGCGCAAAGAGGGCAACGGCGCGAGTGTCCTCGGTGATGGCCTGACGCGACACACCCGAGTCATCACCCAGCGCGAGAGCTAGGGCGCCCAGGAGCAGTGTCTTACCCGCCCCCGTCTCGCCGGTGAGAACGTTGAATCCCGTACCGAATTCGAGTCGAGCCTCGTCAATGACTCCGAGGCGGTGGGCGTACAACTCCACGAGTTGTGCCTTAGGCATGACCCTCTCGAAGGCTGCGTCGCAGTCGCGTGGCTAAGTCAAATCGTTGGGTGGCCACCAGGTGCACCGGGCTGGGACTCTGACGAACTTCAACGTACTGACCCGGCTCTAAGGCGCCAATGGTCCTGCCGTCAGCCACCAGCGCGGCGGGCTTGTCGTCGACGAGGAGACGAATCACGTTGTCCACCGGCACCACGATCGAACGATCAATGGTGAAGTGAGGGGCGATGGGAGTGAGAATCATCAAGGCCAGCGACGCGTCCACTACCGGACCCCCGGCGGAAAAGTTGTAGCCGGTGCTGCCGGTAGGAGTGGCCACCATGACCCCGTCGGCCGAGTAGGTCAGATACTCCTCGTCGTTCACGAACGTCTTCACCCTCACCATATGCCCGGCACTGGCGCGCTCCACAACGACTTCGTTCAGCGCGAACTCCTCGAGGTCGACGTCCGAGAGCGTGATCTGCAGGGCAAGTCGCTCGGAGACCGAATCGCTGGTGAGGGCCCATTTCACGTTTTCTACCACGTCGTTAGAGGCGACGTTCAAGAGAAAGCCCAACTGGCCGAGGTTGACGGCGATCACCCGGGCCCCCACCGTGTGGGCGAGTCGGGCCGATTTGAGAAACGTCCCGTCGCCACCGAGGCTCACCACGAGGGTCGTCGCATCCAGCGCCGGTGCGTCGCTCGAGTCAAGGAGGTACAACGTGGAGCTCACGCCGTCGCCGCGAAGTTGCTCACCGACGGCGTGAGCCAGCGCGACCGCGTCGTGGCGATTAGAGAAGGCGGTGAAAAGTAACTGGGACACGGATTACCTCGACCTTATGGTAGTTACAAAGGTCGAACCCATCACGAGGGCACGAAGAGCAAAAAACCGTCGAGTATTGTTGGCTGACTGTAGAAATGGTGTGCCGGGAAGACTGGTCGGCGGCAGGGAGTTCGTCGATGGCCATTTTTAGTTCGCCCGCCCGCGCGTCGACCCGCCCAGGTCCTTCTAGGTCATCGTGAAGGCCACGCGCAAACGCCTGCCGGGTTGGCGTCGCGAGGCGCTGCGCGCCACGCTGTGGTTCGTTCCGGCGGTCCTCATCGTCATTGCGGTGGTGGTGTTTATTATCACCTTCTCCCTCGACGTGGGAGCCTATAACCACCACTTTCAACTACCTTTTTGGCTCAACGTCGGGAACGCCAACGCGGGGCGCGACATTCTCATCGCTATCGCGGCGGCGATCATCACCACGGTGGGCGTGGTCTTTTCCATCACCATCTTGGCCCTGACCTTGGCGTCACAGCAGATGGGTCCGCGAATGATGCGCAACTTTGTTCGCGACCGGGGCAATCAGGTCACCCTGGGTGTTTTCGTCGCCACCTTCGTCTACTCGGTGCTGGCTCTGGGCTCTATCTCCAGTTACCCCCACCCGAACTTTACTCCTCACCTCTGCGTGGCGGTGTCCGAGGTTTTGCTGCTGGTCGACGTGGTCGTCTTGATTTACTTCATCAATCACATCGCCAGCTCCATCCAGCTTCCTGAAGTGATCGCCAGCATCGCGCGCGACCTAGAGATCGCCATCGAGTCCGAGTACCCGGCCCTGGAGGACCGGCGCCCCCTCACCGCCCGCGAGGAGGTCGGTCGACAACAGAGCCCCGACGATCTTCTCACCGTGATTCAACAGCGCGGCGGGGCGGTGCTGGCGGCTAAAAGTGGCTACCTCCAGTTCGTGGGGTACGCAAAACTGACCAAGATTGCTCAACTGTTGGACGCCACCATCCGCCTGGACTTTCGACCGGGGCACTTCATCGTGGCCGGATATCCCATTGCCAAGGTCTTTCCTCAAGGGGCGGCTCAGCAAGTCGAGCGAGCCCTGGGCAAGGCCCACATCACGGGACCGCACCGCACCTTGATGCAGGATCCTCTCTTCGCCATTGACCAACTGGTGGAGATCGCCATACGAGCACTCTCCCCCGCCGTCAATGACACCTTCACCGCACTGACCTGTCTCGACTGGCTGTCGGCGGGGCTGAGCCAGATCTCGAAACGCGAACTCTCGGTCAACGTCTTTCGCGACGAGGAGGGCCGTATTCGTCTCATCGGGGCGGGCTGGTCCTATGAACGCATCGTCAACCGCGCCCACGACAAGATCCGACAGGCGGCCGTCGGCATGCCGGCGGTGCTCATCCGCTTACTGGACAACATCTCCGTGGTAGCAATCTCGACGGTCTCGTCCTCGCAACGCGACGTCTTGGTGCGCCAGGCCCAGATGGTGATGAAGAACGCCGAAGAGTCCGTGCGTGACGAGAACGACTTGGCCGACGTGAGAATCCGCTTCGATCGCGCGTACGCCAGCCTTCGCCCCCACGGCGACGATTATGGCGGAGTAACTCGCTAGGAAGAAACGGCGGTTCCTTTGATACGTCGAAGAGGTGGCACGGTCTTGGGAGGAGTACGGCGAGGCGGCAGGGCCGCTAAAAGATCGGCCGTCGCCCGCGCGACCACTCTCACGGCCTTCTCGAAAGCCTCTTCTGTCGAGTCAGACGTCTGGGCGACGCCACTCACTTTACGAACGAACTGACGAGCGGCGGCTTCAATCTCCTGGGGCGTAGCCGCCGGCTCAATTCCTCGCAGGGTAGTGATATTTCGACACATGGCCCAAGATTAGGGCCGCCTCGCCCTTTGGCACGGCGAGGCGAAGAAACTTGTTGGACTCGCCGCGGGGCTCTTAGGGGCTTGGCACGAGGACGAGCATCCCACCAGCGCGCACTCCGTCAGCCGCCATGGCTTCGGCGGCGGCCTCTGAGCCGAGGGCGTTCTGGAAGGTCTCGAGATCGGGTGACTCTACGATGAGTCCCACGCGCTGCGTCGGGACCTGTTCGACAAAAGTGCGCGCCGTGATACCGAGAGGACCAAAGACGGTCTCTCGATTGGTGGACGCCAACCAGTGCTCGACGTCATCTACCTCGTGGATCACGAGAATCATTACCATTCGATGCCTCAACTTTCATTGGATCGCGTCCTTTTTTCGACTCGATGGTGCGACGCTAGTCCGGCGCGCTGTCGCGCGGGAGAGTGTCCGAGGGGCAAATTCGACTCATTGGTCCAACTAGCCACCTACCAGTCCTTACCCACCACGTCTGGGGGTTTTTGGGCTTCCTGTGCCCGGGAATAGTCCAAATCTTGTTTTGACATATTACCAGATCAGAGGGCTCTTACGCGTCAGTAGATTGTGTTGTGGTCACCTGGGAGTCACCTCCTCCCCTAGGCTCACTCCAGCAGCATCGACTGCCCTTTGCCACCCCACAGAACTGTGGACCAGGTGACCAACCAATCCGCGCCCGTGGATGAGACACGTTCATTTCCATAGGGTTGACGCGCCGTGCGAGGACTGAGCAAGTCTCTCGCCTCGGGGTGTCGGCGGGCCGAGGAGAGAGCCGTGCGACGAGCATTTTTCGCCATGCTGATATTGACAGTGACCCCCGTAGTGCTAGTGGCGCCCCTCGCTTCGGCGGCGGTCGCCAGTCGGCCGCCAACACCAGTGGTCCGCCACGATCAGATCGTGATTGCCGCCTCGCGGGCGCTGGCCGCCGAAGCCCTTGTCCGGGGCGAAACGATTCGCAGCTTGCTGGCGAAGTGGCAGCGCGTGGCTGTCTGTGAAGTAAACGGGAACTGGTCTATGACCGGCCCCGTGTACTCGGGCATCGGTTTCTCGAACGCCACCTGGGTCCAGTACGGCGGCGGTCGCTTCGCCCCGCTGGCCGGTGAGGCCACCAGAGACCAGCAGATTCTGGTGGGCATGAAGGTCACGAGAGGCCACATTCCCGACCAGGAGGGCTGTGACCCTGGAGGTTGGTGACGACCACCGGACCCCGCGGTCAACGCGTTGGGTTGGTGAGTAGCTCTAGATGACGTCGGAATCGGTGGTGTCGTGGCCGCCCATGTCGTCTTCGTCGTCCTCGTCATCTTCGATGTCGTCTTCGTCGACCTCGTCTTCGACTCCGGCGTCGTTGGGGTCGACCTGGTCGGAGCCACCCATGTCGTTAGTCTCCATGGCGTCGCCACCACCCATGACACCGTCCATCTCGTCGTCTGAATTCTCCATAACTCTCCTTTGCTCGACAGTGCCGTACAAGCACTTGACTGAAAGTGGAACGTCTGCGCCTAGGCAAACGGCGGACTCGTTACTCGGCAATTCGAGCCCTCCCTGCCGAGAGCGAGCACATCGTAGTGCGCTGAGGGTCTTCGCGCTCGGGTCAACTGGCCGCCGGGGTAGTTACGAACACGGCGTCTGCTACGACGTGATGCTGACGCCTTCGCCGGTCGCTAACAGCTCGACCCACGTCTGTCCGGGGTTGAGATTGATGACCGTGCCCGCGAGGTTCTTGTAGATAGCGCGGTGGTACAGGTCCGAGCGAGACCAGGTCCCGTGCTGAACGACGCCGCCGGAAAAGACTTCCACGGGACCACGGCCCACGAGTTGCGCGTACGAGTCAATGACGCCCGCGCCGCCCACGTAGTTGACGGTCAAGACGATCACGTTCTTGGGCGAGATCCGCACGCCGTTCGCCGACACGTCCGGTTCGCCGAAGAGGGAGCGATCCCAGGATCTCGTCCTCGTATCCCAGTGGTACGTGGCGGCGAAGCCGTTCTCGAAATTGACGACGAAGGACGAGGCCTTAGGCCCGTGGGGCCTCTTGCCCGCGGGCAGATAGGAAAAGAGGGGGGGCGGGGGGCGGGGCTTGCCGTCTTTCGCCATGAGCAACTCGGCGTTGGCGAAGAGATTATGGGGCGGGGGGCGATGAGGGTCGCGAAACATCGTGCGGCCCGCGTTGGCCTGGTCGTACAACTTGACCGGGGCCGTGGCGATGCTTTTCAGGGCGTACTCGGCCCCTCCGGAAAAGGCGAAGATGCCCCCGATGGGAAAGACAATCTCGCGGTCGGTCCTGCGTACCGAGCGAACGGGGCCCACCACGTTCGGAACGTGGGAGTTAAAGATGGCCGCTAATCGCGTAATGCCGCCTTCGACGATCTCTTCGTAGACGACGTCGGCGTCCTGCACGCCGTAGTGCGGCATCGCTTGGGGCGTGTTATCGATCTTGATGGTGAGGGCCGATCGATTCCTCGTGGAACGCTTGGGATCAGGCAGTCCGGTCAGAGGAGCGACCGGAACTTTGGGCGCCGTGGTGGTGGTCGTGGGAAGCGTTGTCGTTGAGGAGGTCGAGGTGGTGGACGAGTCGGCCATCGCTAGCGACGATCCCAGCAGGACCGAACCGAGGCCGGCGATCACGGCCAGGGCGAGGGAGCGACGCATCAGAGCAACTTACTTCGCTTCTCGCTTGTTTCAACGGCGGT
Organism: Acidimicrobiaceae bacterium; assembly: GCA_025463285.1. Lineage (GTDB taxonomy): Bacteria > Actinomycetota > Acidimicrobiia > Acidimicrobiales > RAAP-2 > RAAP-2. Next base: position 4,427 of record JAOBWI010000083.1, on the reverse strand, counting down.
CCAGCATAACATTCGCCCTCGAACTCCCCGTGTTTCTTCGTTAGTCTGAGGACCGGAACCTCGACTCAAGGCGGTCTCTATGAGTGACGACACAGCACAAGCGGCCAACGACTGGAATGCCACGATCATTAAGGAGTTTCGCGAACATCGCGGCGTCGTGGGCGGAATGTTCGCGGGGGCTCCGATCTTGCTACTGCACACGAAAGGGGCGCGCAGCGGGGCGCAGCGGGTGAACCCCATGATGTATCTCGATGAAGAAGGCGACATCTACGTCTTCGCGTCAAAAGCGGGGGCGGACCGCAATCCGGATTGGTACTACAACCTCGTGGCCACTCCCCAGGTCAGTGTCGAGCTAGGCGACGAGACCTTCAGCGCTCTCGCCTCTCCCCTAGAGCGAGAAGAACGTGACCACGTCTACGCCGTACAGGCCGGTCGCTACCCCAACTTCGCCGACTACCAGGCCCAGACAACGCGCGTAATTCCGGTCGTCAAGTTGGAGCGGTTCTAACTTCTACCACGACGGTCGCGATGCGTCGGCCCTTCAGGACGTAGGGGTGATGACGACGCCGACGTCGCCGTAGGGAATGCGGTGTCGCTTCACGACGCCACCAACGGCTCCCAGAAACTGGGTGACGTACCACATCACTCCATACTTCGCTCGAACCTTACTTTTGATCGCGAGATACTCAGTCCCCGAGACCACGACGGCGGTGGCGTTTTGCGCCGTGGTGCCGGGCTTCACCCGGCCGCGCACGTCGCAGGGTTGAACCGTTACCCGATCGGTGTGTCGCAGTCTCTTATATTTTCCAGACCCCGAGCTCGTGGTGAAGCCCACTCGCCCCTGGTCGAGGCCCACGACCCACACGGGAGTCGACACCGCTCTGCCGTCGCGTCGATACGTGGTCAACAGCACGTACTTTCCCTCAGCCCAGGCCATAGTCGAGAGCGTACCGGATGGGTGGCGGCGTGGGAGTTAGGCGACGCGGTTACGACGCGTGGGAGCCGCACACTCACGACAGAGAACCACCGAGGAGCGAACTTCGCTGCGCGGATCCGGTGCTCGAAGGATCCGAACGACACCGTTTGACCGGCACGTCTTTTGATGCCAACACGTGTGTCGAGCACATTTGCACGGCCCGCTGGCCGGGGTACGGGTTGCCCTAATGGGAGGCGGCTCTCCGGCGGGCGGAAGGCCGGGAAGATCACTCACCGCTGTCTCCTCCGGTCGGTTCAATGACCATTTTACCGGGGCCTACGCAAAAAGTGGGTATGGCTGACGTCAGTCAGAGTTCCATGATCAGTCCCACCGTGTGAACTTTTGGTACACACAATGTCCAAAACTAGCGTCATCCAGTCGTAGCCTCGGTTTGTCGTTCCCCGACGAGCGAAGGAGATTCTCAATGTCGTTTCGTAGACAGAATCGACAACTCGCTGGAGTGGCGCGGCGGCGCAACGAACACGGCGTGGCCTTACTCTCGACACTCGTCACGGTCATCGTCTTGGGCGTCATCGCGGGTGTCGTTGTGTCCGAAAGCTCGCACTCGAAACCCGGTCCCTCCCCGACTCTGAACGGCCCCGCCACCACGACCACTGCGCCAGGTATCGCTTCGGAGGCGCAACTCGCGGCGGTATCGGGCTGCGAAACAAACTTCGCGACCATCGCCACGGCGATTCAGACCTACAGCGCTGAGAACGGTTCGCCACCTCCCGCGGGTATCTCGTGGGCCACGGCTTCTACACGTGGCGGTCCGTTCCTCCAGTCCTGGCCCACTGACTCCCCGTACTACGCGATCACGTGGAATGGCGTCAGTGAGAACGTGATTCCAAAGAAGGGCATCACCTCGCGCGGAACATTGGGCACAAGTTCGCCAGCAACGGGCTGTTACGCCTCGTAAGTCACCCGACTGACGGGTTTGGCCTTTGCACTTCGTACCGGCTTGCGAGCGAGGTGTCGCACATAGTCCGTACAGTGACTCCTAGAGCTCGTCGAGGAGGCCACGTGGAAAAGAAGTGGTGGACGCTTTTAGTTGTCTGTGCGGCGACGTTCATGCTGCTGCTCGACGTCACCATTGTCATCGTGGCGCTTCCAGAGATTCAACGTGGGCTTCACGCCAGTTTCTCGGACGTCCAGTGGGTTGTCGACGCGTACGCACTGACCTTGGCGTCGCTGCTTCTCACCGCGGGCACATTGGCGGATCGGTACGGTCGTCGACTCCTCTTCATCATTGGTCTGAGCGTCTTTACCTTGGGGTCCTTGTTGTGTGGGTTCGCTCAGTCACCCCTCATGCTCACGCTTTCACGGATGGCCCAGGGAGTCGGCGGGGCCATCCTCTTCGCCACCTCGCTCGCCCTACTCGCGCACAGCTTTCGCGGCAAAGACCGCGGCGTGGCATTCGGCGTTTGGGGAGCGATCACCGGCGTCGCGGTGGCGCTTGGTCCAATTCTCGGAGGCGTCATCACTACCGGCATCAGTTGGCGCGGCATTTTCCTCGTCAATATTCCCTTCGGGATTGCCGCCATCATTATCACCATCATGAGGGTCGACGAGTCCCGTACGCCCCAAGCGTCACGACCGGACTGGGCGGGATTCGCCGTTCTCACGATCGGACTCGTCAGCCTGGTCTATGGATTGATCCGCGCCAGTGAAACGACGTGGGGAAATGAGGGTGTCGTCGTCTGCCTGGCCGTGGCCGCTGTCTTGTTCGTCACCTTCGTTCTCGTGGAGCGCTACAGCGCCCACCCGATGTTCGATCTCGGCCTCTTTCGCACGCCGACCTTTTCTGGTGGCCTGGCCGCCGCCTTCGCCATGAACGGCTCACTCTTTGCCGTGCTCCTCTACATCGTTCTGTATCTCCAGAACGACCTCGGCTATTCGGCCCTCGCCACCGGCGCCCGACTACTGGTAACTAGTGGGGGCACGCTCGTCGCGGCCACGATCGCCGGGCGACTGAGCAGTCGCATGCCCGTTCGCTGGTTGATCGGTCCCGGACTCGCTCTGGTGGGAGTTGGTCTCTTTCTCATGTCTGGCATCCATGCCAGCACGCCGTGGACGCACCTCATCTCGGGCTTCATCGTGGCGGGCGTCGGATCCGGGATGGTGAACCCGCCGCTCGCCTCTACTGCGGTGGGAGTAGTGACGCCTGATCGCTCCGGTATGGCGTCCGGGGTCAACACGACCTTCCGACAGATCGGCATCGCCGTCGGCATCGCCGTCTACGCCACGATTTTCTCGACCGAGCTGCAAAAAGGACTCGGCCGTTCGCTGAACCACATCAAAGCGGTCGGTAATACAGCGGTGTCGTGGAACCTCCGCCAGGTCGTGACGCTCGTGAAGGAGGGTCAGGCCGCTCAAGTCATCAAGAGCACGCCACCAGCTCTCCGCCCGCAGCTCGTCCGCGCCCTCCAGTCGAGTTTTACCGGCGCCCTCAACGACCTCTTTGTGGTGAGCGGCACCCTGGCCCTAGTGGGAGCAGTCGTCGCCATGATCTTTATTCGCCCCAGAGATTTCGTCGCGCAACAGCAAGTAGAACCGGCGCCCTGAGACCGAGGAGGCTGTTTCAAACGCCCTCGTACAGGTGATGGTGGGAGTCGCGAAAGCTTCCGGAGAGCACGGGCGACGCAATGGAAGACGCGCCAACCAATTAACTGCTCGGGCCGGCGTCCCTCAATTTGTCGCGCCCCTGGGGGCGACGCGGCTCGCGTCGGCGGCCGATCCCGTAGGCCTTCTCATCGTGCAGCGTCGCCGCCTTCACCCTGGTTCAACTAGCCGTGACCCACGTGCCACTTGGTGCAGGTCGCGCATTTGTACACATCCCTGGGCGCGCCATCGCGCGTCGCCAATTTGTGCGCTTGAAACTCGGCATCGCTTTTCGAGGCGTATCCCTTCTTGGGTTGCCCCCTCGTCGTGGTGTGAGCGTGCGGTCCACGCTTCAGCGAGGTTCCCCGGCTTCTGTTGGCGTCTCCGTACCGGCTCGACCAGTAGAAGACAAGAGAGACGAGCGCCGCGAAGATAATGACCACGATGACGACCGCCATGGTGGTGGAGCCTAGGTGGCACCTCGTGATCCGAAGGCCGCCTCCAGAGTTTCAGGGAGCGAGCGTGAGACTGATCGGACAGTGATCGCTGCCCAGTACGTCAGGATGGATGTCCGCGGCGACGACGCGACTCACCAGGCTCTGCGACACCAGAAAGTAATCAATACGCCACCCCACGTTGCGCGCTCGAGAGTTGGCGAAGTGCGACCACCACGAGTAGTACCCGTTGCCCTGATGGAAGAGCCGGAAGGTATCGACAAAGCCGGCGTCGAGGAAGTTCTGAAAACCTTCGCGCTCCTCACTGGTGAAGCCCTTCTTCCCGACGTTCGGCTTCGGGTTCGCTAGGTCGTCGGGCGTATGCGCGACGTTCAAGTCACCACAAAAGATGACGG
>JAOBWI010000007.1 GCA_025463285.1 Acidimicrobiaceae bacterium | reverse complement strand
AATCTCGACCTCCTGCTTGTCATTATCGGCGGTCTGTTCGTCGCCGAGACAGCCTCGGTGATCTTGCAGGTGTTCAGCTACCGCGTCTTTGGGCGTCGCATCTTTCGTATCGCGCCCTTTCATCACCACTTCGAGTTTGGCGGCTGGCCCGAGACGACCGTGCTAATTCGTTTTTGGATTTTGGCCGGGCTGCTCGCCATGCTCGGACTCGGTATTTTCTACGGCGATTTCTTGAAGATTGCAAAGGTGGTCTAATCGTGTCGACTCGTGACGATTATCGTGTGCAAGCCCCGCCACGCGCCGTTCGCGGGTGGCTGCACCCGCTCCCGCGCGGCAACGCGGCGGGGCGAGTACTCCTTCTTGTCACCACGGCCCTCGTCATCTTCGGCACGATCTTCGTGGCCTCGGCCAGCGAGGGTCAGTCGGCGGCGAACGGCGGCTCTGACTTTTCCATCATGGTCCACGACGTGGCCTACTTGTGCCTGGGTGTCTTCGCCCTGTACTGGATGTCAAGGGTTCGACTTGATCGCTTGGTCAAGAGCGCGCCGCTGCTCATCGCGGTGGGCTTCGGTCTGCTGCTCGCGGTGAAGGCGGTGGGGGTGAGCGCCAATGGCGGAAAGCGGTGGCTCAACCTTCACGTGATTAATCTTCAGCCGAGCGAGCTCTTCAAACTCTGTTGTATTCTCTTCATCGCCTGGCTGGTTCAACACCACCACGACGAACTCAATCATTGGGTGCAACTCGCGATGTGGACGCTGCCGGTGTCACTAGGTTGCGGGCTCATCGTTTTGGAACCGGACATTGGCACGGCGTCGGTGGTTCTGGTGATCGTGCTCGTCGTCTTGGCGATCGCCGGACTGTCGCGGCGGTTACTATGCTCTCTCGTCGCCCTGACCGGGGTGGCGGTCGGCGCGTACCTGCTCGTCCAGCCGTACTCGGCCAAGCGCTTCTTCTCCTTTCTCCATCCCCACGCTGATCTGTTGGGAAGCGGCTATCAGTTAGTCCAGTCCAAGATCGGCCTCGGCGCCGGCGGTCTGACCGGGCTCGGGCTGGGTCACTCGCGAGAGAAGTGGGGGCTACTGCCCAACCCTCACACCGACTTCATTTTTACCATCGTGGGCGAGGAGCTGGGTCTGATTGGAACGCTGGCGGTGATCGCACTGTTTATTGCTTTTTTGATGGCCGCGGTGCGCATCGCCCAGCAGTGTTCTAACCAGGTGTATCGACTCGTCGCCGTGGGGATCACTACTTGGATCGCCGTCGAAGCGCTCATCAACATTGCCTCGGTCGTTGGGTGGTGGGCAGTGACCGGCGTGCCCTTGCCCTTCTTCTCCTACGGAGGAACCGCGCTCATCACCGAACTCGCGGCCGTCGGCTTGCTCTACAACATCGCGCACGATCGCAGTCGCACCGGAGACCTCACTATTCGTGAGTATCGTCTCACCCGTTTTCGCGAGACGCTGCCTCGAGCCCGACCGGCCCGCCCCGCCCGCCCGGGCGAGCGCCGCGGTGCGGCTCGTCCCTACCCCCAGGAGTACTAATGCCCGGTCCCGTCGTCATCACCGGCGGGGGAACGGGGGGCCACGTCTTTCCCATGCAGGCCATCGCCGAAGCGCTGGCCTACGAGGGTCTCGGGTCTCAAGAACTTCGCTACGTGGGAAGTCGACGGGGTCAGGAGGGCGTGTTGCTCGGGGCGAGCGAGATCCCTCTCACGTTGTTGCCCGGGCGGGGGCTGCGCCGTTCGTGGCGCGCCAAGGACGTCGCGGTGAACACCGTGGCGGCCATCGGACTGGTGGTCGCTCTCCTGAGGGCTCTGGGTCTGGTGCGACGGTGGCGTCCGTCGGTCGTGGTCTCCGTGGGAGGGTACGCGGCCTTCGCCGTGTCCTTCGCCGCCGTGTGTTGGCGCGTGCCCCTCGTCCTCGTGGAGTTCGACGCCACGCCCGGCGCGGTGCATCGCTACGTAGGTCGTTTCGCCGTGAAACGTTGTTGCGCCTTTCCCACCTCGGGTGACAACGTGGTGGTGACCGGGGCGCCACTGCGCGAATCGATCGAGGAGATCGATCGTTCGACCGGCGCGCGCGTCGCGACCAAGGCTCGTCTTACACCGCCGGTCGAGCCCGAGCGGTCGGTGGTCGTCGTGATGACGGGATCGCTCGGTTCGAGGAGGGTGAACGCCGCCGTCCACGATCTCGCCGACCAGTGGTGTGATCGACTCGATCGCACCATCGTGCACGTCACTGGTCGGCGGGACTACGTCGAGTACCTCGCCCTCAAGCCCCTCAGCGAAGGACTGGACTATCGAGTGGTGGCCTTTGGCGACATGGAAGAACTCTGGTCCGTCGCCGACGTGGCCATCTGTCGGGCGGGTGCCATCACCGTGGCGGAGTTGACCGCCTTGGCCATCCCGTCGGTCTTGGTGCCCCTGCCCGGCGCCCCCCACGATCATCAAACGAAGAACGCTCAACAGGTGGAACGCGCCGGTGGCGCGGTGGTGGTGCGCGACAGTGACTGCACGGGCGCGACGCTGGCTGTCGCCCTCGACGCCCTGATGGAGCCGAGGACTCTCGCTTCGATGGTGAGGGGTGCTGAGTCCCTCGCGCGCCGCGGCGCCGCGGCGGCGATCGCCCGCGTCACCCTCAACGTACGGGGCGCCGGGTGAGCGCCCTGGACGTCGGACGTCGCATCCACGTCGTGGGCGTAGCGGGCGCGGGGATGAGCGGACTGGCGATCTTGCTCGCCGAACGGGGCGCGGTCGTGAGCGGGAGTGACCTGAACGACGCCGACATCTTCGAACAACTCCGCGCGCGCCACGTCACCACCTACGTCGGACACGACGCCGCCCACGTTGCAGGGGCCGAGGTGGTCTTGTGGTCGCCGGCGGTGGCTCCCGACAACGTCGAGTTGGTCGCTGCGCGCGCGGCGAACGCCGAACTCTTGTCGCGCGCCCAAGTGTTTCGTGAACTGGCCGCCACCAAACGAGTGATTGGGCTCACCGGTACCCACGGCAAGACCACGGCCACCTCGATGATGGTGCAGGTCTCACTGGCCGCCGGGCGCGACGACGGGTGGTTACTCGGAGCGCCCGTCCTCGGGGTGGGCGCTAACGGTCACTGGGGAGCCGATGATCTCGTGGTGGAAGTAGACGAGAGCTACGGAGCCTTTAGCGAACTTCGCCCGTACGCGTTAGGACTGCTGAACGTGGAGGCCGATCATCTGGACCACTACGGCACGCTCGAGGACTTAGAGGGCGCCTTTCGCGATCTCGCAGAACGCACGACCGGTCCCCTGGTTGCGTGGAGTGACGACGCCGGCGTTCAACGGGTGACGAGATCACTCGAGCGCGACGTGCTCAAGGTGGGAATCTCGAGCCGGGCGCCGTGGAAAGTCAGTGACGTCGTCCTGGAACGTCGCGGCTCCTCGTTTCGAGTGCGCGGGCCGGGGGAGAGCTTCGAGGTGAACTTGCGCGTCACGGGAGCTCATAACGTGGCCAACGCCGCCGTGGTGGCGGTCCTGGCGCGCACCCTGGGTATTGAAGGCGACGCCGTCGTACGCGGATTGTCCAACTTCGTGGGCGCCCCCCGGCGCTACCAGTATCGCGGCGCCTGGCGCGGCGTCGACGTCTACGAGGACTACGGGCACCTGCCCGGGGAGATCGCGGCGATTCTGGCCACCACGCGGGCGGCCGGGTACGAGAGGCCCACGGTGGTGTTCCAACCTCATCGGGTGACCCGCACCGTCGCCTTAGCGGATCAGTTCGCCCCGGCCTTCGAGGGTGCGCGCCACGTCATCGTGACCGATCTCTATCGCGCCGGCGAAGAGAATCCCCACGCCGTGACGGGGGAGATCATCGCCAACGCGTTGATTCGTCAAGACCCCTCTCTCGACACGATCTACTGTGGCGATCTCGGTCTCGTCCCCGAGCTACTCGAGCACCTGGTCACCGATAGTGACGTACTTCTCTTTCTGGGGGCGGGGGACGTGGGCTCGGTCATCGCCACCTTGCCGGGCGGCCTCGCGTGAACCCCATCGCGACCCTTCTAGAACGCGGGGGAGCGCGCGTCGAAGAGCGCGCCCCCCTCGGTGCTCGTACCACCTATCGGGTGGGCGGCACCGCTCAGCTGCTGGTCACCCTTTCCTCGCGGGACGACCTCGAGGCGCTCTCGGGGTTGATGCTCGCCACCGGACTGGTGTGGGTCGTCGTGGGCAACGGATCGAACCTGTTGGTGCAAGACGGCGAACGCGCGGTGCTGGCGATACACCTGAGCGGGGACTTCTCCCAGCTGTCGTGGCGCCTCGACGGGGACGACGCGCTCGTTGAAGCCGGCGCCGGACTTGACGTCCCCGTGGGCGCACGCCGCGTGGCCGCGGCGGGGATGGTCGGCTTCGAGTGGGCCGTCGGGGTGCCGGGAAGCGTGGGCGGCGCCGTGGCCATGAACGCCGGCGGCCACGGCTCGGACATGGCGGCCGTCTTGGATCAAGTCACCGTCTGGCGCGACGGGGTCGTCGAGACGTGGTCGAGGGATCGCTTGGCGCTGGGGTATCGCACGAGCGCGGTGCGCCGAAGTGACCTCGTGCTCGGTGCGACTCTGCGTCTGCGCCGTGGTGAGGCCGACCAAGCCCAAGAGCGGGTCCGCGAGATTGTTCGCTGGCGACGAGAACATCAGCCCGGGGGAGCCAACGGCGGCAGCGTTTTTACGAACCCGCCCGGCGATCACGCCGCGCGGCTCATTGAAGCGGCGGGCTGTAAGGGACTGCGCCACGCCAGCGCGCAGGTCAGTGAGAAACACGCCAACTTCATTCAAGCGGACCCCCAGGGCAGTGCCGACGACGTCTATGAACTGATGAACATCGTGCGAGAGCGGGTCGCGACGACGAGCGGAGTCACCTTGGTCAGCGAGCACCGCTTCGTCGGTTTTGGGGTAACGCCGTGACGCGGCGTCGCGAGATCACCACCACGGCGCCCCGACGCGCCAGCGCCTCGCGGAGCGCTGGCCCCGAGGCGCGTCGCCGCCAGGTCCAGCGGCCCCCGCGGCTGCGTCGACTGACCAAGTGGCTCGTGGGAACTGGCCTGTTGGTGACCGCGCTCGTCTTCGCCGGGCAGTGGACCTTGCATCAGTCGTACTTTCGCGTGCAACACGTCACCTTCGTGGGGCTGCGTCACGAAGGGGTGGTCCAGGTCTTAGCGGCCTCGGGCCTCGCCCACCATCCGAGCATGCTCGGCCTGAGTGACGCCACCATTCAACACAACTTGTTGCGTTTTCCCTGGATCAACTCGGTGGAGGTGACCAAACACTGGCCCAACACCGTGGTGGTGACGGTGCACGAAAGCGTGGCCGTGGCGGTGGCCTTCTCCAGCACTCACCATCTCTACTTCGTGGACAGTGACGGGCGCGCGCTCGGCGCGGCGCCGGCGAACGTGAACTTGCCCACGCTGGTGTACCTCGACCCGACCTCTGCGTCGTGGCCCTTTGCCCGAGCGGGACGCGGGGCCGCGTACGTGGCGGGTCAGTTGCCGCGGGCCTTTAGCTCGCAGGTCTCGACCATTGCCGACGACGCGAGTGGCTCCATCACGCTGCACCTCACGACTCCGGTGACGTTCATTCTCGGTCCCGCCACGGGCCTGCACGCGAAGTTCGTCGCCATCGCCTCGGTTATCGCGCACAGCACGCTGGTGCCCGGCGACGTTGTCGACGTCACCGTTCCCGACGAGTTGGCCGTCATGGCGCCGTCGTGATGCAAAATGCTATGCATTTGACCAATATTCAGTCACTGACTAGCCTTCAATGACTGTTCGCCACGCCGCCCCCGCCGAAGGCGGTAACAATAGAAGAGATAGTCAAGGGGAGCCCATGAGTCTCAATCAGAGCAACTACCACGCCGTGATCAAGGTCATCGGCGTTGGTGGTGGTGGTGCGAACGCCGTTAACCGAATGATCACCTCCGGATTAAAAAACATCGAGTTCATCGCCGCCAATACCGACGCTCAAGCGTTGCTGCTCTCCGAAGCCGACCTCAAGATCGATATTGGTCGACAGCTCACCCGAGGTCTCGGGGCGGGTAGTGATCCCGAGGTCGGTCGTCAAGCGGCGGACGATCACCGCGCCGAGATCGAAGAAGCCCTAAAGGACACCGACATGGTCTTCATCACGGCCGGCGAGGGCGGCGGCACGGGCACGGGGGCGGCTCCGGTCGTGGCCGAAATTGCCCGCGCGCTGGGGATTTTGACTATTGGCGTCGTCACTCGACCCTTCTCCTTCGAGGGAAAGCGCCGGGCCACTCAGGCCGAAAAGGGCATTCAGGCGCTGCGCGACAAGGTCGACACGCTGATCGTCATTCCCAACGACCGGCTCCTCTCGGTCACCGCCGCCGATACGTCGATGTTGGACGCTTTCAAGATCGCTGACGACGTTCTGCTCTCGGCCGTGCGCGGCGTGACGGACCTCATTACGGTTCCCGGGCTCATTAACACCGACTTCGCTGACGTCAACACCGTCATGCGAAACGCCGGAACGGCGATTATGGGTGTGGGCAGTTCAACCGGTGAAGGTCGCGCGGTGAACGCCGCGCGCGCGGCGATCACCTCGCCGCTGCTGGAGGCCTCCATTGATGGCGCGCGCGGCATCTTGATGAACATCGTCGGCGGACCCGGGGTGACCTTGAACGAAGTCACCCAGGCGGCGGAGATCATCCACTCGGTGGCCCACCCCGACGCCAACATCATCTTCGGCAGTGTGATCGACGACTCCATTGGTGAAGCGGTGCGCGTGACAGTGATCGCGGCGGGATTCGACGCGATCGCGCCCAAGGCCACCGCGAGCGCCGATCCGTCCATGACCGAAGGCCCGCGCAGTGACATCTTCACGTCGACCAGCGACGACTTCTTCGACGTCGGGGGCGATGACGACCTTCCCAGCTTCCTCCGCTGATAACGAACTTCTAGAGCGCGTCGGCGCGAACCTAAGTCGGTTGCACGAGCGCATCGCCTCGAGCGGTCGAGACCCACGGAGCGTTCGCGTGGTGGCGGTCACCAAGACGTTTACTCTTCGCGAGGTGCGCGCGGCGTACGAGCTCGGCCTGCGCCACGTCGGCGAAAACTACGTGGACGAGCTGTGCCACAAACGCGACGCGACGCGCGAGCTCGATCTCCACTGGCACTTTCTAGGATCCCTGCAAACGAACAAGATTCCTCGCGCCGTTCGTTGCGCCAACGTTCTCAGCGGCGTGGCGCGCACGCGCGAGATCGACGTCATCGCCAACTCGTCCCCCGGGCCGAGCGTGGACGTGCAGGTCGACTTCACCGGCCGGGCAGAGCGCAACGGTGCCGCGCCACAGGACGTGGCCGCGCTGGTGGCTCACGCCAGGGCGCGATCGCTCCTGGTGCGCGGGCTCATGGTGGTGGCCCCGCGGGGAGAACACGAGACGCGCGAGGCCTTTCGTCGTACGAGAGATCTCGCCGACGAACTGGGACTCGTCGAGCGATCAATGGGTATGAGCGACGACATCGAGATCGCTTGTGAACTTGGTAGCACCGAGGTGCGGGTCGGGCGCGCCCTCTTTGGGGCGCGAGTGCCCAAAGGCCCGCTGACCTAACATGGATCCGGGCGCATCGGCCAAGGAGAGGTAAATGAAAGAAAAGTTGCGAGGGTTTCTCGGGTTTCTCGGGCTCGTCGAAGACGAGTACGGCGAGTACGGCCCGAGCAACGCGCCTCGACCCTTCTCCGAGCAGGCTGAAGAGTTCGAACCGGAGTGGACGCCCACCCCCGGGCCCGCCTCCCGCGTCTTTCCCACCCAGCCGTCGAACCCGTTGCCGTTTCGCGCGCCGAGCAGCTCTCCGGCACCGGCCCCGACCACGACCAAGCCGCGCTCGGGTGCCCCCATCTCGTTGAACGACGGCATGAGCGGCGTCTCGCGAGTTCGTCCCATCGCTAACCCCAACGCCGGGCGAAGTACGTCGCCCTTTAGTCAAGAGCGTGACGTCGCCGTCATCTCACCGGGGAACTACGACGACTCTCGGCGCATCACCGACCTGTTGCGATCGAATCGCGCGGTGGTGCTCACCACGCTCGACGTGGATCAGGGACTGGCCCGGCGCCTCGTGGACTTCACCGCGGGCACGGCGTACGCGTTGAACGCGAAGATCGAGATGCTCATACGCGGGGTGTACCTAGTGAGTCCCCAGGGCATGCACCTGGGGCCCGAGATGAAAGAGCGACTTCGCGCGGGTAACTACCACGCCTACGATCAGGCATGAGATTCATCCACGACCTGATTACCCTCTACATCTGGATTCTCATCATCGCGGCGCTTCTCAGTTGGGTGCCGACCACCAACCCCCACGGTGGCCTCGCCACCACCAAGCATCTCTTGACGCGTCTCACCGAACCGGTGCTGCGTCCTCTGCGAGCGATCCTGCCGCGACCGAACTTTGGCGGCGTCGGCATTGACCTCTCGGTGATCGTCGCCGTCCTTCTGCTCGAGTTTATTAACGTCATCATTTAGTGACGGTTAGTTCTTCACTGCGTGAACTCGAGGGCGGTAGGGTGGCGTAATGGACAGCACGGATAACACGCACTCGGCGATCGACGCCATTGACACCGTCGCCTTTAAGGTCGGCCTCAAGGGCTACAACGTCGATGAGGTCGACGAGTTTTTGGAACGCCTCTCGCTTGAGGTTCGCCAGCTGAAGGACCTCGCTCACCAGCAACGCCAGCAACTGCGACAGGCGGCCGAGCGCATCAGTCAGCTCGACGCCCGGGGCGCGAGTGGCCCCGCGCCCGCCGCCGCGCCCGCAGCGCCCCCGGCGCCCGCCATTCGCACCGGCGGGTCGGCCGGTGCGGAACAGATCACCTCGATGATCACCATGGCCCAACGATTCATTGATCAAGCCCAAGAAGAAGCCGAAGCCAAGGCTCGAGAGTTCACCACCGCGGCGCAGGACCGCGCTCGAGAGATCGTCAATGAAGCGAGGAGCCGCGCCGAGGACGAAGTGAACCGACTCAACGGGCTAAAGCAGCGTCTTAGTGAAGACGTCGATACGTTGGCCCACCAACTCCAGGCCGAACGCACTCGCATCAACCAAGTGCTGGCCGAGTTCACGCACTGGGTGCAGAGCTCGTTGCAGGCCGGACCGGCCAAGGCGTCGGTCGCGCCCGCGGCCCCCAGCGCGACACCCACGCCCGCCGCCCCACTCGCACCGAGCGCTCCCGCGCGTCCTCTGCAGACACCGCCACCCGCGCCGGCGCCGACGCAGTCACAGCCGACGATCGGTCAAGTCCTTAAATTCGAGCAGTCTTCTCGCGACGATTGATAGAACCGAGCTCGCTGACTGCTAGGGTCGGCGGGCACTTGTTCAAAGGAACGCGAGGAGTTAAGCATGGCGTCGAACGCAAAGATCACCACCAAGAACCCGTCAAAGAAGGTGGTCGCCAAGAAAGCCGTCGCCAAGGCCTCGAAGAAGGCGCCCGCTAAGAAGGCACCCGCGAAAAAGTTGGTAGCCAGCAAGGCGACTGCCAAGAAGGTGGTGGCCAAGAAGGCGCCCGCGAAAAAGACCCCCATGGTCACGGCCGCGCAGAAGGTGGCCGCCGAGAAGAAGGCCAGGGCGCTCGCCGCGCAGAAGGCCAAGAAAGATCGCGAGTCCAAGGCCAAGGCGGCCGCGCAGAAGGCGTTGGCGCGACAGAAAGGTCTCGACGCCGCCAAGGCCAAGAAGGATCGCGAAGCCAAAGCTCGCCTGGCCGCCAAGGAGAAGGCCGCCGAGTTGAAGGCGCGCGCCCTGGCGGCCACCAAGGCCAAGAAGGAACGCGAAGCCAAGGCGAAGATCGCGGCCAAGGAGCGAGAGGTCGCGAGGAAGGCTCGTGAGAAAGCCGCCGTCGAAGCGAAGAAGCAGCGTGAGATCGACGCGAAGCGAAAGGCCATCGAAGCGGAGAAGTTGCGCAAACTGCGCGAGATCGAGCGCCGCGACGCCGAAGAGCGCAAACGACAGGAACGAAGAGAGGCCGAAGAGAAGAAGCGGGTCGAGGCGCTGGAACGCAAAATGCACTCCAGGCCCTACGCCGAAGACGCCGAGTTTTTAGACGAACTGCGCCAGTTACTCACCGAGACGCGCGAGGCGACCAGGGCTCAGATCGCCGTGAGCGAGTCCCAGGCCGACGAGATGCTGGTGGACCGTGAGCGACTCGAGTACGACGACGAGGACGGCAGCAGCGTCGCCTCCGACATTCAGCGCGACCAGCTCAAGGAGTTCGCGACGGCGCTGCGCCTAAAGGTCGACGAGATCGACGTGGCGCTCGCGCGACTCGACGACGGCAGTTACGGGCGTTGCGACGAGTGCTTCGAGCCGATTTCCCAGCCGAGGTTGCGCGCGCAGTTGCCGGTATTCACCTGCGTGTCGTGCCGCGCCAGCGTTTAACGCTTCGCCTCAACTTCACCGTCCTGGCGGTGGCCCTCGGGGTGAGCGTGATTGACGCTCTGACGAAGTACTGGGCGCGGCACTCCCTGGCGCAGCACGGTGATCACGTGGTGGGACCACTGTGGCTGAGACTGCAGTTCAACACGGGCGTCTCCTTTTCGATCGATCGATCACTACCGCTCGTCACCACGATCGTGACGGTGGTGATCGCCGTGGTGGTGGTGGTGGTGGGGCTGCGCGCGAACCGCGGTACGCCGACCCTCGGCTTTGGACTTTTGATCGGCGGGGGAGTCGCGAACGTGATCGATCGCCTCGCCGCCTCGCCCCACGAGGTCACCGACTTCATCGCGGTGGGATCGTTCCCCGACTTTAACGCGGCCGACGCCGCGATCACCATTGGTTTTCTCGTCGTGATGTTGGCGGCGCTTCGTGGTGAGAGACTGCTGGCCCGATGAGCGACGTCGAGAGACCCGACGCCTTCGGCGGGGAGGTGCTGGACGTCATGGTGCCCGCCTCGCTGAAGGAACTTCGCGTCGACCGAGTGATTGCGCTGTTGACGGGCCTCTCTCGGGCCGAAGCCCACGGGGTCATCGCCACCGGCGCGGTCACCCTGGACGACCAGCCCGTGCTAAAGCCGTCCACCTCCTTGATGGAGGGTCAGCACCTCGTGGCGGTGTTGCCCCCTCGGGCCAGTGACGCCGTGCAACCCGACGACTCGGTGGAGGTGAATGTGGTCGTGGACGATGAGGATTTCGTCGTTGTCAACAAGGCCGCGGGACACGTCGTTCATCCCGGCGCCGGGCAACGCACCGGTACCTTGATCGCCGGACTGCTGGCGCGCTATCCCCAGATGGCGGAGCTCAGCGCCGAAGGACTCTGTGAGCCCGTGCGTCCGGGAGTCGTTCACCGTTTGGACAAGGGGACCTCGGGGTTGCTCGTGGTCGCCAAGACGCCCGACGGCTTTGTCTCTCTCAAGGCTCAACTCGCCGAGCGACTGATGGAGCGAACGTATCTGGGCCTAGCCCAAGGGCACGTCCTTGAGGAGCGGGGCGTGGTGGACGCGCCGATTGGTCGTTCGACGCGCACCCCCACCTTGATGGCCGTGAGATCAGGTGGGCGGCCCGCTCGAACGGGCTATCAGGCGCTGGCGCGTCTCAACGACGTGCCCGCGACCACGCTGCTACGTCTTCGACTGGAGACGGGGCGCACCCATCAGATTCGAGTGCACCTGGCGTCGATCGGCCATCCGATAGTGAACGACCTGCGCTACGGCCATCGCCGCGATACGCGACTCGCGGAGGATCGTTTTTTCCTTCACTCGACCACTCTGGCCTTTGCTCACCCTCGAAGCGGCGCGCGGGTGAGTACCCACGCGCCGCTGCCGGAAGATCTCACGGCCCTTATTCCTTCCGACATCGAAGGGGTCGAGTACTAAGCAACCTCGTGTGCAGCGAGCACGTTAGAGTCATCTCGCAACATGGCCAGGGCCTCGTCTTCGGCGCGGCGCACGCGGCGCACGCCGATGTCCATCTTGGTCGCGGTGGCCTGCAGCGACAGGGGAGTGGCACCATTCAAACCAAAACGAAGGGTAAGAACGTCGCGCTGGAGATCCGTCAACTTCTCTAGAGCGCCGTGCAACTGGTCGTTCATCATGGTCTGTTCGATGTCGCCGACCCAGTCGTGCTGACTCGGGGCCACTAAGTCACCCAGCGTCGTGGCGGAGTCGGAACTGGCGGGCTGATCCAAGCTGGCGGTGACGCCGGCCAGGCCCTTTAAGTTTTCACGCTCGGCCTTGGACATCCCGGTCGCTTCGGTCAACTCTTCGTCGGTGGGCTTGCGCGCCAGCAACGAGGTCAACTCGGCGGTCGTGGCCTCAAGACGCTGGAGCTGCTCTCCCACTTCTAAGGGAATGCGAATGGTGCGCCCGTGCTGCTGCACGGCTCGCTGAAGGGCTTGACGGATCCACCAGGTGGCGTAGGTCGAAAACTTAAAGCCGCGCTCCCAGTCGAACTTCTCGACGGCGCGCAAGAGCCCGAAGGTTCCCTCTTGAACGAGGTCGACCATCTCGACACCACGGTCTTGGTAACGACGGGCCCAGTGAAGGACCAGGCGGAGGTTGGCCGCCACCATCTGCTTTTTGGCCTCTTCGTCACCGGCGGTGACGCGCTTGGCGAGCTCGACTTGCTCGTCGTAGTTGGGCATGGGGTAGCGATCGAGGTCACGCATGAGAAGTCCCAACATGTCATTGGTATTCACGGCGGACCGGCGGGGGGTCGTATTCACGGCATCTCCTTGTCTGGGGGGATCAAAGTCGATGCGTCCTCGGCGGGGTATTTCTCCTATGGGCGCCTTACTAATTTACCACGACGAAAAACGGTTTTCAAGCCCCCCGAACTAAGCCCAGACTACCCCTACTCAGCCGCTGTGGGTTCGCGCTACCGGCTTGCCGCCCCGGGCCTGATTAACCATATCTGCCAGGGTGAAACTAGACAAATGCTCGCGCATGTGGTTCCCCACGTCGGCCCAGACTCCCAACAAGACGCACTGGCCTTCGTGATCGCAGGCTCCGTCTTGATGCGGCTGGCCGAAGTCGCCGGCGTTGATGGGCCCATCCACGGCGGCCACGATCTCGGCCAGGGTGATCAGCTCGGCCGCCCGGGCCAACACGTACCCGCCCCCGACGCCCCGTTTTGACCTCACCAGTCCCACCCCCTTTAAACTAAGGAGAATCTGCTCGAGGTAGGGCTGGGGGAGTCCGGTGCGTTCGGCCAGGTCGCGAACGGAGGTGGGCGTGGCGTAATTCTCGCGCAACGCCAGACTCAGTAAGGCGCGACTGGCGTAGTCGCCCCGGGTGGATACTCTCACGGCGCCATCCTATCGACGCGGGCCGAGTTCATCAGGGGTCATGGCTGGGGAGGTGAATTGTCTGGCACACTGCTTCTATGAGCGATACGACCAACCACGACGTCACCGTTAACCCCGACCAAGTTCTCTCGCCCGGCGAGAGCGAACCAGCGAACGAGGAGGCCTCGGCCGACTTCATCAGCCAGCCCGCGAAGGTCATGCGGATCGGCTCGATGGTGAAGCAACTTCTCGACGAAGCGCGCAGCGCCCCCCTCGATGAAGCCGGTCGCACCCGGCTGCGTGAGATATACGAGACGAGTGTGCACGAACTGTCCGACGCGCTCTCGCCCGACCTGGCGAAGGAACTCAGCCGCATGGCCACTCCCTTTAGCGCCGACGTTCCCTCCGAGTCAGAACTTCGTATCGCCCAAGCGCAACTCGTGGGCTGGCTCGAGGGACTCTTTCACGGGATTCAGGCCTCACTCTTCGCCCAACAGGCGGCCGCGGCGGCCCAACTGGAAAAGATGCGCGATCGCGCTCTTCCCCCCGGGGCCCACGAGCCCCGGGCCGGTACGTATCTATAGGAGTTGCGCGAAGGTGTTCGCGGAGGGAGTAGCCTGCAAATCCCATCCGTGTAGTTCGCGGGAGTGTGACAGAAAGGGTGCGGTAGATGGCTGACGGCTTCGTCCATCTGCACAATCACACCGAGTACTCGATGTTGGACGGCGCGGCACGCGTGGAAGATATGGTCCTGGCGGCCAAAGCCGACGGACAACGCGCCATTGCCATCACTGATCACGGCAACCTCTACGGCCTCATTGACTTCTACGAGGCCTGCCGTAAACACGACGTCACGCCCATCTTGGGACTCGAGGCCTACATGGCGGCCAACTCTCGTTTTGATCGCCCGCCACGTCGAGGGAAGATGGACGACACCGGGGGCGACACCGAAGGCGGCCAGAAGCTCTATCACCACCTGACCCTCCTCGCCGTGACGAACGAGGGCTACCGAAACCTCCGCGTGCTCTCCTCGATGGCCTTTCTCGAGGGGTACTACTACAAGCCCCGTCTGGACTGGGATCTCTTAGAGCGCCACGCGGGCGGGCTGATCGCGACGTCGGGCTGTCTTGGGGGGGTGGTGTTGCAGGCTCTTCTCCAGGGCGATCACCACAAGGCCCTGGAGCTCGCGGGCCGACTGCAGACCATCTTTGGTCGGGAGAACTTCTTTGTCGAGTTGCAAGACCACGGCATGGCGTCACAACACCGAACCAATCCCCAACTGCTGCGCATCGCTGAAGAGCTGAAGGCGCCGCTGCTCGCGACCAACGACTTGCACTACGTGCGTCCGGAGGACTCCGAGATGCACGACGCGCTCCTCTGCATCGGCACCGGGTCGCGCGTCGCCGATCCCGAGCGATTTCGTTTTGAGAGTGACCAGCACTATTTGAAGTCCGCGGCCGAGATGCGCTACCTCTTTCGAGAACTTCCTCAAGCCTGTGACAACACCTTGTTGATTGCCGAGCGCGCCAACGTCACCATCGAATTCGACAACGACGGGCTGCCGGAGTTTCCCCTACCAACCGAGTTCGTCGGTGCCTCGCACAAAGAGGGCGCCACGCGCTACCTCCGTGAACTGACCTACCGTGGCGCCGCCGAACGATACGGCGAAACGTTAACGGAGGAGGTTCGTGCGCGCCTCGACTACGAACTCGGGGTCATCGCCGACATGGGTTTCTCCGACTACTTCTTGGTCGTGTGGGATCTCATTCATCACGCCCGTGAGAAGGGCATTCGCGTCGGTCCGGGACGGGGCTCGTCGGCCGGCTGCTGCGTGGCCTACTGCCTACGTATCGTGGACCTGGACCCACTGCGCTACGGACTGATCTTCGAGCGTTTTCTCAATCCCGGTCGTCGCCAGATGCCCGATATCGACATGGACTTTGACGAGCGATACCGCGGCGACATGATCCGCTACGCGGCCGAACGCTACGGCCCCGATCACGTGGCGCAGATCGTGACGTTCTCCACGATCAAGGCTCGCGCCGCGGTGCGCGACGCGGCGCGGGTGTTAGGTTATCCGCCCCAGCTCGGTGACAAGATTGCGAAGGCCATGCCGCCGTTGATCATGGGCCAGGATCTTCCCCTGGCGGCCTGTTTCGCTCCCGTGCCGGGCTACGAATCGCGCTACGGCGAGGCGAGCGAACTCCGTTCGCTCTACGCCAGCGACGGCGAGGTCAAGCACGTCGTCGACGTGGCCAAGGGCTTCGTCGATAAGCGGCGTCAAGACGGTATCCACGCGGCCGCCGTCGTGATTACCAAGGAGCCGCTCCTCGAGTACGTGCCGATCCAGCGCAAGAGCGGAGCGAACGGTTCGAACGAGAGCTCGCCCATCGTCACCCAGTACGAAGCGACGGCGATTGAAAAGCTGGGCCTGTTGAAGATGGACTTCCTGGGTCTACGAAACCTGGCCATCATCGAGCGAGCGCTGGCGCACATCAAACGTCGTCACGGCGTAGACGTCGACATTGATCGCGTTCCCTTAGACGACCCCAAGGTCTTTGAGATGCTTCGACTGGGTAACTCGATCGGAATTTTTCAACTCGAGGGCGACAAGATGCGCCAACTCATGCGCCGCTTGGCGCCGACCAGCTTTGACGACATCGCCGCTCTGAACGCGCTGTATCGTCCGGGACCGTTGAGCGAGAACGTGCACAACGACTACGCCGACCGAAAGAACCTCCGCCAGAGCGTGAGCTACGACCATAAGGACCTAGAGGACGTCCTCTCGGACACGTACGGCTTGATGATCTATCAAGAGGACATCATGCGCGTCGCCACCACCGTGGCGGGCTTCTCCATGACCGAGGCCGACGACCTGCGCAAGGCCTGTTCGAAAAAGATTCGAGAGATGATTCGCGCCCAGCGAGCGAAATTTGTCGACGGCGCGGAGCGCCAAGGATACGGTCGCGCTCTGGGTGACGCCCTCTTCGACAAGATCGAGCCCTTCGCCGACTACGCCTTCCCGAAGGGTCACGCCTACGGGTACGCCTTGATCGGCTACCAGAACGCCTGGCTGAAAGCGAACTACCCCGTTGAGTACATGGCCGCGCTGTTGACCTCGTTCCGAGAAGATAAGGACAAGGCGGCGCTCTATTTGAACGAGGCACGACTGATGGGAATCACCGTGGGCGTGCCGGACGTGAATGAGTCCTTCGCCGAGTACGCGCCGTCGCTCAAAGCGGACAACACGATTCTCTTCGGCCTGGCCGCGGTGCGCAACGTCGGTGAGGCGCTGGTGGAAAAGATCGTGCGCGAACGCGAGAACGGCGGGCCTTTTGAGAGCGTCTTTGACTTCGTACGTCGCGTTGATCCCATGGTCCTGAACCGACGCACTATGGAGTCCCTCATTAAAGCGGGATCCTTTGACTCCCTCGGGGTGGGGCGGCTGTCCTTTCTCTTGAAGGTCGATGAGATTGTGGAGATGACGCTCAGTCGCCGTAAGGATCTCTCCCTCGGCATCACGACTCTCTTTGCCGCCTTTGGCGATGGGGCCGGCAACGACTGGGAGGGTACGGAGGTTGCCCTGGCGGACATTGAGTTTGAACCCACGGTGAAACTCGATTTCGAACGCGAAATGCTCGGAACCTACCTGTCGGATCATCCACTCAACGACGTCGCGGCCAGCCTCGCCGCGCGCGTCGACGGCACCATACTGTCCATTCGAGAACGCTCCGAAGAACTGGCCCAGAGCCACCAAGCCGTTACGGTCGGTGGCATCTTGAGCGAGGTGCAGATTCGCCAAACGAAGGCCAACCGACCCTACGCTCGCGTTGTCTTAGAAGACCTCGGCGGTTCGATTGAAATTAACTTCTCCGTGGCGGCCTTCGAGAAGTTCAGCGGCTTTCTGGCGAAGGACAGCATTGTCTTGATCAAAGTGCGTCTCAGCGACAACGATGAAGAACTTCGCTTTAGCGCGGTCGACGTGGAGCGCTTTCGAGCGGAGTCGGTGAGTCTCGAGCTTCGCCTCTCCTTTCAGCCCCAGGACTTAACCCAGCGCTCCATCGCGACGTTGCGCGAGATTCTCACGCGCTATCCCGGTCCCTCGCCGGTCATTGTGGATACCGGGTCCACCGGAAAAGTATTTAAGCTCGGCCCGGCTTTTAACGTGAACATTGCGCGAGTCGTCGGCGATCTTCGCTCAGAATTTGGCTTAAACGTCATCAAGGCCTAGGCCCGTTTGAGGGGGTGTGAAACTCCCGTAGAATGGTTTCCATGGCAATGACGGTCACCACAAAAGATACGACTGCCCTTAGTGACGCTGAGCTCGCCGAGATGGCCGATCTTTGCGTTGACCGAGAGCCCAACTTCGATATTGGCTTCTTGTCCAAACAGCGAGAGGAGTGGGTACTGGTGACCCACGCGCGCGAAGGCAACAAGTTGCGCGGCTACTCGTTCTGCACCCTCGAGAGAATCGGCGGCACGCCCTCGCTGCTGCTCGGGCTATTGCTGGTGGACCGTAACGCTAAGTCCGATCAAACCTTGAAGACGATCTTGCACGATCAGTTCCGTCGAGCGTTGCTCGCTTTCCCTGATGAGGACGTACTCCTCGGCGCACGACTGACCTCGGCCGACGGGTACCGCGCCTTCGCCGGTCTCGACGACGTGGTGCCGCGCCTGGGGTATCGACCAACCGGCGAGGATCGCGCGTGGGGCCGACGACTGGCCAAGCGCTTTGGCTCGGAAAAGTCCATCGACGACAAGACCTTCGTCATGACGGTCACCCCCGGTCCGGTGGGCGGCTTGGACTACGTGGCGAGCAAGGGTGTCATTCCCGAGGGCGCCGACGGTTTCTTCAAGGGTCTTAAACCCGACAAGGGACAGCGCCTGGTGGTGTTTGGATGGGCCATGGCCGAGTCACTGGCCACCGGTAAACTTCCCAAGTAACTTCCCAAGTACTTTCTCAGCCGCGCGGCAATAGCCCCGTGCAGCTTTTGTAGCAGTGTCCGTCGAGTGGCCGAGACAGCGTCGTGAGCACGTAGGTCGGGCGAAACCCCAATGCCGTGGCGAGATCTTTGCCGGCCAGCGTCGTTCGTCGGGTTGCTTCAATCGTGCGAATGGCGTGCGCGTCCTCGCACAGCAACCACACGTCGTCACCGAACCACCCAAAGCGAACCCACGTTGAGCCGTCGTCGGGGCGACGCAGGAGTTGCGGTCCTCGATCGGCCGCGATGAGAGCCACGCTGGGCCGCTCGCCGCGAAACTCCCAGTAGGGAGCGCTCGGTCCGCGAAATCCAAAGAGGGGACCATCGGCCGGGCTGGCTAACTGTTCGAGCCAACCGCGAACCCGTCGTCCTCGGTACGTTCCAACGCGTCGGGGTAAGTCGGCGAGAGTGACCGCTTCGGGTTGGGCCAAATCGTCACGTTCGGTGTTCTCAGCTAAGTCGCCCTCGACCACGTCAAAGGCGGCGAGGTCGTTTTCGATGTGCGCGGGCCAGGGCACGCGCCAGCGCACGATGGCCTGACTGGCTAGGTCCACGACGGTGGTGGACTCGTTGGTGGAACCCAGCACGAGACCGTGCACGGTGGCGCCGCTCGAGAGGTCGACCGACGTTCGCTGCGGCATGCGATGGATGAGCCGTTTGGTCGCGCGAACCGCGGGGTCGCGACTTAGGAGGGCCACGCGGTGAGGTTTTCTCGTAACTGGGCGTCCAGGCCGGACACGTTGTCCACGGGTACGCCACAGACGCCGTCGCGACAGACGTAGGCCAGTCCCTCGTGGCGTCCCCGCAAAAGAGGTGACGAACCCGCGCCGGTGATCAAAACGGTGCGTGGCATTGACTTCGATCGTAGGTGATGGGCTAGATCACTACGATCACCAGGAATGACGACTTCGATCCCCTGGAAAGCAAAACCGGCCGCTTCCACCAAATCGGGCACGGCGACGGGGTGGGAGAGGAGAAGCGAACCGGCCACGTCCACGAGGCGCCGCGCCACCGTCAACAACTCGTTATCTCCGCAACAGAGAGCGAGGCGAGCGAGCGAGCGCGTCGCTACCGCGTGAGCCGACGGCGTCGCGCCGTCGAAAATCTCCTTGGGTCGAGTAACGAGGTCGAGCACCAAGTCACTCTGACTGAAGATCCCGTGACCGACGTTCGGGGACGACGACGTGGGCACCGGACCGTCCCAAAAGTGCGCCAGCAAGAAATCGCTCAGACCTCGCGCCGTGTCGAGCCACTGACCATCGCCACTCGCTTCAAAGGCGTCGACGTGCGCGTCGATGAACCAGGCGACGTCGCTCGCCGTGGCCTGGGCTCGACGATGGGCGGTACGCCACCAGACGCCGTCGGCGAAGTGCGACGCGCTCAGTTCGCTGAGGAGCTCATAACCCCGCGGCTGGAAGACGTCATCGTTACTTCGAAGAAAGGCCGAGGCCAGCATGGCGTTCCACTCAAGTATCACCTTCTCGTCGCGACTGGGCTGAACGCGTTCGCCGCGATGGTGGATGAGCGTGGAGTGCGCTTCCACCAGGGCGTCGGGCGTGGTGAACGACTCGCCCTCGGCTAGGCGAGGTATCGAGCGGCCCTCAAAGGCGCCGGGGCTTTCGATACGCCAGCGTGCGAGAACGCGGTCAAGAATCTCGGCTCTCTCATTGGTGAGGAAGGTGGCGACTTCCTCCGGTGACCAGGTGATGTGCGAGCCTTCGACGCCACCGGCGTCGGCGTCGAGCGACGCGGCGTACCCGTTGTGCAGACGGAGATGGCCCACCACGAAGTTCAGCGTGTCGAGAGCCACGTCGCGCCAATCCGTTCGGCCGCGCACGCGGGCGGCGTCGAAGTAGCACCGAGCGAGCAGCGCTTGATCGCTGAGCATCTTTTCGAAATGCGGTACGTGCCACTCGTCGTCGACGCTGTAGCGGGCGAACCCTCCGCCAAAGTGGTCATAGAGGCCACGCCGCGACATGGCGTCCAGAGTGATCTCCACCGCTCGGCGCGACGCGTCGTCCTCGAATTCGAGAAGGGCCTCAATGAAACTTGGTCGGGGAAACTTCGGCGCGCCGCCAAATCCCCCCTCGTCGTCGGACCGCTCCATCAACTCGCGGCGCAGTGTCGCTCGCACGGCGGCGAGATCGAGGGACTCGGTGAGAGGTGCGAGGTGGTCCACGAAGCTGACCTCGCGAGAGAGAGCGCGACTCAGCTCAGCGGCCTGCGATTCGACGCTCTCGCGCTGCGTGGTCCACGCGTCGTGCAGAGCGAGCAGGAGATGATCAAATCCCACCTGACCACCACGATCGTGTGGTGGGTAGTAGGTCCCCGCCATAAATGGGCGACCGTCGGGCAAGAGGAACACCGACATGGGCCAGCCCCCGTGTCCGGACACAATCTGGGTGGCGGCCATGTAGAGGGCGTCGACGTCGGGGCGCTCTTCGCGATCAACTTTGATGGGTACGAAGTACTCGTTTAAGAGCGCGGCGATCTCGTTACTCTCGAATGACTCGTGCGCCATAACGTGACACCAGTGGCAGGCGGCGTAGCCCACCGATAGAAAGATCGGACGCTCGGTGCGGGCTGCTTCCTCGAGGGCGTCGTCGCCCCACGTACGCCAGAGGACGGGGTTGTCGGCGTGCTCTAGCAAGTAGGAAGAACCGAGTTGGTTCTTTATGTCTCGTAACAGTGGCATGGCGAATCCTCGGGGCGACCTTACGCGTCAGCGCTACGTGGGCGATCCACCCCTAGATCGGCGAAGGTTCGTCCACTCGCCATTGAGCGTCTGGTCACGATCCACGAGGCTCCCGATAGAGGTAGCGACAGACATCCTCACGCTCGAAGATCAAGGCGAGGAGATATGTAGGAAAGTTGTGTTTGCGTCCCTGAGTTGAAGGGTTCCGCTGGCCCCGTTAGGTGGGTCGGGTTCCGTGTTGAAATGTCATTTGACTAATCAACCTCAACAAGGAGACCCCAACCCATGACGATGCTAACCCCTGACTTCTCGCCGTGCCCCCAGACGCCCGCCAGCAACGAAGTTTCCGATCCCATCACCGAACTACTTCGCGGTCACGCGAGAGAGCTCATAGCCGTGGCCCTCGAGACTGAGGTCCAGTTGGTGCTCAGCCAACTACGCGGTGACGGCCGCGACGTCGTGCGCAACGGCTATCTCCCCGCTCGTCACGTCACTACCGCCGTCGGCGACGTCAAGGTTGACGTGCCGAGGATCCGTTCACGCGACGGCGAGAGCGTGAACTTCGCGTCGTCAATGATTCCCCGCTACCTTCGCCGTTCCCAGTCGATCTCCGCCTGGGCCGCCTACGCCTACTTAAAGGGCATCTCCGAACGCGACGTCGCCTCGGTCCTGGAGGTTGTGCTCGGCGAGGGGGCGAAGAAGCTCACGCCGTCGGTGCTCTCTGAACTGAAGAAGTCCTGGACCAAAGAGTTTGACGAGTGGAACCAGCGTGATCTCTCGAACGTCCGCTTCACCTACCTCTTCGCCGACGGCATCTACCAGGAGATCCGCGGCGACAACCCCAAGATCTGCGTGCTGGTGCTCATGGGCGTGGACGAGCGGGGCAAGAAGCACCTGATCGCCATCGAAGACGGAACACGAGAGTCCACCCAGAGCTGGCGCGAGGTGCTACTCGGGGCCAAGGCCCGGGGCCTCGCGGCTGCGAAGCTGGCGACCGGTGACGGCGCGCTGGGCTTTTGGGCGGCACTCGATGAGGTGTTTCCCTCGACCACGCACCAGCGGTGTTGGATGCATAAGACCGCCAATGTGCTCAACTACCTACCGCGCACCACGAGGGCCAAGGCCAAGGATGACCTGCATCAGATCTGGATGGCCGGGGGCCGTGCGGCGGCCGAGCAGGCCATGGCGCTGTTCGAAGAGAAGTACTCGGCCAAGTATCCGAGGGCCGTCACCTGTCTTTTGAAGGACCGCACCGCGCTGCTCGCCTTCTACGACTTCCCGGCCGAACACTGGCTCCATATCCGCACCTCCAACATGATTGAGTCCACCTTCGCCACACTGCGCCACCGCACCAAGCGAGTGAAGGGCGCCTTCTCCAAGGACAGTGCGCTCGCGATGATGTTGCAGCTCGCGCTCGAAGCACAAAAGCGTTGGCACCAGATCACCGCGGTCGAGCGGCTCGGTGAACTGATCGAGGGTGTTCGCTTCGTCGACGGCGTGGCCCAACTCGGTGTCGCTGCTTAACCAACGGCGTCCGATGGTGAGCACCTGGTTGTCCAGGCGGACCCCGTCACGTCCACGAACAACTCCGCTCGTCGTGCTCGTGTCACGAGCTGGCACTACCATCACCAATGACATGACGCACGAGGTCACGAGTCCACCAACGAAGTCAGTCGGCTCCAAACTTCAAGACGTCAAACACAAGATTCCCGGATAACTCGAGCTGGTCGCTCTCCTGTTCAATTGAACATCTTGGGGAGCGTCTCCCCGTTCTCCTCGAATACATGAGTTCGAATGGATGCGAGTGGATTCTGAAAATTTCATCGAACGAGATGCCAGCCAGTTACGTTGAGGTTCTAGTGACTGGCGAAGGGGGCTTTTGGCCCGTCTTCACTTTCGACCTTGACTTAGCAGACCATCGAAGTTTGAACCTGGAGAATTCAGAACTCACCCCGATTCTTGGTTGGGACTGGCCAAGCGCGTCGGCGCTCAGCGACGCGTACTCATGCGAAGTTGCGGGCGATCTCAGCTTCGCAATTTCCGAAACGGTGATCCGTTCGCTTGAGCGAGTTTTTGAAGGCGACCAGGCAAACTCCTTTCAAGTAAGGCTTTTCAGCGTGCGCATGTAAAGTTTGCTTTGTAAAGTCCTCTTGACAACTGGCCAGCCGGAAACTAGCGTTCGAAGAATGGCAGCTCTTGAATCAAGTGTTCGCGAACTAAGACAAAGCGCTGGAATGTCCCAGGAAGCTCTCGCCCGCGAGGTGGGCGTGAGTCGGCAAACCATTGTCAATGTTGAAAAGGGTCTTAGCGAACCCAAGGTCCTTCTTGCCATCGCCATCGGAGTGGCTCTAGGCGTTGCTGCCGAGGAGCTATTTAGACGAAAGGTTGTTTCAAATGAATCAGGTTACGAATGAGCGAAGTGGACAAATTGCGGATTTCCTTGGACGCCGCCTGACTTTCCTCCCCTCACCGGGGAGGCAGTTCCGGGGATGGAATGAGTTCGTCACAGTCGAACTTCCCACCGTTGAAAACTTCGCCACCGCGCTAGTGCAGGATGCCGAGTTTCGTTCTCTCCAACTCGGAACGTGGCTCGGTACTACTAATGGAGAGATCATCGAAGAAGCCGTGGGAATGGTGATCGCTCCCGCCTCCACTCCCGAGTACGAGCTCGCAGTTAACGGCCTGAAGCTTGCAGCGCAGATCCAGCAGAAGCAAGGCACACAGGCTGCCGGAAAATTCCTTCTAATTGTTTTTGGCGCTGGACTCATTACGGCTGGCATCGCTTCGGTCGGTCGATCTGCTGTGTAATTGCCATCCCTAGCTTGACCCGCTTTGCGTAAAAAGCGGTGCGTGTTCGGTGCCCCTCGATGATCGAACAGGATCCAGAAGTTGAGCAACGCTCGGAGTTACAACCCACCATGCTCGACAGTCTCGGAATTTTGGAGGATAATCGCATCAATGACCATCTTTCCAAGACATTTCGATGGAGACTTTAAGTGGTGATGCACGCGAATTCAGCGTCCGTTACGCCGTCCGTCGTGAGTTGGGCCTTGAATCGAGCGGACAAGACAGTTGTCGACATCGCCAATGGGCTGGGCGTGAACCCCGACTCAGTACAAGGTTGGGTCGACGGAACGAGCAAGCCAAGCTTTACGCAAGCCCGTTCCTTGGCGAGTCGGCTTCGTATACCATTCGGCTTCCTTTTCCTTTCGCAGCCGCCTCCTGACGATTTGCCGATTCCTGACTTCAGGACTCTTGATGGTCACGCCATCGGACCGATAAGCCTCGATCTTCGAGATGTGCTTCTAGCGGTCATGAGGAAACAGTCCTGGCTGTCCGAAGAACGTCAAGAAAGCGGAGCCGAGCCCATTGAAATTGTCGGAAAATTTCGACAATCTGAATCGGCCTGGAAATCTTGGAGGCTCCATACCTT
>JAOBWI010000078.1 GCA_025463285.1 Acidimicrobiaceae bacterium | reverse complement strand
TTCTAAGACAACCGCGCCCTCGACGCAGCCCCCCGAGACCGAACAAACAACTTCTCCGTCTACGTTCACGGCCATCGTTGCACCGGGATCACGACGACCCGATTGATCGACATCACTCACGCGAGCGATGGCAACTCGTTTACCCTCAGCCAGCCAAGCATCGACAGCGGACAAGATCTCTTTCATCTGGCCATTACCTGCACGAGTTCGTCGAGGGCTTCGAGCGAGTGACCGGAGAGAAACTCATCGGCGAAGGGAAGCGCCGCGGCCATACTGCGCGCCAGAGGTTCGTAGCCGGGCGAGGCCTTGAGAGGGTTGACCCAGACCACTCGATGGGCGGCGTAGGCCAGGCGGGACATCTGTTCGGCGAGTTGCGCCGAGTCCCCCCGATCAAAACCGTCCGAGATCAGCACGACGATGGCGCCGCGCGCACTTCCCCCCATGCCTCCGGACTCGTTGAATTCGCGTAGACAGTCGCCGAGGCGAGTGCCCCCTTTCAGGTCCGGCGCTGCGGAGGCCACGCGCGCCAGCGCGGCGTCGAGGTTGCGCCAAGAGAGTTCCCGAGTGATACGTGTGCAACGGGTACCGAGCGCGAAGGCTTCGACATTCCGTTGTGACACGATCGTCGAGTGCGCGAATCGCAACATGGTGTTGACGTAGGAACTCATCGAGCCCGAGGCGTCGATAAGTAGTACGACGCGACGGGGCCGGTCTCCTCGCACTCGACGAACGAGTCGCACCGGATCACCACCGCTCGAGAACGCGCGCTGCATCGTTCGGCGCATATCCAGAACACCGCGACCCGAGGCGCGGCTCGGCTCAAGACGACGCCCCCTGCGCATCGGGGGTCGTCGTCGCAGACTGGTTATGAGCCGCGCCACCTCGGCGAGCTCGGCCTCGGTGCACCGGGCGAAGTCCTTGGTGCGCAGAATCTCCGCCGCGCTGTAGGCAACCGGAAACGGCATGTCGTCTAGCGCCGCGTGTGAATCCGCATCGCCGCCGTTGTTGGCCAGCGCGGGTGAAGGGGTCGGGGGCGTGGTACGTGAGTCGCGTAGGTCGTTGTTCGATACAGCGCCAAAGAAAGCGAGGAAAGTCATCGTGTAGGGTTCGGCGTCCTCTTCGCGTCGACAGAAGCACGCGCGTCCCGCCCAGTAGACGTGTTCGCGATTATCGGTGCCGAGTAGGGCCACAGCCCTGGCAAAATCAATGGTCGCGCTGGGCGGGGCGTGCAGTCCGGCGCCGCGTAGGGACCGCGAGAATCCCGTCACGAGCGAAGCGATGTCAGTCGTCACGCGCCCACTCCTGTTTCGTACTTTAGGGCACCGCTTACCAGCTGAGTTAGGCCCGCGGCGCGTACGCGTTCGGCGTCCTCACGATATTTGACGACAGCTCCCAGGGTACGTTCGACGGTGTGCTCGTCGAGGTGAGTTGCGCCGAGCGCACTGATCGCCTGCGCCCAATCAATCGTCTCGGCGACGCCGGGGGATTTGTAAAGGCCGCGTCGGCGAAGTTCAGCTACAACAGCCGTCACCTCGCGCGCGATTGGTTCAGAGGCCTCCGGCACCCGCAAGCGAACAATTGCGAGTTCGCGCTCAAAGCTCGGGTGATCCACCCAATGGTAAAGGCATCGACGCTTGAGCGCATCGTGAAGGTCGCGGGTTCGATTTGACGTGAGAATCACTATTGGTGGACGTTGCGCCTTGAACGTGCCAATCTCCGGCACCGTGATCGTGAAATCCGCCAGTATCTCGAGCAGGTACGCCTCGAACTCGTCGTCCGCTCGGTCGATCTCGTCGATCAAGAGTATTGGCACCGGGCCGTCACCCCGGGTGTTGGCAATCGCCCGTAACAACGGTCGACGTAGCAAATACTCTTCGGAGTAGAGAGATCGCTCGAGCTCTGTCGCAGGCTTCGAGCCGCTCCCGGTCGTCTCGGCGGCTCGTAAATGCAGCAACTGTCGTGCGTAGTCCCATTCGTATACTGCTTGTGAGGCGTCGATGCCGTCGTAGCACTGCAGGCGGATGAGTTCGCCCCCAGTCCAGCGCGCCAACACGCTAGCCACCTCGGTCTTGCCGGCGCCAGCGTCGCCCTCGAGGAGTAGCGGCCGCTCCAAACGAATGGCCAAGAAGAGCGCCGTGGCTAACGAGTCGTCGGCCAAGTAGTCGTGCTCGGCCAGCACTTGCATCATCTCTTCGGGAGAGGAAACGCTCAATTGCACGTTGTCGATTAGGCACTCACCATCTGGGGCATTCGTGCGCACGCTTGCGCGACGTTTTGACGATATATCACTGACTCTCTAAAAGTAGAAAATCATGTTACTTATAAAGGTAGTAAAGTGTGACCTATTCATACAGTTCACATAGTTCATATAGTGGACGTTGGCTGAGGGGGATGGACGATGCTCGATTATCTAATTCGCGGGGCGACTGTCGTAGACGGGACGGGAGCTCGTCCGATCGTTACCGACGTCGGGGTTAAGGACGGCCGGGTCGCTGTCGTTGGCTCCGTCGACGAATCAGCAGCCACCATCCTGGACGCCGCCGGGCTGGTCCTGAGTCCCGGTTTTATTGACTCGCACACTCACTTCGATGCCCAGCTGGTGTGGGACGGCCTAGCTACGCCGTCAAACCTTCACGGAGTAACGACGACAGTGAACGGAGGTTGCGGGTTCACGCTCGCTCCGCTCAGGGCGACGGATGCTCCTTACATGCTGCCGATGTTTGCCGCCGTGGAGGGGATGCCTCCTGAAGCGCTACGCGCGGGCGTGGAGCAGCGCTGGGAGTCTTTCGAGGAGTACCTGAAAGTAGTCGAAGGCACTGTCGCGGTGAATGTAGCGTTTTATGTGGGGCATTCTGCGTTGCGCCATTACGTGATGGGTGACGCGGCGCTGGAGCGAGAGGCGTCTGCGGCCGAAGTGGGAGCGATGGTTGAACTCTTGCATGGTGGCTTGGAGGCCGGGGGTCTCGGGTTCTCGACCACTCTCTCTCATGCCCACTACGATGACATCGGCCGACCCGTGGGGTCGCGCCTCGCCGGCCGCGACGAGATGATCGCGCTGAGCAAAGCTGTTGGCGAACACGAAGGTACTACGATTTCGCTCGCCGCTCAAGGAGCATCGGATCGATTCAGTAGTGACGAATTCGACCTGTTTCTCTCCATGTCTGTGGCCGCTCAACGACCTCTACTGTGGAACCAGCTGTTGTTCCACGCGGGTGAACAGGAGCGGGTGGATTTTCAGCTGTCACTGTCCAAAGCCGCAGCCAAGGCCGGCGGGCAAATCCTTGCCTTTTTCTTGCCGTGGGATCCACCGATGTTGCTAAGCCTTAACAATGCTCGAACCCAGCTGCGCTTCTTGCCCGGTATTGGGGAACTTTTGAAGCTGCCCTACGCAGAGCGAGTCGAGGTGTTGCAAGATCGCTCGACGAGGCAACGACTCGCGAAAGAGGCGGACTCTCCCGCCGCCGGAGTCCAGCGACCGTACGCTGCTTTTGAGCGATACAGGATCGGCACGACATTTTCGCCTGAGAATGAGGGCCTCACCGGCCGCTTGGTTGGCGAGGTCGCATCGGAAAGGGGCGATGAACCCTTTTCGACGCTGGTCGACATCGCCCTTCGAGATGAGTTGCGAACCGAATTCTGGGCCGCGCGCGGAGGTACCGATGCTGACTGGGCAGCGCGGTCGGAATACTTCGATGACCCGAACATCCTCTTCGGCGGGTCCGACGCGGGAGCGCACGTCGACTTCAGGTGTGGGGCAGCATTCACGACATCTTTTATGGCAGATGTTCTAAGGGGAAGGCGCTTCATGTCTCTCGAAGCGGCTATCCACCATATTACTGGACGTACGGCGGACATTCTCAATTTGCGCGAGCGTGGTCGCATAGCTGAGGGATTTTTCGCTGACCTCGTTCTCTTTGACCCCGAGACGATCGACAGTTCTACTCCCGAGACGCTATGTGATCTTCCAGCCGGGGCACCAAGGCTTGTGGCCACTTCGACAGGAATAGCCCGAGTCCTCGTGAACGGTGTCGAGACGGTCGTTGACGGTGTCGCCACAGGAGCCACTCCCGGCTCGGTACTGCGCTCCAATCAAGACACCGTCACGCGTCCTTTCCAGCAGAACTAGTTCCATGCGCGCACTTATCGGCTACGGAGCGCGAAGGCCGTGAAGCCGCCGCTGTTCGAATACGTCCGGGTTTCGTCAGTAGATGAGGCACTGGACAGGCTGACCGAGCTGGGTGACGAGGCAAAAGTTCTTGCCGGCGGCCAGAGTTTGGTGCCGCTGCTCAGTCTGCGTTTGGCCAACCCCGCCTACCTGGTGGACATAAACCGGGTGGGCGATCTCAGCCACATCGCCAACGGTCCCGTAGTCCGCTTGGGGGCGCTCAGCCGCCATCGGGACGTGGAGCGCTCCGGGCTGGTGGCCCAGTCCCATCCACTTCTGTCCGCGACGGTCAAGTACATCGGCCACATCGCTATCCGTAATCGCGGGACCATAGGAGGCAGCGTGGCGCACGCCGACCCGGCGGCGGAACTTCCCACCCTTCTCGTGGCGCTGGACGGAGAGATCGAGGCCCGTAGCTCCCGAGGGGTCCGCACCCTAGCCGCCGCCGAATTCTTCGAGGGCTTCCTCACCACCGCCCTCGAACCAGACGAGCTGCTAACGGAGGTCCGCTTCCCTGTCCTGGCGGCCGGTACGGGATGGTCGATCCAGGAGTTCAGTCGCCGAAACGGCGACTTCGGCGTCGTCACGGTTGTCGTCACCGTTGCCGTCGACTCTGCTGGGCGCATCAGCGAGGCTCGTATCTCCTTCGGCGGGGTGGCCTCAACGGCAGTCAGAGCTTCGTCGGCCGAAAGTGCTCTCGTCGGGCAGACCCCCTCGGCCGAGCTGTGGAAGTCGGCGGCCCACGAGGCGGCGTCCAGTCTCGACCCATCCGGCGACCTCCACGGTACGCCGCAGTACCGCCGACACCTAGCTGGCGTGCTCACCGAACGGGCTTTGGTCGAAGCCCACGGCCGCGTGGAGGAAGGATGACTATGGACATGGAGCTCACCGTCAACGGGTCCGCCTATCAGGTCTCGGCCGACCCCCGGCGGACCTTGGCTGATTTCCTACGGGAGGATCTGCGCTTGACCGGGACCCACCTCGGTTGCGAGCACGGGGTCTGTGGTGCCTGCACCGTCATGGTCGACGGCAGCGCGGTTCGATCGTGTCTGATGCTGGCGGTCCAGGCGGACGGCTGCGACGTGATGACGATTGAAGGGCTCGAGAGGGACGGTCAGCTGCACCCGCTCCAAGAGTCGCTGCGCGACTGTCACAGCTTCCAGTGCGGCTTCTGCACGCCCGGCTTTGTCATGACCGCACTCGCCATGATCGAAGAGGGTTCAGCGCCAGCGAGCGAGGAGGAACTACGAGAGAACCTGGCGGGCAACCTATGTCGCTGCACCGGATACCAGTCGATCGTCGAAGGTGTGATTGAGGCGGTACGGCGAACGACAGACCAAAGTGCCAGCGCCCAGGGTGCGGTCGAAAAGAGGGTGTCATGAGGCTGGTTGGTGCCAAGATACCGCGTGTCGAGGACCGGCGGATACTGACCGGACGGGGCCACTACATCGACGATGTTCAACTTCCGTTCATGCTCCACTCCTCATTCCTGCGCAGTCCCTTGGCTCACGGCCGGATTAACAGCATCGACGTCACCGAGGCCCGTCGCGCCCCGGGCGTCGTTGCCGTCTACACGGGTGAGGATATGAAGGCGCTGGCCGGGCCGATCAAGCCCGTCATCCCCACGGGACCGGCACCCGAGTACTTTCCGCTCGTCACCGACAAGGTGCTCTTCGTCGGCGACCTGGTGGCCATGGTGGTGGCCGAATCGCGGGCCCAGGCCGAAGACGCGTGCGAGCTGATTGAGGTGGACTACGACCCGCTGCCAGCCGTCGTGGACTACGAGACCGCGCTCGACCCGTCGGTCCCGCCAATCTTTAGTGACCTGGAGAGCAACGTACTCGTCACCCGTCACCTAGAGGGTGGGGATGTCGACGCCGCGTTTAAAGAAGCGGATCGGGTCATCGAAGTCGAACTGAGCCAGCACCGAGTAGCCGACGTCCCGATGGAAACGAGAGGGGTGGTGGCGGATTACGACGACGATAGCGGGCAGCTCACCGTGCACTCTGCGACGCAGAGCCCACAAGGCGTACGCATCCAGTTGGCCAGTACGCTCGATCACCCGATTAACAAGCTGGTCGTGCTCACCCAAGACGTCGGTGGATCGTTCGGACTCAAGATCAATATCTTCCGCGAAGACTTCTGCGTCTGCGTCGCGTCCAAGCAGATCGGTCGGCCCGTCAAGTGGATCGAGGACCGCAACGAACACATGATTGCTTCCGGTCACGCGCGCGAAGAGAAGATATTGGCCCAGGTTGCGGTCAGCGACGCTGGCGACGTACTCGGGCTCAAAGCCGAGTTGACCTTGGACCAGGGCTCCTATCCCGGGCTCCCGTTCGGAGCAGCAATCTTTCCGTCGCTCATTGATGTGCTCCTGCCCGGGCCCTACAAAGTCAAGGGTTACAGTTGTGACTCCAAGGTCATCACCACGAACAAGTGCGTCTACGTCGCCTACCGGGGTCCGTGGGCGATTGAGACCTGGGCCCGGGAGAGGCTGCTCGACATTGTGGCCCACGAACTCGGCCTCGACCCCGCCGAGATACGTCGGCGGAACTACCTGGAGGGGGCCGAAGGAGATCAGCTCATCACGGGGAGGAGCGTCTCTGGCATCACGTCGCGTGAAACCCTGGACCGAGCGCTCGCACTCATTGACTACGAAGAGGTCCGAAGCCAACAGCAGGTGGCTCGTAACGAGGGCCGGTGCGTGGGCGTAGGGTTTGCAACCTTCCTCGAGGCCGCCCCCGGGCCCCCGGAGATGCGCCTCGGCGGCGGTATGT
Source organism: Acidimicrobiaceae bacterium (assembly GCA_025463285.1). Taxonomy (GTDB): domain Bacteria; phylum Actinomycetota; class Acidimicrobiia; order Acidimicrobiales; family RAAP-2; genus RAAP-2. The sequence goes on along the minus strand of JAOBWI010000078.1, from coordinate 5,044 downwards.
TCGCGGGTGAACAGGCCACCGTCAAACTCGAAGCTGACGGACGAGTCACCATCATCACCGCCCAGTCGCCGCACGGCCAGGGTCACGAGACCACCTTGGCGCAGGTCGTCGCCGACGAGATGGGTGTCTCGATGGACCAGGTGCAGGTCGTCTACGGGGACACTCGGCTGACACCGTTCAGCATCGTCGGCACGGGAGGCAGCCGGGCCGCTACGTGGGCCACGGGAGCCGTGCTCGTCAACGCCCGTAAAGTTAAAGAGAAAGTCCTGGCCATTGCGGGAGCCCAACTGGAGGTCAGCCCTGAAGACCTCGAAATCTCCGAGGGGATAATCACCCCCAAGGGCGTACCGAGCAAGGCTATTTCTTTGGCCCAGATTGCTCGGCAGGCGACCTTGGGGCCTGCGTCACTACCGCCGGGAACCGACGCCAATCTCGAATCCAACGAGCGTTTTCTGGGAGAGGGCATCACCGGGAGCGGCTGGTCGGGAGGCACCCACGCCTGCGTTGTCGAGGTGGACCTCGGCACGGGCGCAGTCAAAATCGTCCGGTACGTGGTCATTGAGGACTGCGGCCGGGTGATCAACCCCGGGGTCGTCGCTGGCCAAATTCGCGGAGGCGTCGCGCAGGGAATCGGCCAGGTGTTCTATGAACGGGCCGCCTACGACAAGGAGGGCAACTTTCTGGCCGGAACCTTCATGGACTACCTACTTCCGACCGCAGCCGAAATACCCACCATCGAAATCGAATACGTGGAGTCTGATCCCGAGGGGGAGATCGGCTTTCGAGGTGTGGGCGAAGGCGGCATTATCGTCGCACCCGCCGCTCTGACCAACGCCATCGAAGACGCCCTCCTTCCCTTCGGGGCGAAGATCACCGAGATGTACTTGCCACCTGCCAAGGTTCTCGAACTCGCTGGGATCATCGAAGAGTAGTTGGTCAGGTTCGACCCATCGCGGGCTACGCCCGCCGGGCTGCGTCGGCCGAAAAATGCTGCGCGCAGAGTTCAAGTCAACGTGAGCCACGTGCGCGCACTTCCAACATCGTCGCACCTTTCTCAACGGCCCCCCTCGTTACAGCGGGTCACCATATTTCCTACGCCGTCAACGTCACCCTCCCGACGACCTCGGCGAACGCCTGGTGGCTTGTAAGAACCCATGCTCGGCGAGGAACGCACGCGCAAGCGCCTCGAACGTCGTTAACGCCGAAGCTGCCCTGGGTGCCGTCGATCTTGGCGCTGGGCTCAGTACTCGATACACTTGAGACGTTACGCCTAACCGGGGGGTTGGGGCGGGGGAGTTACGATGAATATGCCAGTTGCCGATGCATTCTTTTCGAAGCGCAGGCTCGAAGCGAACAGGAACAGCACTCACGGTGACCCTGGAGCGCTGATCGTCGACGTGCGTAGAGCGGGTGGCGCAAATCTGGTGGCGTTTGGGACGTCTCCCAAGGAGTTGACGAATCATGGATGACTCGACTCGCCATATCGTCATCTCAACAGACGGCCACTGCGGTGCTGACATATTGGACTACAAGCCCTTTCTGGAGAGTCGTTACCACGAGGAGTTCGACGCTTGGGCGAGTGACTATCAAGACGCGTGGGGTGCGTTAGAAGACGCTGTCCCCGTCGGTCGACGCATTGGAGTGGCGTCCTACACCGACCCGCTCAACTGGGAGAGTTCGCTGCGACTCCAGCACAATCACGGACAGGGAATCGCCGCGGAGGTGCTCTTCCCCAACACCTCACCTCCCTTTTTTCCGTCGGGCGCTATTAGCGCTCCCGGGCCGGCCAACGCCAAGGAGTACGAGTACCGCTTCGCCGGGTTACGCGCCCACAACCGCTGGTTAGCTGAGTTCTGCAACGAGGCGCCCGCTCAACGAGCCGGCTTCGCCCAGGTGTTTCTCGACGATGTCGACGCGGCGATCGCCGAAGTACGTTGGGCCAAGCAAGCGGGCCTCAAAGGGGTACTACTGCCGAGTGACCACGTGCTGATGATGGCCAACTTGTACTACCCGCGCTACGACCCGTTCTGGGAGGTGTGCGCCGATCTTGAGTTGCCGGTCCACCGTCACGGCATCAAGGCGACCGAGGTGATCGCCGTGGGTGGCCCGGGGTCTCCTCTGGTCGGCAGTGTCGAGCAGCCGTTCTACAGTATCCGGGCCATCTCTCATCTGATCTTTGCTGGGGTATTCGAGCGGTATCCAAAATTGAAGTTCGTGACGACCGAGCCTCCTGACGGCAGCGGAATCCTTTCCCTCCTGGCCAGAATGGACGCCATGATGAACGACCCGGTGGCGCTGGCCCTCTATAAGGGCGACCCCCTGACGCGCAAGCCGAGCGAATACTTCGCCACGAACTGCTTCGTGGGCAATCCCTTCGACCTGCGATCGGCGTACGAGCGCGGTCTTCCGAATCTGATGTGGGGCTCGGATCTTCCTCACGGCGAGGGAACAAGCCCTTACAGCGTAGAGGCGATGCGCGCCGTATTTGCTGGTGTGCCTGAGATTGACATTCGAAAGATGCTCACCACGACCGCAGCTGATCTCTACGGATTCGACCTCGAGGTACTACGACCGATCGCCGATCGAATTGGACCTACGTTGGCGCAGATTTCGACGCCGCTTGGGCGCGACGAAGCCCCGCAATATCCCGAAGACACCAGGTGCGTGGCGTTCGCCGAGTTCGCTGGGGTAGCCGTAAAAGACATCGGGATGAGCGCCTAAGCCAGCAGTAAGCTTCTTAACGCACGCAGCTTGCCTCTGCCTGAAAGATCAAACTAGGCCACTACCTTTCAGGCAACCGTTGTGACGGTCGGATAGCGTTGTCTGGAAAGGTGTCTGCTGAAAGGCTCTCCGTGGGCCGACTTCATAGGCCCGCCCCATGTTCATCGACCCTACGCAACGTTCCGAGCCGAGTTCGTCGATGGCGTCCAGGGTGGCTGCGTCTTTTCCTTGACCCCGGACGAACGTGCCGGTGGCATGGTTCGAGGTGATCTAGATGACCTTTACGTCAGCGGTGGCGAGAGTGTCGCAAGGGCGAGCGTCGGCAAAAGTAGAAGTGGGCTGGCGGCGAGATTTTGGGAGTTGAGACGTGAAGATTGCGGGTGAGCGTTTTTGTCACCGCTCATACTTCGAGCGGCCCTCTGACGTGGTGGCAGAAGGGCTCATCGGCGCTCTCATGGTCGTTCGCGACGGAGAGCATGAGGTGCGCGCGATGGTGGTGGAAACCGAAGCCTACGGAGGACGGGACGATCCGGCCTCGCACGCTTTTCGCGGATCCACTCCACGCTCGGCCATCATGTTTGGCCCCGCGGGCTTTCTGTACGTCTACCTGAGTTACGGCCTTCATTGGTGCCTCAACGTGGTGACCGAGGGCGTGGGCACCCCGAGTGCCGTGTTACTGCGAGCAGCAGAGATAGTGGATGTCGACGGTGTGCGCAGCCCAGATAACCCCTCCTTGTTGCGCGGGCCCGGCAACTTGACGCGGGGACTGGGGATTACGGGCGCTGATAACGCGAGTGACTGCTGCGACGAGGTCAGCTCGCGAGTCTCGTTTCGCTTGCCTTCAGACGATGTGCCAGTGCGCGTCGAACGCTCAGCGCGCGTGGGAATCTCTCGGGCGCAAGAGCGGCTTTCGCGGTACTTTCTGCCCGGCAGTCCCGCGGTTTCAACCCTGAAAAGACCCCGAAGCTAATCGATCGTTGTACACGTTCCCTTGAACATCGATAACAGCCACCACTGGCGCAAAGTCGAGTCGATAGCATTTACCTCGGGACGGTAGTTCTTGATCGCAACATTGACGAAAACCGAAAATAGCGTGCAGCTGGTCGCCATCATCGCCTTTGCCGTGGTGGCCTCATCGCTCGTTCGAAAGGGTCGCGCGGACCCGCAGGCGGCGTACCTTCTTCCTCGTCAGCGGGTTCGACCGCTGGCCTTGGAGGTCATTGACCCTCTCATGACGATCATCGTGGTGGGTCCCGTCCTGGCCCACGAGCTCAACGTCAGCGCGTGGCACATTCTCGCGGGGTTACTGGGGGTAACAGTTGGCGTGCCGATCGGGATTCTTCGTTCCCGCGTGCAGTTCGTGCGCGCGGTCAGAGTGTCCACCAGTGTGGTTCTCACTCGCTCGAATGCCGAGTACGGGTTGCTCGCCCTCCTGATCGTCTTACGCTCGGCCGAGGACGGGATTCGAAACGTACACACGACTTCTATCACTCTGCTGTTCGCCGCGCTCCTGGCACTCCCGGTGGGCGAATCATTCGCGCGCTCTATCGCCATCGTGGGTAGGTATCGCAACTCCGTCAACGAGGCCCCGCCGATGGGACTCTCCCCGTAGCCAGTGTTACTCCCTTCGGTGGCGTTCGACGCGGGTGGTCGTCCTCGCCGCCAGGGAGTCAGGCCGCCCCGTTACCTCTACCGCGAAGAGAATCGCGGGTGAACGATTAACGAAAGCCCACAACGGCGTGGGGCCGATAGTCACGTTCGAGCCTCTCGGTCTCTGAACGCTCGAGGCGTAGATCGACCGCCGCGACCGCGTCGCTCAAGTGCTGGGGCTTCGTGGCCCCCACGATCGGACTACTGACCACGGGATTGGTCAAGACCCAGGCCAGAGCGATCTGAGCTGGGGGGACGCCGCGCTGTTGAGCGATGTCGATGACGGTATCGACGATAGGTTCGTCAGCGTCACCGTAAAGACCGCGCCCGAACTCGTCGTTCTCGGAACGGGTTGTCTTTTCGTTCCACGGTCGCGTGAGGCGACCACGGGCCAAGGGACTCCACGGGATCGATCCCACTCCTTGATCGTCGCAGAGAGGGAACATCTCTCGTTCCTCTTCGCGATACAGAAGGTTGTAGTAGTTCTGCATGCTCACGAACCGAGTCCATCCGTGGAGATCCGCGAGGTACAGAGCTTGAGCGAACTGCCAGGCGTACATCGAGGACGCGCCGATGTATCGGGCCTTACCCGCTTTCACGACGTCGTGCAGCGCTTCTAGGGTCTCTTCGATGGGCGTGTCGTAGTCCCATCGGTGAATCTGGTAGAGGTCGA
>JAOBWI010000042.1 GCA_025463285.1 Acidimicrobiaceae bacterium | reverse complement strand
ACGTCGCCGTAGCCACAGACCACGGCCACCTTGCCGCCGATGAGTATGTCGGTGCCGCGGTTGATGCCGTCGATCAAGGAGTGGCGAACGCCGTACTTGTTGTCGAACTTGGACTTGGTGACGGCGTCGTTCACGTTGATGGCGGGAAAGAGCAGGGTCCCGTCGCGCTCCATTTCGTAGAGTCGGTGCACGCCGGTGGTGGTCTCTTCGGACACGCCGATGATGCCGCCCGCCATAGGCTCAAAGAGCTTCTCGCCGCTGGACACGATGCGATTCAGCAACGCCAATATGACCCGGTACTCCTCGGAGTCGGCCGACTCCGGCGCGGGTACGAATCCGGCCCGCTCGAACTCCAGTCCCTTGTGCACCAACAGCGTGGCGTCGCCACCGTCGTCCAAGATCATCGTCGGACCAGAGTGCCCGGGCCAACGGAGCATCTGTTCGGTGCACCACCAGTACTCCTCCAAGGTCTCGCCCTTCCAGGCGAAGACCGGTACGCCACTCGGACGTTCCACGGTGCCGTGAGGTCCAACGACCACGGCCGCCGCGGCGTGGTCCTGGGTCGAGAAGATATTGCAACTCACCCAACGAACGTCCGCGCCGAGCGCGACAAGGGTTTCGATCAAGACCGCCGTTTGAATAGTCATGTGCAACGAACCGGCGATGCGAGATCCACCAAGCGGCTTCGAGGCACCGAACTCGGCGCGCATGGCCATGAGGCCCGGCATTTCGTGCTCGGCGAGTTGAATCTCCGCGCGTCCGAAATCGGCGAGCGAGAGGTCGGCAACTTTGAAAGTAAAGGCGTCAGAGGTCATGGCTCTCCCAGGAGTTAGTAGCTTCCAGGCGCCGACCTCTGCCGCAGTCGCCTGACTAAATAGTAACTGCTTACACGCCCACGCGGAACTCGACGACGTCGCCGTCACGCATGACGTACTCCTTGCCCTCGACGCGCGCTTTCCCGGCGGCACGCACGGCGTTCATGGAACCGGCCGCGATCAGGTCGTCGAAGGAGACGATTTCGGCTTTGATGAAGTGTTTTTGAAAGTCGCTGTGAATCTCTCCTGCCGCTTCGGGCGCCGTCTCACCTTGATGAATGGTCCAGGCGCGGGCCTCCTTCGGCCCGGCGGTGAGAAACGTTTGCAGGCCCAGAGTGTGAAAGCCCACGCGCGAGAGCAAGGCCAGACCGGACTCGCTCTGACCGTAGGACTCTAAAAGTTCCAACGCTTCGACGTCGTCGAGATCGGCCAGCTCGGCTTCCACTTTCGCGCACAACACCACGCTCTCAGCCGGCGCGACCGAGGCGCGCAACTGCGCTTGACGTTCTTCGTCCCCGAGGCTGGCCTCGTCCACGTTAAAGACGTAGATGAAGGGCTTATCGGTCAGCAGGTGCAGGTCAGCGAGTAGCGAGCGATCGAGTTCCTTTCCCAACTGAGAGATGACTCGTCCTTCGTTGAGCACGAGTTGGGCTTTCTGTACTTCCGCCAACGTCCGGGCGGCGTCGCCCCCGCGCTTGGCGTCTCGTTCCAGACGAGCGACCGCTCGCTCAACGGTCTGTAAGTCCGCGAGAATGAGCTCCGTCTCGATGGTGGCGACGTCGCTCGCTGGATCGATACGCCCGTCGACGTGGATCACGTCGTCGTCCTCAAAAACCCTCACCACTTCACAGATGGCGTCGCACTCGCGAATGGCGGCGAGGAACTGATTGCCTAATCCTTCGCCGGTGGAGGCTCCGCGAACGATGCCGGCGATGTCGACGAAGGTAACGGTGGCGGCGATGATTTTCTCTGAGTGAAACATGCCGGCGAGAACGCCTAGCCGCTCGTCGGGAACCGCGACCACGCCCACGTTCGGTTCAATGGTGGCGAAGGGGTAGTTCGCCGCCAAGACGTGGTTCTTGGTGAGGGCGTTAAACAGCGTTGATTTTCCGACGTTGGGCAGTCCGACGATGCCGATCGAGAGACCCATAGAACCCTGAAGGTTACCCCGTGTTTTTCAGTTCTTAGCACTAGCGTTCTGAGTGTTAGGCCACTTCGCTCAAGACGCCGTCGTCGATCTCGAGTCGTCGATCGGCCTGTTGAGCAATCTTCTCGTCGTGCGTGACCACCAATACCGTGGCGCCCTCGGTGGACGCGGCGCTACGCAGAATCTCCACGATCTTCTGCCCGGTCGACTTATCGAGACTACCGGTGGGTTCGTCGGCCAAGATGAGTTGGGGCTTCGCGGCGAAGGCGCGCGCGATCGCTACTCGTTGCTGCTCGCCACCGGAGAGGCGAGTGGGACGACGTTCAGATTTCTCTCCCGTCAGTCCGACGAGGGCCAGCATCTCGTCGGCCCGTCGAACCCGGTCGGCCTTGGGCCAGCGGGCGTACTCGAGGGGGAGCAGCACGTTCTCGCGCGCGCTGAGATTGGGGATCAGATTGAACTGCTGGAAGACGAAGCCCACCTGGTGCGAGCGGTACTTGGTGCGCCCACCCGCGTCGAGATTCGCTAGCTCCACGCCGTCGAGGTCGATGCTGCCCTGGTCGGGGGCGTCTAAGAGTCCAAGCAGCGCCAACAGCGTGGACTTGCCACTTCCACTGGCTCCGACGATCGCGACCATCTCGCCGTTGTCGGCGCTGAACGTCACGTTCTGTACTGCGTGGATGTCACCCGCCCTCGTGTGAAACGTCTTGTTGAGATTCTCTACTTTCAGCATTACTCACTCCTCAATACTTCGGCGGGACGGATTCGCACAATGGTGGCGACCGCCACGCTGGAACCCAGAGCGGCGATCACCAGGGCGATGACGAAGGCGAAGATCAAGGTGGACGAGCCGACCGAGGTGTGCAACGTGGTGAGCGTGTTGCTCACGCCTCCGAAGTGGAAGTCGCCGGTGCGCGCGAACTGGCCACCTGGCGGGGGAGTGAAGCCGCTGCCGCCTCCCCTGAAACCGCCCCCACCGGCCCGGACGAAACCGCCACCCGTAAAGGCGGGTGTGGCGGAGGAGGAGTTGCTGGTGGCGCTGACCAGTGCGGAGGTGATCGGACTACTGAGCAGTATGCCGACGATGAAACCCACCACCGAGCCCAGGACGGTGAAGGTCGTCGACTCGGCGATGAACTGTCCGATGATCGAACGATTGGGTGCCCCCAGCGCCTTCAAGACGCCAACCTCGCGGCGGCGCTCGCGCACGATCATGAGCATCGAGAGCAGGAGGATGATGGCGGCCCCGATGATGGCCCCGAAGAGGGTGTAGGTGGAGATCGTCTTGATGGAGTTCAGCGGCGCGAGTTCCGAGGCCACGGTGGCTTCGGTGGAGGTGACGTCGGCCTTGGATCCCAGTGCGGCGGTGACGGCCTTCGTGACACTCGAGACATTGGAGATGTTGTTGACGACGACGGTGGCGTTGGTGACCTGGCCACTCGCCGACGCCAAGGTCTGCACGGTGGCGAGGGGCATCAACACGTCGGAGTTAGCGAACGTCGAGCCCGAGTTGTAGATACCGACCACGGTGATGGTCTTTCCGAACGCCGTGAACGTCGAACCCACCTTCAGTTTGTTCTTGGTGGCGAGCGTCTGACCGACCAGGGCCACGTCGCTGTCGGACGTGGGGCTGAAGCTGGCGCCGGAGGTGAGCTTCTCGGTGCCCCCACCGTTGGCGCCGCCGACGAGGGCGTTGCCCGGGGAGTTGGTGCCGATGAGCCGTATCGCAATGGTGAAGGTCGGGGCGCTGGCGGACGAACCGCCGGGGTTAGAGCCACCGAAGCGCTGGCCCAGTGAGCCGGCCGGGGTCGGAGAGGTGAGCGAAGTGTCGTTACTCGAGAGCTCTTCGCTGAGAGACTCTTGAACCGCGGTCACGTTCTTCAGGTTCAAGAGTCCGTTGACTTCGGTGGTGGTGAGGGGAGTGCCGCCCCCGCTGAAACCGAAGAAGCCTTTCGGCGTGACCGTGATGGTGGTACCGGTTGAGGCTCTGACCGAGTTGATCTTGGTATTGACGGCGTCGCGCGCGATCAGCATCGAGATGGACAGCGCGATGGCCACCGCGAGAATCACCACCACGCCGATCGAGCGCATACTGTTTCGAAATGCGTTACGACTACCTCGACGCAGAGAGTTCACTTTTCAACCTTTCGGGAACGCCAAGCGTTCATCATGATCGACTCGCTGCAAGTGCGACGAAAAGTGGACTAAGAGAGATTTAAGAATCACACGGACTCACACGTCTTCTACAGTCGATGAAATGGCGGAGCTCGCAGTGACCGAAGGAGTGATTCCTTTTCGTGAGTACGAGACGTGGTATCGCGTCAGCGGTGATCTCTCCGCGAAATTGACTCCGTTGGTCGTCGTGCACGGGGGGCCCGGCTGTTCGCACGACTATTTGCTCTCCCTGGCGCAGATCGCGCGCAGCGGTCGACCAGTGATTCACTACGACCAGGTGGGCGGGGGACGTTCCACGCACTTGCCCGGCGAGGGGCCCGAGTTTTGGACGGTGGACCTCTTTCTGTCCGAACTCGACAACCTTCTGCAGTTCTTCGCCATCAAGGAGCGCTACTGCCTGCTCGGACAGTCCTGGGGTGGGATGTTGGGAGCCGAACACGCGATTCGCCGACCGCACGGACTTCGCGGGTTGATCATCAGTAACTCGCCAGCGTCCATGGAGTTGTGGGCCAGCGCGGCGAAAATCTTGCGCTCCGAGATGCCCAAAGAGTTAGGAGACATCCTCGATCGCCACGAAGCGGACGGCACGACAAATGATCCTGAGTACTTAGTCGCCACCCAGGCGTACTACGACCTTCACGTATGCCGGGTGGTGCCCAATCCGCCCGAGCTAGTGCGAACGTTCGAGATGATGAACGAAGACTCGACGGTCTACAACACGATGAACGGCCCCAATGAGTTCTTCTGCGTCGGCACCTTGCGCGACTGGACCGTGGTCGACCGGGTGCAGTCCATCCAAGTGCCCACCCTCTTGCTCTCGGGTCGCCACGATGAAGCCACACCCGCTACGGTGGAACCCTTTTTCGATCGAATCCCCGAGGTGCGTTGGGAGATTTTCGAGAACTCCAGCCACATGCCCTTCGTAGAGGAGCCCGAAAGATATAGGGCCGTGGTCGAAGGGTTCCTCGCTTCACGAGACTGAGACGGGCTCTACGTCCCCATCCACCCCTTCCTATGAGGGATATTATGTATCGACTCTGGCTTATATAAATAGAGTGATATAGTAAGGCCGTGGCAACTTCCAACACGACTTTCGAGGCCTTGGCGGAGCCTTCCCGACGCCGGTTACTGGACGCCGTTCGCGACCGCGAACTCAGTGTGGGTGATCTCGTCGGCATCGTCGGTCTGAGCCAACCAGGCGTGTCGCGTCACTTGAGAATTCTGCGTGACGCGGGACTGGTGACGGTGCGGCTGAGTGCGCAACGCCGGCTCTATCGCGCGCGGGCTGACGCTCTTGTGGAACTCGACGAATGGCTCGCGCCGTATCGCCGGTACTGGTCGATCCGACTAGACGCGCTGGGCCAACATCTCCAAGCCACATCGACTAGTGAAGAAAGTGAAGATACTCCATGACCGAAGATTCTCTCGATGACGGGACCCTCGAACTCGTGGGGGGTGACGTGGTTATTCGCTTCACGCGCGAGTATCCGAACTCCATCGACGACGTCTGGAAGGCGCTGACCGATCCCGAGCGAATCGCTCAGTGGTGGCTCCCTTTTGACGCCGAGATCACGATCGAACTGGTCGCCGGCGGTGACTACATCTTGCGGGGTAAAGGAGAAGGCATGCCCACGCTGTCGTGGAAAATACTTCGCGCTGAACCCCCGCGGCTTCTCGAACACACGCACCTGGATCCCGGTGTGGTCATTACCTGGCGACTGAGCGAGCACCACGGCGGCTGCGCACTCGAGTTCACCCAGACCGTGCCCGATCGCCACGTGGCCGTCGACAACAACTTCATCGTGGGCGTGCATACCTCGCTCGATCGACTGGGCGCCCTTCTTCGAGGGTCACCGATCGCGTGGGATTGGGACGCCATGGGTGCTCATCAACGTCGCTACGCCCGCGTTGGTCTCGCCACTTTCGCGAGTGGAGAAGGGTGATGTCGTAGACAACGGCACGAGTACGTGCGTCGCTGCGGGCGTCAAGAACCGTTGCGCCGCTCTCGTAGTTCGTTGAGTGCAAGGTTCAACTGGCGCCGCAACGACTTGGGCAATGTTCGGTAGCCGTGGTAGGGCACAGCCAGCAGCTGATAGATCACGGGGTTGGAACTGTCGGGAACCTCACCCTCCGGTGAGAGGCGTACCGACAAGGGATCGTTCACCGAGGTCTTGGCGTGACGATCAGCGGCGTCGACCAACCGCGTGGCCGTCTGCACCACTTCACGTTGGGCGATGAGGAGCTTCTCTTGGAGGCACCGGACATCGTCAGCGAGCGCCGCGTCTCGGGCGTCACTGGCGGCCAGGTCCAACGCTCGTCGGAGTTGTTGCTCGGCCACGTCGAGGTCAGGCTCGGCCCACCAGGCCTCACGGTCGTAGGGCCCCGAGGCGTGGGCGCTCTGGCCCACCTGAACCGGCGTGTAGGAGACCGGAAAGAAGCGATCATCGAGAAAGTCGGTGACGCCGCCGTAGTTGGTATAGACAACGGGCACGCCGCAGAGGGCGGCTTCGATCGGAGTGAGCCCCATACCTTCGGAGCGGTGCAGGGAAAGGTAGACGTCGCAGCCCCGCAGCAGCGACAGATACTGCTCGTCGTCGAGATACTCGTCGATCAGTTCCGTTCGCGCTAGGGCGTCGATGGCGTCGAGTAGCTCCCTGGGCGCGAACTCGCGCAGGTCGCTGCTCTTGATGGTCAGGTGGAAGTCGGGATAATCATCTTGCACGCGGCGCCACAGGTCCAACGCCGCCTCCGGATTTTTCCGGCTCAAATAGCTTTTGGCGTCGAACGTGGTGAGGAGGTAGTGGCCGTTCGCGGAGTCTTGGTGTTTAAGCGCTCCAAAGAGGCTCACGTCGAAGGGGGCCAGCCGCTCGATCGGGATGGGCAGGGCTTTGGCCATCGCGTCGACGCTCCAGGACGAGAGCGCGTGAACCCGTTCGATGCCCCCCGTGGCGACCGCGTCGTACATCTCAGCGGGAATGTGCTCAAGCTCCCAGGCCCACACCGCCTCGACGTGCGCGAGGTCGGGGTTGATTCGGCCCGGCTCGATGACGTGGCTCTGCCACTGGTCGGCGTTGATGAAACAGAGCACCGACGCGTCAGAGGCGCTCATGGGGTTCTCTCGACGCAACAGGGCCGAGAGATACTCGTTGGAGTCCCGGCCCACGGAGACGCAGTCGATGGCGGCATGAATGCCCGCGCGATCAAGGATCTCCAGCGTCCAGCGCGCGATACGTCCGATGCCGGCCGGGTAAGCAAAGTAGCCGACCAGTCGGAGGTCTACGGTGTTTTGGATCGTGTGCTCGGCGGCGTCAAAGATTGCGTTCAACAGGCTCTCGTCGTCGGGCGCCCACGTGCTCAGGTGGCGACCGGCCCAGCCCATCTGTTCAAAGGCCGCCTCGAGGTGTTGGTAGTTCTCGCCACGAAAAAATGACTCGATAGCGTTGGGGGTGCCGAGCAACGAGGGGTGACAGGCCCAGCCGGCGAGAAACGAACGAACGCGCGCGCCAAAGTTCCGGTGCTCTTCGCCGCAGGTGGCGCAGGCCGTCCACCAACCCGAGGTCGAAGGGGCGTATATGTCGTCTCGAACTTGGGGAAGGCTATATCCGGCCCTGACGTGCGTGCGGGCGTCCATGCGCAGCGCGGCGTGCCACTCGTGGGGCAGTGGCCCGGCGGGCGTCACTCCGGCGAGGCTGAAGGCGATGGGGTCTTCCTCTTCAAAGGTTGCGCGAAGTTGCTCGTACTGGCTGGCGAACGAACGAGGTACCTGGTCACCGAGCACTCGTCGAGTCGCGTGCACGGATAGCGACGGCGTTCCCGAAAAGAGGAATCCGCTGAAATGAAAGAAGTACAGGGTTCGAAGGTCCCCGGCGTGGCGAACGCGCCAGGTGCCGACGTCGTTCACGATGGCCCGCTCGTGGAGATTCCAGTACGCCACATTGCAACCGGGATCGCTGACGACCTGCACATCGGTCTTCAGGGGAGCGAGGTCGATGATCTTCTGATCGGTGAAGTAGCCGTTTTGGTGGTCGGTAAGACAGTCGAACTGGAGTTGGTCGCTCCACCAATTGAGGAAGGCCGCGGCCGAGGGTCGCACGGAGCAGAAGCCGAGGTTAAAGAATCCCGCCTTCAAGATGTCGTTCGTCGAGGGCCGAAAGCCATCATCGGGAATGTCGGAGAGAAAGTGGGGGGTGAGCGACACCGAGCGGTCGTCGTCGAGCAGGGCACTGAAGTCGTGAAAGACTTGGATATCGGGGTCTAAGTAGGTGACTCGGTGCCAGCCCTCTTCGAGAAACGATCGAAGGAGTGCGGGTTTGATCGAGGTGGCGAAGCCAAGAATGGAGTAGAACAGCGCCGCCGACTCGACGTCGAAGTCCCGCCAGTCGCACTGGTCGAGGAGTAGCGCTTGGTGGTCAGCTCCGCTGTTGAGGTCGGAGAGATACTCGTCGATGCGCTTTTGCACCGGTCCGACGTCGTCGCAGTCTTGAAGAACGAGCACTCGGAACGCCACCGAGGGCATAGCGAGCGCCAGCGAGCGACCAAGGGAGAGGAACTGCCCCAGGTAATTGGGCGTCGCGATGGTGCAGATCAGATGCCGAGAACTCGACGTCTCGTCGGACGCCACGGCTCGGGTAAGCGTTGGGGGTGCCTCCACCATGCAATTCTGTCAAATACCGCGGACCATTGCTCGTCGAAGACTCCTAATCCTTTCCCACGACCGAAACCGGAACCAAAGAGACGCCCCCGATTCACTCCAAGCGTGCCAGTAGTTCGAGCTGTTGAGGTCGGATCCCTCCGCGCGGGATTGATTTTTTCGAGGTTGAATCTTTGACGCGGCGCGTTTGAGCGCTCGCCACAGGCTCTTCGGACGTGATTCACACGGCCGTCATAGTGGCCCCAACTAGTCACAGAGAAGCTCCAATTCATTCAACCGCCGGGAGACCCTACGTAATCTGCGCTGGCTACGGTGCGGCTCATGAAACTTTTGCACTCAGCCAAGCGACGCCCCTGGGCGATCGGACTTTTAGTCACCGCATTGATGGCCACGATTTCTGGGGTGGGCCTCGCAACGGCTTTCGTGGGGACGACCGCGGTGTCCGCCACGCCCACGGCCTGTCCGGCGGGGAGCAGTCTCCAGACTCCCAAGGGTGCTTCGCCCTTCCAAGAGACATGCGTCATTTCCTCGACCGGTACGCCAGTCGGTGGCGTCAAGCACGTGTGGCTGATCATTCTGGAAAACAAGTCCTACGACGAGAGCTTCTCGGGCCTCAACGAGAACTCGTACCTGTGGCAGACGTTGCCCCAACAAGGCGCGCTACTTACGAACTACTACGGCACCGGTCACTTCAGCATGGACAACTACGTTTCGATGGTGTCGGGCCAGGCCCCTTCCTACGCGGTCCAAGATGACTGTTCGACCACGGCCAACATGACTAACAACAACAGTGGCATTATCACCAACGGTACCGTGGGCGCGACGACCGATACCGACGGCACGACGGACGCCGGTCACACCAACACCACCACCCCGAACCCCACCGCCACTGGAAACGGTAACTACGGACAACTGTTAGTACACGGCGGTGTCGACGCGCCCCTGGCCAACAACGGCTGCGTCTATCCGACCGACGCGCCGACCATGTTCAACCAGTTCAACGCCGCCGGAGTGCCGTGGAAGGGGTACGCCCAGGACCTCGGTGGCGCACAACCGGTGGGCTCGGCGACCTACGTGACCGGCTCCACGCCCGGAGTCAGCGACACGGTTCCCGGGCGCGATGACGGCGCTTGCGGCTACCCGGGATTGAGCACCTCCAACCCCGTTACCAGTCCCACCAACCTCGTCTCTCCCGGTGGCGACGTGACGAGTTACACCGGGGCCCAGCCCGCCAACGCCGGGGGCAACGGCGACCCGGCCGACCAGTTCGTGGCCAAGCACTTCCCCACGGGGTGGTTTACGTCACTGACCGGTGAGTCCGCGGGAACCCAGAACGGCGTGAGCTACCCGGCGCAGCCGGCGCTCAACGAGCCGAACACCACGGAGTTTGACGGTTCCAGCGCCCCGACGAGCGGAGCGACGGACACCAACTGCGACGCTAACCACGTGACCAACCTCGACGACCCCACCTACGGTCTCGCGCACGACCTGACTCTTCCGGCCAGCGAAGTTCCCGCCTTCAACTGGATCACCCCCAACAACTGCAGCGACGCGCACGACGCCACCTGCGCCGGCAACAATCTCTCGGGAGCCTTCAACGCCAACGGAACGCCGGACTACACCCCGACGGGGCTTGCCCCCTACGACCCCGAGGCGACGACGCCGGCGAACTACACCGGCGGTCTCTACGCCGCGGACCTCTTCCTTCGCTACTACGTTCCGCTCATCGAAAAGTCGGCGGCCTTCGCCGACGGGGGACTCATCGACATCACCTTTGACGAGGCCAACCCGCCCTTCACCGTTGGGAACAGCTTCAACAACGTCCCCGCGCCGGGCGACGTAACGACGGCGTCGGCGCCGGCCGACCAGCCGACCTTCGCTTCGTCGGGCACGACCGCACCAGGAGCTGACTCTCTCTACGGTGCTTACGGTATCCTCGCCGACCAGGCGGGGGAGAACATTAACGGCACAAACGTGAACACCGAACCGACAGGCCCCAACGATCCCGAAGTCACGACGA
Organism: Acidimicrobiaceae bacterium; assembly: GCA_025463285.1. Taxonomy (GTDB): domain Bacteria; phylum Actinomycetota; class Acidimicrobiia; order Acidimicrobiales; family RAAP-2; genus RAAP-2. The sequence goes on along the minus strand of JAOBWI010000042.1, from coordinate 23,722 downwards.
GTTCGGGCCAGCAACTCCAACCGGGCCCGGGCGCGGCCGCCTTCATCGATCGCCCGACCGGACTGACCGGGGAAAGTCCGAACGTCAGTGGATCGCCCGGGGCGACGACGGAACCGGGTCTCGGTTCGGCGGGCTCGAGCATGGTCGTGGACGCGAAGATCAACGCGGACGACACCGGCCGATTGGTCTCAGGCCCCGGCATCCCACCCGACACTTTTGTCGGTGCGGTGAGTGACACCGGACCGGTGTCCTTGACCTCGAACTCCAGCGTCGCGACGTCGTCGAACAACTACGCCAAGCCTTGGATCGGCACATTCCAGCTGCTGAACGATGCCGGTCGACCAGTGGCTCTCAGCGCCACGCTCGACGCCAACATCACCCTGAGCGCAGAGGGCGCGACCTCGACCGTCGGCACCACCTGCGCCAGTGCGACGGCTGCGGCGACGACGGCCGGCTGTCTGACGGCCGACCCCCTGTACGACCCCAGCGACTTCACGCCGGGTGGTGGCGACACGGGGACCGTACTGATTAGCCCCTTCATTAAGCCCGGCACCGTGTCCAGCACGTACTACAACCACTACAGCACCTTGCGCACGATGGAGGATCTGCTACTCACCGGCAAGACCTGCACCAACCCCTCCAACGCGGACACGCCCCTGGTGGTTGGCACGGTGTGCGGTGGCCTCGACGGCGAAGGCCACATCGGCTACGCCGCACAAGCGGGACTAGCTCCCTTCGGTCCCGAGGTTTTCAGCGCGCAGTCCTTCACGACGGTGGCCACGCCTCCGGGCTACAACGCGGTGAGCGGCTCGGGCTCCACCGCCCTGTACTGCCCGAACGCTGTCGGGCTCGGACGAACCGGACCCAACGGTCTGATCGGCGAGGGGCACCACGGTGGCCTTGGCGGAACCGGCGGATCGGCGGGTTGTGGAACCAACGGCGGCAACGGCGGTAACGGCGGCAGAGGAACGACCTCGACGGGCTCTGGCGGCAACGGCGGCAACGGCGGCAACGGGGCTTGTCCTCCCGAAGAGTGGAGCGGCGGCGTCTGGTTGACTTCCAGTGGATCTCCCACGGCGCCCGCCGATACTGCACCCTGTGACGGCACGCGGGGCAACGGCGGCGACGGCGGCAACGGCGGCAACGGGGTCGGCATCAAACCCGGCGGCCCCGGCGCCAATGGCGGCAACGGAGCACCTGGCGTGCCGGGGCGGAATGGTTCCAACGGCACCAACGGATAAGAAGATCTCGTCGATGAGCGGTCCGTCAGCCACTTCTCAACGCCTGGGGGGTCGGGTCTTTCGACTCGGCCCCACGCGCGCGATTGTGGTGGCGCTGTGCGCCCTGGCCCTGGCGGGATGTGGTACGTCGGGCGCCGTCTACCCCTCCTTTTTGCCCAAGAAGACGCTCCACCCCACCGTCGATGCGGCGTTGACGGGGACCATGGCCAAACCGGCGCTACAAATTGAAGGCTTGCCGGTCATCGTCGACACGCCCTCGTACCACGTGCGCGTCACCGTGAGCGGTCCGGTCGTCCCCGGGGAAGGACTACCCGATCAGCCCACGGCGACCACCTGCACGTGGACGGTGACGATGAAGGACGCCAGCGCCCGCGTGCCCGTTTCGGTCGCCGACTTTCACTCGGTGGATCATCTGGACTCCGTGTTGTTAATGGGTTTGGTGCCGGGTGAGAAGGCGCCGCCTCGTTTTATCCACCCGGGAGAGATGATCACGTTCAAGCTGCGGGCCTATGAGCTCGTGGGCGAGGGGATGATGCAGTGGGCCCCCGATCACCGGCACGTCGTCGCCAACTGGGACTACGCCGTGGAGAACGATTGAACGAGGTCGCGGTGGCTCTTTTGAGTTCAACTCACGTGAACAGTTCCTCGAAGCCTTTTCGACCGCTCAAATAATGTGTCGGCTTCGAGGGACTCGTAGCTGTACGAGTTGTCTCGGCGAGATGAGGCGGCACCTCTAGTTTTGATGGACTTTTACGAGTCAACTTGGTGGAGTTTTATCGCGCAACGGCGATTTTGCACTGGCCTCCGACACGGGTTCTTTCTCGAGCAGTTTTGGCGTACGGCATTGAGGTTTCGCGGATCGCCCCGCGCCGCGCGCGTTTCGTCTGTAACGTCACGTACCACCGAGTTCCGTGTGCGTCGGGTACTTCAGGAGGTGGCCGTCTCTTCAGCGGTCTTCGTCGGAGCGCCGAATCTGAGTTGATATCCGCCGTAGGCGATGGAGCAGAGCGCGAACCAGGCCCAGCCGAGCGCCAACCCGCCGAGCACGTCGGTGAGCCAGTGCACACCGAGCATGACCCGACAGCAGGCAATTCCCGTGGCGAGACCGACGGCCAAACCAGCGAGCAGCGCACGTACCTTGAGCGAGCGCCGTCGGCCCATCACCAGAGCGAAGGCCGCTAAGCACGCCGCGGCGGCGACGGCGTGCCCGGAAGGAAATGACGACCCGGAAAATCCGGTCAGCTGATCAAAGTCGGGCCGAGTCCGGTCCACAATCGACTTTATGATGTTGGCGACCAGGAACTGTCCCCCTACGACGAGGGTGAGAAACGTGATGACCGCGATCGATCGCTGGCGGATCGTTTCCACGATGGCCACGATGACGGCCAGCGGGACGATGACCAACGCGCCACCGAGCTGGGTGTAGAACCGCAGAAATTTGGTCGAAAGAGCCGTCGCGTGGTGCGCGCCGAACAGGCTGACGCTCCGATCGAGTCGCGCGAATCCGGTGTTGGTGTGGATCATGACGAGTACGAGGGCTACCGCGACGCTGCCGAGGACGAACACGATGACCGCGGCGCTCAAAAGGAGACCAGTAATGGAGCCTGGATCACGCCGTGATCGGATGAAAGCGGCCAGTCGCGGATGACGGCGAGTTTCGGTTGTGATCTGCTCGACGTTTACTTTGGGAGCCGTCGGGGCGACCTGAGGCCATCGGTAGGCAACGAGTCCGGCGGCGAGGCCCGGGATAATGACCACGAGCAGAGTGATCGAAAGTATCAGCATCGCGCAACTAACTACGAGACGCCGCGAAGTGGAGCGACGAGCCGTTCTTTGAGGCGTTGGAGTAGCGGGCGCCGCTTCCAGCGGCGAGGATCGATTCGGACACTTCGTTCAAGATCGCTGTCGAAGTGGCGATCGAGAGTGTCGACGACCGATGGATCGAAGATCACCATGTTGATCTCCTCATCGAAGTGGAGTGAGCGATTGTTAAAATTCGCTGACCCCACGTTGGCGACGAGGCCGTCCACGGTCATGATTTTGGCGTGCATCATCGACGGCTGGAAGTTCCACAGTTCGACACCGGACTCAATCAGGCCCGCGTAGTCCACTTCAGCCGCGAGCTGCACGAAGCGCTTGTCGGCGAAAGGTCCGGGCAGCAAGATTTGTACCCGAACCCCGCGCGTGGCCGCGTCGCAGAGACGCTGGGTCAGATCGTCGTCGGGCACAAAGTAGGCGGTGGTGACGCGTAACTGGCGCTGGGCCAACTGCAAGAGGGTCCGAAAAACACTGGCCAGATCACTTCCGCCAGCTGACGAAGCGCCGCGCACGCACTGAATGACGCTCTGGCCCAGCGCGAGTTGAGTGGGGAACCGATCGAATTCGGCCTCAAAGATGGCCTGGTCGGTCTCGGCCCAATTGTCGAGAAACGCTGCGCGCAAGCCGTCCACCGCCGGCCCCTCGATTTTGAAGTGAGTGTCGCGCCATTCGTGTTCGTTGCGCGCGTCGCCGTTCCAGAGGTCCGAAATGCCTACGCCGCCGGTGAAGGCCACTGACTCGTCGACGACGAGGACTTTACGATGCGTGCGGTGGTTAACCTCTCCGAGGCGAAGCCGACGCAACGGACGGAACCAGCGCAAGTGGACCCCGCACTCGATCATGTCGTCGACCAGACGTGGCTCGATCGGCCGCGACCCCCAGGCATCCAGGAGCACCCGAACGCGCGCTCCGGCCTTGGCTCGACGACAAAGAGCCTCCGCCATCTCGGTGCCGATCTCGCCCTTCCAATAGACAAAGGTGAGAAAATCAATCGTGCGCTCGGCGCCCCGAATGGCGTCCAGCATGGCCGGGAAAATTTCGTACCCATTACGCAGAACCGTGACTCGATTGCCCTCGGTCGCCGGGATACCCACCACTCCTTCCAGCGTGCGTCGTGAAGGGCTGACCCGTTCGTCCGCATCCAACACCGAGGGGTGAGGGCGGTCACCGGTCACTCGATACCGCCTCCTCTCGAGTTGAATCACTCGCCGGATCTGATTCCGCCACCTTTGTTGCGTCCTGGGGCATCGGCTCCCCGGTTCGGAGTGCCTCGAGTTGAGCCGCCACTGCCGCCCCGTAAAACAAGGAAAAACTCGACAATAAGCTCCACACGAGCAATGCCACGACCCCAGCCAGTGGGCCGTAGGTCTCTCCGAATGAGGAACTCGAGGCGTAGAACAGACCCAAGCCCACTGTCGCCAACCCCCACAACACCACCGAGAGCCCAGAGCCGAAGGCGAGCCACGACAAGCTGGGCTGGCGGCGACGCGGTGACCAGCGAAAGAGCACGGTGACCGCAATCGCGGTTAATCCCACGCCAAGAGGCCAGCGCGCCACCCCCCACACCGACGTGAGCGCGTGGTTGTGGAGAGAGAAAAAGAGGTTCCGACCAAACGCTAAGCACACGAAGGCTGCCGCCCCCAGTGCGCCGACGCTCAGTGCGAAAAACAGCGCCAGTCCGTACTTCTTCAGGGTGGGGCGGTCCTGCTCAACCCCGTAAATGCGATTGAGACCGCGTTCGAGTTGTCCCATCGCGGTGGTGGCCACCACGAGGGCACCGACTAGACCGAAGAGGAGAGCGTTGTAGTGATGTTCCGCGGCCACGCGGTGGGCTTGGGTCACGGCGGTAGTGAGTACTTGGCCCGCTGGCCCGGGAACGGTGCGGCGCACCGTCGCGTCGATCATCGCGCTGACTGCGCCTTTATGCAGAACGCTCGCGAGACCGACAACGCCAATTAATCCCTCGATGGCAACGAGAGAGATCAAAAAGGCCAACGAGCGAACGTGACTGAAACCATCCGCCACGCGTAAGCGTTTATAGGCGTCCTTGGCGAGGTGACCCCAACCGGTGCGCTTAAGCAACGCCCACGCGTCGTCGCCGCTCAGATCACGGGTTTCAGGAACGAGTGTGGCGCTGCTCATCTATCCCCCTTCTTTGGCACGCACACGGTGATGGCACGAGGTTCAACGCTGGCTCGGAATTTCCTCTTCTCCTTACGAGCGCCCCCGTCCAGTTCGAAGGTCGTGGGCTTGTTGAGAGAGATCTTTACCTTGCGCCCTCGGCCCATCTGCGCCAGCGGCGAGTGTTTGGCGTCTTTGATTACCAGTCGACTCAGCACTCGGGTCCACTCCAACACGCTGTTCGCGCTGACCACGCCCACCTCGAGCAGTCCGTCGTCGGGTTGCGCATCGGGAAAAGCGACGATGCCAGAGCCGAGCTCGGCCATTTGGCCCAGTAAGACACAGCTGGCCGTGCCCTTGAACCAGGGTTCTCCATCGATCTCGATCCGTACCTTGCGACTCGCCATGTGCGTGGCGCGCGCGCCGGTCCAGACGTAGGCCAGGCGACCAAGACGACTCTTCAACTCGCCATCGGCGTCGCGCATCATGACGGCGTCAAAACCAACGCCCGCCATGACGGCGAAGCGCTCGCCGTTCAATACTCCGACGTCTAAGCGGCGTCGGTTGCCGTAAAGACCAACGTCGACGGCCGCAGTCAGATTGATGGGGACGCCCAAATTGTTCGCCAATAGGTTCGCCGTGCCCGCCGGCAAGAGCGCTAGATCCACGTCTTCTCCGGCCACGGCGTCAACGCAGCGCTGGATGGTCCCGTCCCCGCCCCAAATAAAAAGCAGGTCCGCCCCCTCGGCCACCGCTTGACGCGCCCGTTTGGGAGCTTGAGCGCTCTTCGACACTTCGTACCAGAGAGGATCGGGAACGCCCCGATCGGCCAAGACCCGTCGCAACTCCACGAGACCCCCGCCGAGTGTTTTGTTCCTGTGGGCAATGACGGCGATCGACTTCATGGCGCCGCCTGGTTCGCTCGGCCCGCGCTCGCGGGCGAGATCTGTATCTTTGTGCTCTTAGAAATGGTGGAGCGATTGACGCCGGCCACTCGAATGATGAATATGCCAGCCGAGAGGGATCCAACTCCCAAAAGCAACCCGGACAGGACGTCGGTCGGGTAATGCTCGCCACGGTACACCCGAGACAAGCCAACGGCCACCGCTAATACAACGGCGAGGGCCCACATCGTGATACGAGGCCATCGTCGCGAGCTCGCTACCGTCACGATCACCGCGATGCCCCCGTAGAGAACGACCGTGGCGGCCGTATGGCCCGACGGGAAACTGAAGGTCGACGGCGTTCCCCCCAAATGGCTCACCGCCGGACGAGGACGTGCGACGATTTTATTGGCCGCTAAGAAGACGGAGAGCTCGATGGCCAGACCAGCGACGAGGAGGAACGCGCGTCGTCCCCATCGTCGAAAGAGGAGAAAAATCGTCACGACTGCGCCGACGCCGGCTACCTCAAATGTGTCGGCCACGTCGGTTATATCGCCGGTGATGCGGTCCCATTGACGAGTTCGCCGCCGGTCGAGCCACTGACTGACGTGGTGATCCCACACGCCGATCGAGCCGTGCTCGAGAACGTGAGTGATCAGGAGACCGAGGCCGACAATGAGCACTCCCACGACGGCGAAGGAGGCCACCACCGCGATCGCGATCGCCATGTTGCCATGCCCCCGCGCCACGCCCCGCACTAGCCAATTTGCCACCCCGTCGGGCGATGGATTGAGGGCATCTCGCTGAGTGTCGGCCTCCGTGGCATCTCGTGGGGTGAGTGAACCGGAGCCCCTCGTGTTCTCGTCAGTCATCGATAGCATCCCTGTTCGAAGTGGGTGCAGCCTCGGGTCGAACCTCGTCGCTCGCTAACTAAATTCTCTCTCGGTGTGAACAGTACGTGACGCCAGTGCGTACAACGTGAGTCAAGCACAAGTGGACCGACGAAGGTGCGGCCACGCAGTACGGGCTTCAACCGGCTTTTCACGACGGTGTCGAGAGCGCGGCGATCGAAAGTGCCTAGCGGGCAGCCCGCACCCATTGTCACTACGTCGGGGCCAATAACCGTTTCCATTCGACCTCCCGTCGTCTTGGCCATCGGCCAAAACAGTAGGAGGCGGGGCCCAGACGCCTCAGAATCACTATATAGCTGGACTGATTGCTGGATAGGAAAGACTGGGTAGCCGTCAATCAAAGACGAGTCGACCAACTAAATGTGCTGATAGTAGGCGTTGTCCCAGGCCCTCGAGTGAGTACTCGGAGTCAGTGCGTAGCCTCACGGCTAGGAGAGATTTCGCTATCGGGTGGGGCGTTCCCGTCCGTGGCAAGCAGATGGCGCCTTAACACCGACTCGTGCATTTTTTCAATAACCGTCGCGTGTTCGCGCGGTCACTGAATTGGAAGTGAGTAACACTCCCGCATGAAGCCCAGGCGCTCGGTCTTGGCACCTCGTCGCTCGATCGTCGCCCTTGCGTGGATGATCGAGTCCTCTAGAACGTGGCGCGAACACTACGAGAAAATTTCATCCGAGGCACCGAGGACTTGAAAGACTCAGCGTGCGATCCGCTCAAAATCGCGACGGACCGCGAGGCCGTAGGTAGTGGCACCCGAATCAGGGTGTCGAATAAGTGAGCGGCAGCCTTGATTGTCGTTCCACGTCCATGCGAGCACGGAGATCCGTCGACGGTTGGCCCAATCGACAAACTTGGTGAAGAAGGCGCCCGAACAGTCATCTTCTCCCACTTCGGTGGCGATAACGGGAACGGTCTTTGCCACGGTGGCTACGGTTGTTTCCCAACACGTCGCCGTGACGCAACTGTTTTGGGGATAGACATGGAACCCGGCGACGAGCTGGTGCTTCGGATCGATGAGCGGGTGCGACAGCCATCCCGAGAGATCATTTGCCCACTGCAGCCCGTCGACTATGACCGGCTGCGAGGCACCCGTCTCGCGCACCACGTTAATGAGGGTCTGCATGCCAACAGAGCGCCAACCCCCGGGCATCTGGCAGCCCGATACCCAGCACTGCCAGGCCACAGCGTTGGGTTCGTTGTATAGCTCGAAGACGACCCGGGCGTTGGTTCGAAACGTCTCTGCCAGCGAGCGCCAGAACGCGACGGAGTGGGTGTCGGGCATCTCCTGTTGGCTTTCGGCTGGCGCTGAACCGGGAGCGCTCCAATGCAGATCGAGAATCGCGACGATTCCCTGAGTGGAAAGCTGCTGGACGAGGCGCTCAATTGCCGCGCGGTAGACAGCGCCGGAGAACTTGGGCGGAACATTGATCCCGAGCCAGCAATCCTCGTTCAGAGGGATCCGCACCGCGTTGACATACCACGACTTCATAGAGCTGATGACGGACGGACCACTCGGGCCGTCGAAGATACCCCAACCCTGCGCACACGCATACTCGGTGCCCGAGCGGTTGAGACCGATCAGCCGGATGGGCGTGCCCGCATCGTTGACGAGCGTGGAGCCAACCACGTGAATTCCCGTCACGGTGAGAGGGTTTTGACTTCGGTCCAGGCCGCTCGAGGGATCCGAGGTGTGCAGGGCAAGCGTTCCGGCAATCGTCCCCGCGAAGAGGAGCATCGCTGCCATCCGCAGTGCTCTTATCAGCGTGTCGGTCAACGCCCACCGAAGCGCCATAGCGCCCTTTCGAAGGCACATACGCGCCTCCACGCCGCACGATCGTCCTTTTGTCCAGGTGCGCTGTTCTCGTCAACTGGCAAGAAGATGGTCATCACCATGGTTGGACGCCGTCGGCGGCGCGAACGGGCTCGAGAAGGACGTGCTCTCGGGCGCAGCCGCGGCACCCGCGAAGAAGCTCATGGCGCCGTAGTGGTGGTGGTCGGCGCCGCAGTGGTGGTGGTAGTCGACGGCGGCTTGGTCGTGGTGGTAGTCGACGGCGGCTTGGTCGTGGTCGTGGTCGACGGCGCCACAGTGGTGGTGGTCGACGGGTTCGTCGAAGTCGTGCTGGAGGAAGTCCCGGTAGTGGTGGTCGTGCTCGAGGAGGGCCCGGTCGTGGTGGTCGTGCTCGAGGACGGCCCGGTGGTGGTGGTCGTGCTCGAGGACGGCACGGTCGTGGAGGTGGTCGTGGTGGTAGTTGTTGTCGAAGAAGCGGTGTGCTTCGACACCGGGACGCCAAACGGACCCTTCGTGCCGGAACGTTGGGGCACGGTGAAAGGATTCCTGGGATGGCCGGCGTTGCTCGTGCCGAGGGCGACGACAACGACAAACGTGCACGCCGCCGCGGTGGCGAGTGCAGCCGAACCGATCGCCACTGGCCGCAATACGGTCACCAGCCGCTCGCGAGCTCGCTCGGTGCGTCGACGCCGCTCGAGCTCTGGCGTTAAGTTTGTCCGCTGTGCGAGCCATGACATCAGTGGCGCAGAGGCATACACGACGCCTTGCCAGGCCAGGAGGGCGAGCAGTAATACCGTGGGATGAGCAACGATGCCTAACGCGATACCCGATCCCCATAGCAGCACCAAGATCATGGTCTCGGTTCGAGCGGCCAGCAACGCAGCCGACAGCTTGTCGTGGGAGTCCGTCTTCGGCGTTCTGAGAAAGACGCCCTCGCGACGAAGAAGGCCTTGAACGCAGGCGATGGCGACCGTCCACGAAAGTGACAACCAGTTCAAGAACGCCAAGACCGCGCGCCGATAGGTGACCCCGGTTCTTTGACGAAGCGCCCACACAGCGCGCAGTAGGCCAGCAGCGAGAAGCGTGCCAGGAAGAAGCACCGTCGGGCCAATGAGCGGTCGAATCGCCACCGTATCGCCGGCGAGAAGGAGACTCGCGACCGTGAGGAGCACGATGGTGAAGCCCTGATAGACGAGATCGTTCATCCACTGCAACCCGCCAACCAAGTAATCGAAACGCTGGGCGATCGAGAGGTGGTTGTCCGGGGAGCGATCCCAGGGCATCAGGCTCTTCCAGTGCTGGCGCAGAATCTGCATGCCACCGAAACACCACCGGAATCGCTGGCTCTTGAGTGAGGTGAAGGTAAGCGGCATGATGCCCCGCCCGAAGCTCTTCCCGAGGAACAAGCCTGAGTAACCCGCGCGCAGCAGCCGAAGAGACGTGTCGGCGTCCTCAGTGATGCACCACTCATCCCAGCCCTCGATGGAGGTGAGCAGACTTCGCCGCAGCAGACCCATCGTGCCCGCGAAGATGATCGAGTTGCGTTCATTGCGCGAGGGCATTGCGGTGGCGAAGAAATACCGGTAGGCGTCGTAGCAGGCGGTGAGGTACGTGCTGCCCTCGTAGCCGCGGTAGTCCTGCGGGGTCTGGACGAAGGCGAGGTTGGGGTCAGAAAAGAATCCGACAGTCTCTTCCAGCCAGTTCGGGTCAACGAGATAGTCCGAGTCGATAACGCCGATAATCTCGGCGCCGGGGTCGGTGTGGTCGCTCAAAGCTAGGTTGAGCGCGCCGGACTTGTATCCGGGCCACGGGTTGACATGGACGAACGTCACGTTTGGCCTGTCCGCGCAGTACTGCTCGACCGGGAACCATACATCAGGGTCCGGCGTGTTGTTGTCGATGACAACGATCTCGAAGTTGGGATAGTTCATCTGTTCGGCGGTTCTTATCGTTTCGATAAGCATCTCTGGGGGTTCGTTGTAGGCGGCGATATGCAGCGATACCTTGGGTCGATAGTTTTGATCGGGTTCGGGGAACTGTCGTGAGTGCCGGACCCTGCAGATGACATCGCAGGTCTCAAAGGCGAAGGTGCAGGAGAGAAAGAGAGCAGTCAGTTCGAGGAGGAACAACAGAGCAGAAGCCGCGGCGCCAATTATCGAGAGGTTTCCGTCGACCGTGATGGAGGCCGCGAAAGTCAAATACGCGAGCGCGGCCGCGACGACGCTGCCCATGAAGACTTGGCCGATAGCGTTCCACACCGGCCGGAGCACGATGACGACGACGATCACCCCGAAGCTGTAGATCTCTGCGACGTCAACAGGCCCGGAAGATAGTCCCCAGACCTCGGAGGCAATCCAACCCGCGGCGAAGCACACGACAGCGGCGAGTACAACGCCGGAGATTCGCGAAGCGAACCGAAGGCGTTCGCCCGCGAGCGCGAGGAGAACTATCGCCAACGCGAGACCGACGCTGCAGACGACGAAGAAGCTGAACAGCACGATGCTCCCTTTCTTTCTTCTACCGACGCTGCTCGAGATCGCCCATCAACTCACCGACATCGCGAGCTCTAGGAAGCGGGCTAAATAATGGGGTGCGAGATAGTGATCGCGCACACTGATATGGGCTCGGCGACCGAGCTCGCGCGCGCGATCGGGATCTTCGAGCAGGCCGGAGACCGCTCGGCCAAATTGCTCAAGGTCATGCGGATCGACCAGGAGGCCATTGACCCCGTCTTCGATCTGCTCCTGAATTCCGCCCACCGCAGACGCGACAGTCGGCGTCTCTTTCCACATCGCTTCGGCGACCGTCAGACCGAAGCCTTCGGCCAAGCTCTTTTGGATGATCACGTCGGAGCGCCGCTGCAGGGCGTTCACGATCGCCGCGTTCTCCGCGAGGTCGTCCATCGGCAAACACGCGATGTGGACGCGTTCGCGGGACGCATCGGGGAGCTGGCTCCACGCCTTGCGAAGCTCGTCGAGCGTGTCGCCGCCCTCGGGATCGTCGGTGACGGATTCGGGCGATGGTCCCACGAGCACCACATGGGCGTCAATGCTTTCTGGCACGTACTCACAGAATCCGACCATGACCCCTAAGTGATCCTTCAGCGGGTCCCAGCGTGATATTTGCGTCACGAGCTTGGCGCCCGCAGGCACGGGCTCCTCTTCTAACATCACGGCTCTGGCTTTGACGACCGCCTCATCACCATTCTGACGATGAAAGCTCGCCGGCCCAGACGATCCACTAGGTACAACGCCCGACTGATCCAAGACGGCGGCGACCACGTCGGCCGTGAGGCGCTGGTTTTTCGGCGAGAACGCGTCGATGCACGGTGCGATGACCTCGACGAGGGTGGGGTCGAGTAGATCCCACGCGTAGCTTCGTCGGGAGAACACCACCCGTTGGGCAAGGCGTGCGTACGGCGCGAGGAACTCCCACGCACTATGAGCGAATTCGTTTGGCTCATCGGTTCCCACGTGACAGCTCCAGATGACCGATGCGCCAAGTTCGCGGAGATGAGGAGCCATTCCAAGCGTTTGTGGATCATGAAGGACGACCACATCGCCCGGTTGCACGAGGGCTTCGAGGTCTTTGAACTGGTGACCAAGGGCGAGCTCGTAGGCGGCCCGCTCGGCCTCGCCCAGGGAACCACCATCGCCTTTCGAACCGTGGAGAAAATTATGGATGCGCTTAGTGACCACGAAGAATTCCTCATCACCCTCAATCACCGCCCACCGCGCGTTAATGCCGCCACCTCGAAGGTAGGAAAGGACCGACTGCAGCATCTCGGCCACGCCGCCCCCCGCCGCGGTGGAGTTGATATGCCAGTAGGTGTGGCCGTCTAGTTGGGACGAGGCTGCGCGTAGGCGTGTGGCGAACTCTTCTGCCTGATCGGTTTCCAGTATCGAATCAAAGCGTGTCGCATCAAGTGAAGGAATTTCAATCTCGTCCATCTATCCTCCAGCTGTTTCCCGGCAGTTGGCCGATCGATCCTGACGATAGCGACTGGTAGAAATGCGCACCGCTCGACGTGAGAGTAGTTCCAAAGGATCACACGCCGCTAGAGACGCGCAATTTTGCGGCGGCGGAACGACTTTGTTGTTCGAGTCGTGTCCGGTCCGTACCATCGAACTCGGTGCGCACCGAGAACTTCTCAGCTAAATCACAGCCAATAAATGTCATTAGCTCTTCAGCCGACTTTCGTGCACGACTCGCTCATCAGATGCGTCGTGGCCGCTGCAACGGGTTGCAAAAATGGAGCAGATCGAGATTGAGGCCAGCGAAGGATCACGAATTTCGTCACCTCGCACCAGGCGGCCGACACTCGTAAGAAGCTGCCTTCGAAGACCTTTGGAAGCGCCAATCGGAACTGGAACGACGTCAAGTGCTCTCTGCAGATCTGTCACAAATTACGTTATGGAAGTGATCGCACTGTTCTTGGTTGCAATGTCGGTGGGCCTAGACAATTTTGCTGCATCAACGGCCCTCGGATTCTCCGGAGTCGATCGAAGGTTGCGCCTTCGAGTCGCCTTGATTTTCGGGACCTTCGAAGCCGTCATGCCAGTCGTCGGTCTTCTTATTGGGCGCTCTCTGGCCCACGGTCTGGGCGGCACTGCCAAACCGGTGGCGGGCGTACTGCTCGGCCTAGCCGGAGCGTACGTCATCGTGACTGAACTTCTCGGCGACGAGGACGGTGCCAAGAGCCCAGAACTGACCGTCCGGCGGCTCGTGCTGATTGGCGGAGCGTTGAGCATCGACAATATCGTCATCGGATTCGCCCTCGGCGCGTATCGCGTGAACCTCCTAGTCGCTGCAGTCACCATCGCTGCGGTCAGTGTTGCGCTCTCGTTGCTGGGCCTCGAGATCGGTGGGCAACTCGGGGCGAGGCTCGGGGCACGTAGCGAATTGATCGGCGGTGCCGTCCTCGTCCTCGTTGGCGCGGCCATCGGCATCAGTCTGATGTAGGAGCTCGTCACAGTTGAAGTCACGGTGGCGCTCTTCACTAAACGTATATATTCAACCTCGCCGACGGTACAACGGACGGTAGGAAATCCTCATCCTCAGTAGGGGCAGCCTCCCATCCTTCCAATTTCGATCGCTCCGGCTTACGCCCGTGCTGTCTCACTGCAACAAAAGCGTCGATGGTCACGAGCGACGAAGGTCCACAATTGACCAGGAGGCGTCTCCTTGCAAGATTTCCGGATCACCCGTTAGAAGGTCGGCTCCGTGAGCAAGGGCAGTAGCGACCGCGAACGCGTCGGCATACGCCATCGGGTGTCCCGCCTTCACGCGGGCAGCTTCGATCACTCGCTCTTCAGTGGGAAGATCTAGATGCAGCAAACGGCGTAGCTCGCGCACGACCTCGCGCGAGCGGTCAGGGCCAGCACGTCGTTCGAGCACGTACGCGACCTCGCCCACGTTGATCCAACTCATCACCGGGCGGCTCACGAGAGCTTCCTGCACGCGACTGGCTGCTGGCTCCTCACCTTCGAGCCAGGCCAGTACGGCCCAGGAATCCAGGCACTCGGTCACCGGTCGCGTTCTGCGCGGTGATTCGTTTCGAGCTCCGAGAGGAGTCCTCGACCCGCCAAGCTCCCGCGAAGACTCGTTTGCTCCCGCACGGGCTCGACCCGCACGGCTGTGCCGTCGAGAGAAACATCGACCTCGTCGCCAGGGGCGATCCCCAAACGATCGCGAATCGATTTTGGAATCACGACTTGCCCCTTGGGGCCAACACGGTAAGTCATACCTGTGAGTATAACTAACGGAACCCACTGTCCTCGTCAGCTCGCAAATCTGCGTCCTCGTTTCGAGTTAAGTCCTCGGAGCCTTTCCTGGCAAGAGTGTGGGCGCAGACCAATGAATCAATTCCGCAGTCAGACGCCACCCCAAAGTTCCCGGTCCATCGCGTCGGCAGCGGTCTCTCTATCTGGCACCAAGATCTGTCGGTACATTCTCTTTGTGCGCTCGGCCTAATGGATGCAGTCGTGTTCTGAATACTGGGTTACCACGGCGAACCTGTTTGATTAGCCTTCTCGTGGGCGATTGATTTCTCATCGTACGCAATGAAATCTGAGGCCGAAACTCGATGAACGTGACTTGGTGCCGTCGAACAGAACGCCGCCGACGCCGCTACCGCAACGCTCGTCGCTGCTCGCTCGCGATGGCGACGACATGCTTTATTGCGATGATTCTGACTGTTCCTCTCGGCGCAGAGACTTCCCGTGACCACCTCTCAACTCCCGCAGCGCTCTTCGGAGTCGGAATAGCCCGCTGCACGTTCGTTGATCACACCCGCTCGGTGCTCAGCTATTCAACGACCCCGTATCGAGTCCTTTCACCCAGTCGCACGCTGGTGACCGAAATCAGATATTCCACGAATTCCTTTGACGGTGGAACAGGGGAAACGCCCGGTGCACTCCCCGTGGCACGAAATGGGGGCTATCCGATGATCGTCTTCGCCCACGGCTACGACGTGACGCCCGACACATACGCGGCCCTGTTGGATACGTGGGTGCGAGCCGGATTCGTTGTCGTGGCGCCCTTCTTTCCCGACGAGAGCGCGCCCGCCGTCGCCGCCCAGCCCAGGGCGAACACCGAAGACGATCTCGCCAACGAACCAGGGGATCTCGCCTTTGTTACCAGGGCGGTCCTCGCAGCGTCAGCTAACGAAACATCAAACTGCCCACTCGTCAGCGGCCTCGTCGAGCCCTCGGAAATCGCCTTGGCGGGGCATTCCGATGGGGCGATGGCGGTGGGGATGCTGGCCTACGACCAGGGCCTCAACCCCCAGGGCATTAACTACTCGAGCTTGCGCACCGGCATTGCCTATCGGGCGGTAATCATCCTTTCGGGGGCCGAAGACAGATCCCAGTCGTACGCCGCCGAGGCCAGTCGACCCGATTTGTTCGTGGCGCAAAGCCTCCTCGACCAGTGCAACCCTTTTCGAGAGGGCGCGCACCTTTACAACAACATTCACCAATCCAACAAGTGGTTCCTCGAACTTCAAAGGGCTCATCACCTCACCCCCTTCGACGGCGTGGACGTGGCTGCCTTTGGCGTCGTATCGGCAACGATAATTCGTTTTCTCCGGATTTCGCTGGAAGGTGCTGCGCCTTCCACTAGTCTCGGCGCCCTGGGAAATCAGCGTCCCGAGATCGCGCGAATGTATAGCGGCGTCATTGGACCCTCACTGCATAACGTGCCAAAAGTGAGAGAAGACTGCGGCCCGAATTAGGTTGTGAGAGGCAAGCACTCCTAACAGGTCGCACGTCGTCGATTCATCCTCTTCAATTGTTGGTCAAGCCCGAGCACGTGACCAGTCCCTCAGAAGTGGTGCTTCGGGTGGAGAAAACGACCAGCGCCAATCGCTGTGGTGGAGGCGACTGAGAAGAAATCTTGTGGTGGACGTTAGAGTTTGTTGTGCGAGCGACCAGCGCCCTGCGACGAAGCAGCGATCGCCTGACGCGGAGCGTCGTCGCTGCCGCGGTGGGCGCGTGCGTCTGCGCGATTGTGCTGAACGGATTGTCTCCTCGAGTGTCTGGCGCGGACACGACCCTCGCGTCAACGTTGACTTCAATGCCACTTGTGAGCGTCCGGCCTGGTTGGACCGTGGCCAGCTCATCGCGGCGAGGCGTTATGGTCGAGTACCGCAATATCAGAATTGGTGCCGATACCTTTCGGGCCTTACTCCTCGACGCTCGAACTACTTTGCTGCGCTGGCACGTAGGGTCGACCGACCCCAATCACTTTGCCGAAGTACCGAGAGACGCTGGTCCGTCCATCGATTGGAGTTCCGAAGGACCAGCCGGCGTCGTCGCCGTCTTCAATGGCGGTTTCAAGCAGTCCGCGTTTGCTGGCGGCTCCATGGCCGATGGTGTGACCTTGGTGCCTCCGGTTCGCGGCCTAATGACCATCGCGCTGGATGCGGCGGGCGAATGGGAGATGGGAACGTGGGGAAGTGTGGGCTTCCCGACCAAAGGCTTTCGGGTAATCAGCTACCGCCAGAATCTCTCCCCGCTGGTTCTCAAAGGATCACTGGCTCCCGCGGGCGCAGCTGCGGACTGGAGGCGCTGGGGTTCACCGCTCAATCGAGAGCCACTCGAGCCGCGAAGCGGTCTCGGTGTGGACATGCAGGGCAATCTGATCTACGTCGCGACCATGAAAGGCGTTCTGCAGTCCCAGGTGGGTGAGGCGTTGATCGCGGCGGGTGCGGTGACAGGCATGCAACTTGATATAAACCCCAACTGGCCGATATTGGGCGCATCCTTCTCGCCCTTGCACGCGGAGGGCAGCTTTCCGGTCCAACTGCCCTATAGCGAGCACAATCCCTCCGTCTATGAAACCGGATGGACCCGTGACTTCTTCGTAGCGCTCGCCGAGCCGGGAAACTGGTCATGCAGTTGGTCGAGTCGAGGCTTGACGGGTCCACCGGGCGCTGCGCAGCCCCAGCCGCTCTCACTCGTGGGCAAGACGTGCAACAAGCCGCCGTCACGCCAAAGCCGCCTCTCGGCCAACTAGCGCCGTCGACTTTGAGTCGGCGATCATAAGAGCTTCAAGTTTAATTACGGCCGGCCGGTCGAGAGAACCTGATAACGAAACCTTCTTCAAGACCGAGGCCTTCAAATATGCGAACCGCTGCCACTTGTCGCTCGATGATGCAATAACGAGATGTTCTTAGAGCCAGACGGCTAGATGGTTAATCACGAATGTCCCGTCGACGAACAATTACTTCGCCTCCGAGTAGGCGAAGCAGTCGGAGTGCATGGCCTAGCGACGCTGACCCGATTTTCCCGTTTTCCAATGCTGATGTGAATCGAAATGGGACGGGCACGCCGTGACAGACCTTCGAGAACTCAAGGGCCGCCAAAGATCACGTTCGGACTGATGTCGCGCTCCTTCCAGGTCGCCAATTCCAGTGTTCTTGTACTTCACGTCCGGGAAAGTTTTTTGAATGTTGATGAAACACAGTGACGATGGCGGCACGGGGTAGCGTCAAATGAGTAGTACAAAACGTAATTGCACAGACGAATTGCTCAATTGTGATATTGGTCGTAGGAGGGCGTAAGTGGATATCGCTCGCGATGTCGGGGTCGGCCGGTCGCGCGAGGAGGCTCGCGTGTCTCGCCGCTGGTCTGCGCTAAGTCGCGTATCGCTGGTCGTTCTGGTCGTCGTCGCGGGCGCTTCGGTAGCTTGTGGACTGACGATGCGTAGCGTCGTCAGTAGCGATGAACGCACCATTCTGCACGAACGGGCTACCGAGCTATCGCTCCTTCTCGATGAGTCGTTTCAGAGCATCACCACCTTGCTTCCCGTCAGCGGAGAAATCGCCTCGTCAGGGGACTCATCCGCATTCCGGCTTGTGGCAAAGTCTCTCGCTGGCTCCGGATCATCAATTTCGGTCGCCGTCTTTACGAAGCGAAACGGTGCGTACGTGGAGTTTGCCAAGGATGGCCACACTTTGCCGGCGGCGGTTGAAGCTGCCGACCAAGCGTTGCTGCGCCGTGCCGCCTCCTCGAGTGCGCTTGTGACGGGCATCGTTCGTTCTGGCGCATCTCGATGGCTCGTCATAGCCGTCGCTTCGGGCGGAAAAGTGGCGGTCGATGAAGACCCTCTCGGGAAAGTCACGCCAAGGCCGGCCCCAAAGGGCTCTCCATTCAGTGACGTGAACCTGGCGCTTTACGCTTCGCCCAACTCTCGCGAGTCCGACCTGCTTCTCATCTCCGGCGCCCCACCGTCGGGCACAATTGATCGCGAATCTCTCTCGGTGGGGAGTTCCAAATGGCTGTTACTGACGAGTGCCAATCAGCCTTTGGTGGGATCGATTGAGGAGTGGTCACCATGGGCGCTGCTTTTGGGTGGGCTGCTGACGGCGTGCCTCGTAACTGTGCTCCTCGAAGGTCTTGCTCGACGGCGGTCCTACGCGATGCGACTTGTGGCCGAGCGTACGGCCTCTCTCGAGCGTTCGCTCAACGAGCAGCAACGGCTTCAGACTCTCGCATCTCGCGCCCGTGAAGACGCCGAACAAGCGAATCAGTACAAGAGTCAGTTCATGTCGCGCATGAGCCATGAGTTACGCACGCCGCTTAACGCGGTCATCGGCTTCGCGCAACTGCTCGAACTTGATCGTCTCACCGCCGATCAGCAGGACTCCGTGGAGCACATTCTCAAGGGCGGCCAACACCTCCTCAAGCTCATCAACGAAGTGCTGGACATCGCAAAAATCGAGTCAGGCGACGTGGCGCTGTCGCCTGAACCGGTTCTCGTGGATGACAGTTTGAAGGAGGTCGTCGGGTTGATGCGGTCGCTGGCAGACCAACGGGACATACGTATCAACTTTTCCCCCGACGACTGCCATGAATACGTCTTGGCAGATCGGCACCGGCTGAAACAGGTCTTGCTGAACCTGTTGTCCAATGCCGTGAAGTACAACCGGCACGCGGGCTCGATCACCATATCGTGCGTGCCATCAGAGATCACGAGGCTGAAAATCATGATTACCGACACGGGATTTGGGCTGACCGCAGAGCAGCGTCGACAGATCTTTACGCCCTTTGCCCGCCTCGGCGCAGAGAACAGCAACATCGAGGGGAGCGGAATCGGCCTTTCGCTGTCGCGTCAACTTGCCGAAGCGATGGGAGGACAACTCGATTTCGAAACGGTCGAGGGCAAGGGGAGCACTTTTTGGGTCGAACTCCCGATCGCTGAGGGTCCGGTCGATCGCTACGAGCGTCTTGGCCACATTGGCCGCGCCCAAGAAGTGCCGGGTGACATAGCGGTGCGCCGCACCGTGCTACATATCGAAAACAACATGGCCAACATCAATCTCGTGCAACGAGTGATGTCCCGGCGTGAGGGGGTGGAGGTGATCGCCGCCATGCTGGGCCGACTGGGTTTGGAGTTGGCACGGGATCGTCTTCCGATGCTGATATTGCTCGACTTGCACCTCCCCGACGTCGACGGCGACGAAGTGTTGCAGCTGCTGCGTACCCACCCCTTGACCGCGAACATCCCTGTCGTCGTGATCAGTGCCGAAGCGACCCCGGGTCAAGTGCAGCGTCTCATGAATGCAGGTGCGCTGGCGTACTTGACCAAGCCCATTGACGTAAACGAGCTCTTGAAAATAATCGATCAGTGCATTGAGTCGGAGGTCGGAGCTCGTGATTGACGCGGTCTTCGTCAACCGACGAATCCTTGTCGTCGATGACGAAGAGGCAAACGTACAACTGATGACCCGGCTACTACAACGGTCGGGCTACCTAAATGTTCGAGCGCTCAATGACTCGCGCAAAGTACTCGCGCTGGTGCGTGAGTGGAAGCCCGACCTTGTAATGCTCGACCTTCACATGCCTTATATTGACGGGTTTGCGTTGCTTGCGTCCATTCGCGCCGAGCAGACGCCCCTCGAATTCCTGCCGGTCATTGTCCTCACCGCTGACGCGTCGCGCGACGCGCTGATAAAGGCAATGAGCGCAGGCGCGAATGATTTTGTCACCAAACCACTCGATCTCGATGAAGTTCTTTTGCGAGTCCAAAACCTGCTCGCCTTCGGGCTATCGCACGAAGCGCTGAAGAACAGTAACTCGGCGCTTGCATTGACTCTGAGCCAGCAAATGCAGCGCGACGAGGCGGTCGAAGGTCACGATGATCGAGTGAAGGCAATGGAAGCGATCCTCAGGCAAGGACCTCGGATGGTCTTTCAACCAATAGTAGATTTGAACACGTATGAAGTAGTGGGATTCGAAGCGCTTTCACGCTTCGACTCTGATCGTCCCACCGACAGCTGGTTTGCCGAGGCAGCAGCGCTCGGTCGGGGCGCTGAATTGGAGCTGGCCGCGATTCGGGCCGCTCTTCGCCAGTTCGACCGCCTCCCGCCGAACGCATTTATGGCTGTCAACACATCACCTGCGGTGATCCTTGACGGTCGATTTAGCGAACTAGTTTCCGGGCACCACCGCGGACAAATCATCATCGAGGTCACCGAACACCAGCCTGTGGACGACTATGACAAGTTGAACGCTGTCTGCCAGGAACTGCGCGACGATGGCGTACGACTGGCAATCGACGACGCCGGATCCGGTTACGCGAGCCTTCGGCACATATTGAAGTTGCGGCCGGACATCATTAAGTTCGACATCGCCCTTACCCATGAGGTTGATCAAGATCCGATTAAGCGCGCACTTGTGGCGTCTCTCCTCCAGTTTTCCAACGATGTGAACGCTACGGTGACGGCCGAAGGTATCGAATCCGAGTCGGAGTTGTCGACGCTCAACGGTCTCGGCGTTCCATGGGGCCAGGGTTTTCATCTCGGAAAGCCATGCGAGTTGGAAGAACGATCTGCTACAACGCCTCTGAGTGACTAACTCGCGGTCTCAAGTATGAAAATTCCGTCTGTCGATTTTAACGCGGATATCAATTCGCTACGATGGTTGGAGCGGATCCGCCGCATCTTTCTCGAGTGGGGTGAATGGCGGCACAACAGCGTATGCGTCGGGCTACTAACCAGCAGACGAATACCGACTGGGTAATCCACATGGGCCTCCTCTTTGGAGGCCCCGTATGCGGCTTCACTGCTACAGCAGCCTTCACAGAGAATCAGACTGTTGATGACGCGGCTGGAGGGAGCAAGAGGCTTCTCCCTGTACAGTTTGGCGTGCTTTTGCTAGTCAAAATTAAAATTTGGTGATTTGCCGTCAAGCACTTTTGCGCACAATCGTCGGTGAGATACTTAAGAATGGACCTGGATTAGTTGCAAAAGTAACATAATCCAGGTACGATCTCAAGTAACAGCCTTAGAACTGAACCTGCTTCATGTCAGCTAATAGCCCGAAGCAGGTGCAATCGTAAGGTCTCGCGAGGTGGTGCACTATGGCAGAGGACATTACGAAAAACCCGGGCCGCACAATAACCCCGCTCACGGCGAATCTTCACAATCGCCTCGCACAGGACCGCCCTGCCGTGGTTACCAAAACTGACATCAGCGCGTACTTGGCTGAAGTTGGATCAAACAGGGACGTTGGTGTCACAGTGAAAAATCTCCAGCGTCTCGGTTGGCTCGTGGGGGTCCATATAAAAGGGGTCTGGGCGTATTTGCCTCCGGGCGAAGCTCAGATAACCGACCGGTACATCGACTTGCGGGCGTGGAGGGCGCGGGATCCGGACGCCGTTTTCGCCCTCGCCGGGGAAGCGGCAGCCTGGCACCTCGGGTACTTGGATCGGGAATACATTGGCCCGCCCGCAGTCTGGATCCCCAGCGATACGCGCATGCCGTTCGGGCTAAGAAAATATGTCTCCGAAGTGAAGCTCGGATGGGGAGCAGATGAGATCAGTCAGTTGGTTCCGACCTCAAAACTGTTGCACCAGCGTCGGCTCGACCTCACCAAATGGGCGGGCGGTCTTCCCGCATTCGGACCCGAGGCACTTCTGGTTCAGCTCTCGATGCGTGTGAAGTCGTTTCGCTCCTGGGCGGACCTCATTCCACACCTCCAACAACTCGCCGCAGACGTCGACGTCGTACGGTTGGCGACGCTGCTCGGAGGGAAGTCGCAGTCGTCATGGCAGCGGGCCGGATATTTGCTGGGATGCGGAGGACGTTACGAGGACGCCCTCCAACTCTTGAACGACCGGCCTAGGCCGAAGATGGCAGACGTCGTCTTCGGGGACGGTCCGGAGGCAGTGTGGGTGCCGCAGTTCCGAGTAGTCGATCGACTCATCGCCCCCATGCAACGCGATCTTGGAAAGGCGTGACTCGAGAAAGGGTGAAATGTCCAAGGTCGCACTAACCAGAGCGCTTGTTAGCCGTCACGGAGCCGGGCGCGCTGACACTTACGATGCCGCTCTTCTCGATGTCGCTCAGGACCACCTATTGTGGCTGCTCGCTGAGTTGGGCTTATTCGAGGGAACCGGTCTGATCTTTAAGGGCGGTACGGGTTTGCGCAAATGCCGTCTTGGTGGCGCGGGCCGATTCTCGACGGACTTGGATTTCACGTGTTCTTCGGAAGAGACTGTTCTCGAAGTCTGTCAGGCTATCGACGGCGCGTCCGTCTCGGGTTTTGAGTTCTCGTTGAACTCCACTCGAGGAGATGGTCGGCATTGGGATCTCCAAGTTGAGCACGCAGATCTGGGCCGGCCAGCAATCCCGGCGTCGGTCGAGTTCGCAAGACGGCCACTTGTCCTCGCGTCGGAAGTGCTCCCGTTCGTGGAGTTGCCAATTCACAAGGCATACGACGTGCGGCTTCCTTTCTTGCCGGTGATTGCTGAGGCGGAGGCGTGCGCCGAAAAGCTCGCTCGGTACCGACGGACTGCACTGGGCCGCGATGTATACGACTTGGCAAAATTCGCTGGGCGACCGCTAGACGAGTCTTTGGTACGGCGACTATGGGTGCTAAAGGTCTGGGGCGATGTTGTCGACGACAACCGCGGAAGTGGTCCACTTGACCCCGCGGACGTTCTCACGGAACGACGGGAACAGGATTTCGCTCGGGAATCGATTGGAAAACTCACTCAACCGGTCAACTTGGCCGAGTGGGAGCGGACCGTACGTCGGAGATTTTCGTTCTTGGTCGACCTCGACGAGGAGGAGCGGCGTTGGGTAGCGTGCGACCCGAGGCACCGAAGCGAAGTCGAGTCGGCTCATCTCTTGATTCGTTAGTGAGATCCTCCTCGATTGTGATCATGCAAGCGGATTGATGCCTGCCATACGTCCTTCAATATGCGCCACGCGCCAGACGCTTCGTGCGGAGGACTGTACGATTGGATCGTCTCGTTGCAGCTTTGTGGAGCCTCGAAAAAATGGAGCCACATTGGAACATGTTGACGCAGCTCCCGTAGCTCAGGGGATAGAGCATCGGTTTCCTAAACCGTGAGCGCAGGTTCGAATCCTGCCGGGGGCACTGCTGAAATCTGTCGGGACATCGTGAACAGCTGAACCCGTGCAGGCTATCGAAAGCCGTCACCCTTCGG
>JAOBWI010000084.1 GCA_025463285.1 Acidimicrobiaceae bacterium | reverse complement strand
CCTCCACTATGGCGTTCTTACAGGCGGCCCAGCAACAAGGTCTACCGTTGAAATCGTTTATCGCCATTGGTTACAACGCGTCACTCCTTACGCAGCCGGAGAACTCGATTGCCCAAGGAATGACGGTTGGATCACCATTTCTGCCCACGGAGCTCAACACGCCGGCGACCAACCTTAGGACCCAGATCTTCAACAAGTATGGGGACCCAGGGCCGGTAAATCCAACAGCCGTCCCCGGATACGTTGCTGGATTACTGTTGCAAGAGGGGCTAACGGTAGCTGGCAAGAAGTTGACCCGGACGTCCTTCATTAACAATTTACGCCAGGTAAAGAATTGGACTGCGGATGGAAATGAGGCGGGGCCCATCAATTTTAATCTCTCGGCCTACAGCCCCAACGCGACCCTTGCCGGCGAAGGCGCCGATAACTGCGATTTCTTGCTCACGGTGCAGGGCGCGGTCTTCAAGCCAGTGTCTACAAAGCCGGCCTGCGGCGCAGTGGTCCCAGAGTCGTAACGGACCAACCGGCCGGCACGCACAGAACGAGATTAGAGGAATTGCCAGGAAGGTATCACTTACATTGCCGCCCGTTTCAGCTTCCACACGGCGCTCGGTGCGGCCACGTTTAAGATTTTGCAAGGCAGAGGATAATTCAGGAGGATTGTGCTTCAATACATTGTGATCGGCGTCGTGATCGGCGGAATCTACGCGATCTTTGCCGCGGGTTTGATTACCACATTTCAGGCGTCCGGCATTCTGAACTTCGGATATGGGGCAATAGCCTTCTTTATTGCCCGGACCTATTACTTTCTGCTCGTGCAGCATCAATGGCCGATTTGGGCCGCCGCTCTTATCTCCATTCTGGTGATTGCGCCGGCCATGGGCTTCATACTCTGGGCGGCACTGTTTCGAATCCTTCAGCAGGCCACGACATTGGTCAAAGTTGTAGCCACGATCGGGTTATCCGTAATGCTGCCCGCACTAGCCGGAATAATTTACGGCAACCCAGTTATTTCGTTCTCACCGGGACTGGTTCCATATCCCGTACCGTCGTACACGGTACTGGGAGTCGGAATCAGTCTGGACCAAATCAATGTGGTTGCGTGTGTTGTCTTGATACTCGTCGTAGGCTTCGTGGTAGTCAACATGACGGAATGGGGCTTGGTGATTCGAGCCCTCGTCGACTCGCCAGCCCAGACTTCTTTGACGGGAACTAATCCGAAGGTAGCTGCAGCAGCAGTCTGGACAATAGCGACATGCTTCGCCGGGCTCGCTGGAGTTCTTATCGCTCCCATACTCGGCGTTAATAGCGATAATTATGAGTTCCTGATCGTTGCGGCATTCTCCGCCGTATTGTTAGCAAGGTTCATAAATATTGGCGTGGCCATTCTGGCGTCTATTGCACTCGGAGTCGTATCGTCACTGCTGAATTTGTGGCTCCCTCCCACCGGCACCGTTTCCACGGGGGTTATCGCGAGTGTGCCGTTTGCGTTTATCTTTATATTCGTCCTGTACGAGGCCGTACGCCGGAAGGTGCCGAGTAATCCCGGGGGCGGAGGTGGGGCCCTAGATCGGGCCATAACCACTGGCGGCGCGGTCAGCGCCAGCCATGACAAGGCGCAACCGTCAGACTTCAATACGAGGCCAGATTTCCGCCTGAGTGGGTGGCGACGACAAAAGCGGCTTCCGACCGCCATCACTGCCCTCGTCATTTTGCTGCTTCTTCCGGTGTTGTTGTCGCCCTTTTGGACCGGCCGAGTTGCCTTGGGCCTAGCTTTCGGAATCGTGTTCCTCTCGTTGAGGATCGTCATGGGTGAAGGTGGAACAATCTGGCTATGTCAAGCTTCATTCGCTGGAGTTGGGGCAATGGTTTCGGCCTACCTCATCACCGATCACCAGTGGCCGTTAATCCCGGCGATCGTTGTTGCAGCGCTCTTGACTGCCCTGGGGGGATCTATCCTCGCGTACTTGACCACGAGACTGGGTGATCTTTATGTTGCGCTGGTGACCCTTGCCTTCGGCATACTCGTTGATCGCCTCATTTTTACAATCCCTGTTTTCCAGGGAAGTCTGAATGCTGGTATTCCTCTAGTTGAGTCGTTCGCAACCAATGACACGACGTTTTTCTACATACTCGCGGGGCTTACCCTCGCGGTCGTTCTCTTTGTCGAGCATTTTCGCCAGTCGACCGCCGGACTTGCGTTGTCGGCCACTCGATGGAGCGAACCCTCTTCACGGGCGTTGGGTTTAAGCGTCGTTCAGATCAAGGTACTTGCCGCATGCCTCTCGGCGGTCATAGCGGCGGTGGGCGGTGCGTTCATTGCCCTCTCTTATCAATACGCGGTCCCGGCAACGTTTGACACGATTGGAGCGCTTGTCTGGATTGCCGTGTTTGTGACTGTTGGCGTTCGCTCGACGCTCGCCGCGGTCGTTGCGGGGATCTTATCGGTCGTCACTCCCGCGATTTTTCAAACGTTTTTTCCGACGTCAATATCCGATCTTCCGCCGGTGCTGTTCGGTCTTGGCGCGGTATTGCTCGCGAACAATCCGGAAGGGGTACTTATCATGCATGCCGAGCAAGGGCGAAGGCTGATTGCTCACACGTTGCACGCGGGTCGGCGTATATTCCCGACTGTTGAGGCGCGGAGCTCAGATGTCGTTGACTGACGGTGCCCAGTCGCAGCCGCGCGACGGCAACTTTGAGACATCGGAGCTACGCAATCTCGCTCCGTCCCCTAACACCGGGGACTCAGATACGGTTCTCGAGGCTCGGAATGTCGGTGTTCAGTTTGGCGGCCTTGTTGCGCTCTCGGACGTAAGTCTTGTCATACCGTATGGCAAATTGGTGGGCCTTATGGGACCCAACGGCGCCGGGAAGACGACACTCTTCAATGTCCTGTCGGGATTTATCCGGCCAAACTCGGGCAGCGTCAGCCTGCTAGGTCGTGACGTTACGTCCGCTTCGCCACAGATTCGGGCTCGGATGGGGCTGACGCGAACATTCCAATTGCCCGACTTGTTCAAGTCATTGACGGTCGCCGAGCACCTTTCACTCGGATATCGGTTACACCATAAGCCCAAGCGACTGTGGACGGATCTTGTTACTCCTCGAGCCTGGGGTAAGCCCGATAAGGCTGAGGTTGAACAGGTCGAGAAGATCCTGTCGTTACTGGGACTCGAAGAAATGGCGAACGTGTTGGCTGACGGTCTTCCGACGGGGTTAACTCGACTGGTACAGGTGGGCCTTGGTCTGGCTGCTTCTCCACGCGTTCTGCTGCTCGATGAACCCGCTGCGGGGCTCGACACCAACGAGACCCGCGAGCTTTCGGTTGCGCTCAGCCGGGCCGTCGAACAAGAGGGAACGTCGATGCTCGTCATCGAGCATGACCTTGATTTTCTTCTCGGTATAACCGGGTTCGTTTACGTACTCGACGCTGGTCGCCTCATCGCGTCGGGTTCGCCGAGCGAGGTCGCGCAAGATCGTCAAGTGCAGTCCGCCTACTTTGGCACGAATGGCTAGCTAGCAGGAGTTCAATGGATCACAATACGCAAGCCCTACAAGTCTCAGACCTTTGCGCTGGATATGGTTCAGCGCAGGTGTTGTTCCGAATCTCGTTCAACGTCGAGCAAGGAGGCGTCCTCGCCATCCTCGGTCCTAATGGTGCTGGTAAGTCCACGTTGGGACTTGCCCTGGCCGGGCTGATCCCGGCGACCGCGGGGACGATCGAGTTTGAGGGAGCTCGTCTCAGCGGACATTCCGCTCACCAAGTTGCGCGAGCTGGGATCACGTACATCCCTGAAGGTCGTGGGATATTTCCCCGACTCAGTGTGGATGACAACCTTCGCATGGCTACTAGGCGACTTCGAAAGGGCGAGCGTCGTGCGGCCCTACAGGAAGCGTTCGAGAATTTTCCCGTTCTTTTGAATCGTAAAGATCAGTTGGCCAGAACCCTGTCGGGTGGGGAACAGCAGATGCTTGCTTTAGCAAATGCATTTTGTACCGAATCGAAGCTCATCATCGCCGACGAGTTATCACTGGGCTTGGCGCCCATGATCGTCGATCAGGTGTTCGCAACCCTTGAGCGCGCCAAGAGTGCGGGGACGACCATCATCATCATTGAGCAATTTGTTACCCGTGCACTCGCGCTTGCGGATAACTGCCTCATACTTGCGCACGGATCTGTGGCATGGAGCGGCACGGCGTCGGACGCCAGCGGAGCGGCGGCACGTCAATACTTCGGTCAGGGAGTGGAAGTTGTCGGTCGGAGATCGAATTCGGAAAGTGAGTCCGACGTAGACGAAAATGTGGGCGGGTGAAAACTCCGCTCCTGTTGTCAGCGTGAAGCGCCAAGGTTTTCACTGACAGCCGAACAGTAGCTCGCAGACGAACGAGAATGTCTTCGGCGCTCTTGCGACAGACGAAGGGCTTGGGGTTCTCGTTCCAGGTGGTGGGACGAGCTTCATCCACGAGCCGTAGGTGAGGGTGAGTGGAAGTTAAAGCGGCGGTGGACCTTTTCCCCAAGCACCGGACACGTTGTTTACGCGTTCCCGTTCGATCGCGGCATGTTGCTGATCGAGCTGTGCGGGTCCAGCCCCCGTTGTAATAACTGCCCTGACTTCCACCCATATGAGGTGTTTGACAAGTGAGGGGAAGGCAACGCTATTCTGTATTTCGTTGAACTCGGACAAAAGGGGGCCGCTGATGGCACTACATGAGTGGTTGGGACGCCGGTTAGACATATCGGTAATTATTGATCCGATTCCGGCGGCGACGGAGTACATCGACGCGGGTGGACTGAAGTTCGGTGTGGAGTATCGAGAACTCAACGCAGCGATCATTGACGAAAACTTTGGCGACGATCCCGCAAAGAGTGCCGCCGTCGAAGTCGGAAAGAGTGCCGTCAACGAGGTCGGGAGACAGTCCGAAGTGGAAGGCGTCGCGATTCATGTCTTCGACTCCGAGACCAACACCGAGTATCTCCGCCTGGATGCCTTCCCGGGTATTCCTCACTACCACTACATCTTTCCTGGAAGCCATCACACCATCATCCACTGGGACGAAATCGCACAGGGATCGATGATCGACCAGCTCCCCACCTTCCTAGAAGACCACCTGGAGGACATGCTGTTAGAAGTAGTGCCTCGAGAACGTGTCTCCAACTACCGCATGGATGAGGTCCGCGCCGCATTGCCTCAGATCTACGCCGCTATCGACAAGGCGGGCTTAGCCAGTCAGCGCAACAAGGTCGGCGAGCTTCTCTGATCGTTTCATAAATCTTTTCGCGGAGACGGTTGTTGAGACTGGCGGAGACGCGCGAGCACTCCTGTCACCGAAGAAAACATCACCCGCGATCGCGACTGGATCGGAACGTTCAGAATCCTCCGAGGATCACAGAGACGAATTGCACGTATGTGAACGTGATTTCGGATTCGACAAAGTCTGCTACCTTCAAAGTATGGCGTATACGAGCCTTCAAAATAAAGTTGCGATCGTTACAGGAGCTGGCAGCGGAATCGGAAAGGCAACGGCCGAACGCCTTGCACTTGAAGGTGTCGCCGTTATCGTCGCCGACATCCAGGACGAGACGGCGAAGGCAACGGCAGAAACAATCACCGCGCAGGGTGGCAAAGCAGCCCCCGTTCACGTCGACATAAGTTCAGAAGAGCAAGTCGAGGCGATGGTAGCGAGAGCGATCGAACTGTTTGGAGGATTGCATATTCTCCATAACAACGCCGCTCGGCTAAGCGGAGTCGGTTCGGGCGACAAAGATGTGACGCGCATGGAATCGTCCGTATGGGACTCATTTATGGCGGTGAATCTTCGAGGCCCGATGCTCTGCTGCAAGCACGCAATTCCGCGCATGCTGGAATCAGGCGGAGGGAGCATCATCAACATGTCCTCGACAGCGGCGCTATCGGCGCAGCAGACTCGTCTGGCCTATGCCGTAGCGAAGAGGGGCGTGAACGCACTCACCCAACACGTGGCGACCGCGTACGGTAAAGACGGCATCCGCGCGAACTCGATCTGCCCGGGGCCCGTCCAGACGGAGGGCTTCATGGCTCACGTTTCTCCGGAGTACTCCGCCATATTGCGCGATAACGTGCTCACCCCCTACGTGGGCGAGCCGTCGGATATTGCTGCGCTGGTGGCCTTCTTGGCCTCCAGCGAATCGAGGTACATAAACGGTCAAATCATCTCCGCCGACGGCGGCATGCTGATCCACTATCCGACCATGGCGCAATTACGCGCAATCGGCGTAGAGGACTGAGAAGAGTAAGGACAACTTAATGTCGAACGATCTCGTGTCTGACCAGTCTGTGACCGCTGACGCGGATCGCGTATACGAGCTCGTCGCGGAGGCCGCTGCGCTCGGGCCGCGCTTGCCTGGGTCGGCGGCTCTTCGGCGCTTCGAGGAGATTCTTGCTACAGGATTTGCAGCTTCCGGCCTGACTGTAGAACTCCTTCCTTACACGGTTCGCAGTTGGGTGGCCACGGAGTGGAGCCTTTCGCTCGGTAACGGTCGCTCGGACGTGGTCGTCAGTGGGTATTACCCGGAGTCAGGTGTTACCGCGCTCGAAGGGACCACCGCTCCGTTGGTGTATATCGGCACCGTAGGCGACGCCGAGGTGCACGATGATGAGATTAGGGGCAGCCTGGTGGTGGTTGACTATCCGCTGAGGCGCGTGCCGTTAGGTTATTCCGCTTGGGGAGTGCACGATCGCGATCAGCGTGATGTCCTCACGGCGTGGGAGCACCCTCCCGTGTTATGGGCTCAATTGGACGAACTGCGAGCTCGAGTGGCCAGTGCTGGTGCCGTAGGCCTCATCGCAGTATGGACAGGAACACCCGATTTTGAGGTTGACGATGCTGAGGTGATGGGTCTCTATGAGCCAATCCGTCCGCCCAGCGTGCAGAAGATGTTCGCTAAAACCACCGTTGAGGGCACGCGGAGCTACCGGCCGGAACCTCGTACCGAGCTTCCCGCTGTCTGGGTCGCTCCGAGCGGACGGGACGAGCTCCTCGCGGCGGCTGCTGCGGGCGGTGAGGCCACCTTGAAGCTCTGCGCCGACGTGACCGAAGCAGCGCCGGTGAACTCGGTCGTGGCAACTCTTCCCGGGATGACCGAGGAGGCGATCGTATTAGTAACCCACACTGATGGCGTCAACGCCTTGCAAGAAAACGGGGGGTCGGTCCTGCTTGCGATAGCCGAGTCCTTGGCCCGGCTTCCGTTGGAGAGCCGACGACGCACGGTCGTCTTCGCGTGTGTGACCGGCCACATGTGCCGTGAGGTGTTCGAGGTAGACGGGACGACTCCGACGCTGGCCGAATCTGACGGACTTCTCGTTCAGCGTCCCGCTCTCGCGGAGGCGGCCGTTGTCGCTCTCGGGGTGGAACACGTAGGGTGCACCGAGTGGGTACCGCAGGGGGGCGAAATGGTCCCGAGCGGTCGAAACGGATGGGCCCATTGCCTCACAAAGAGCGAGACCCTTGCTGAGGTGATGCTGAAAGCTCTTGAGGGCACAGACAGCGATCCTGTTCTCGTGGCCCAGGGACCAATCTGGGGAATGGTGTACCCGTTTAGCGAAGAGGGCATCCCCAACGTGAGCTACGGGGCCTTGCCCTCATATTTAATGGCGACGGGGCCGGACAGCTATCTGGGACGAATCTCGAAGGTACGGCTGTCCGCTGAAACTACTGCGCTCTTGCGAGCCGTGCGAGCACTAGACGGGATTCCCCAGATAGCTTGACACGGGAAGTCACGAATAACTAAAACGTTGGACGCCGCGAAGTTGGTGACCGGCGAGTGCGGTGCGAGATTCGTGCTCGGACCTTGCCCGCCGTTTCCTCGTCCTGGGTGTGTACCCCGTCCCCGGATCGTGTGACAAGCCTGCTACGGGGAAACACGCCCGAGGGCGCCGCCCTGGTCTAGGGGTGATCGCCGACGAAGCGGCTAATAAGGTCGGCTATCACTTCGGGCTGTTCGGGCAGAATGGCGTGGCCACAATGAGGAACTTCGACGTACCAGACCTGGTCGCCCAGTGCTGCTGCCGTCTTGCGTCCCGACGCCACCAGGCACAACGTGTCGTCCATTGGTTGGACGATTAACATCGGCAGACCGCCGGCACGCCACCACTCCTGTGCGTCGCTCGCGTGCATGGCCGCCGTGAGCCAGCTGCTCTCTGGCCACCAGCCGTCCAGCCAGGACTGCGGAGGCTCATTGCCCGGGGCGAAGAAAGCGATTCGCAGGGCAGCAAGCCGCTCCTCGGTCGAAAGTGTGGTATCGGAACAACGCCCCACGTTCTTGATGGCGTCCCCCAAAGTCGAGTGGTCGATGTCGTGTCCACCAGCGGGCATTACGGTGACGGTCTTGATCAGCTCCGGGTGGTGGGTCGCGGTGACGCGGGCGATGGCGTTGCCTAGGGCGTGGCCAACAATGTGGGCAGGCCCATCGCCCAATGATCGAATGACGGCGGCGATGTCGTCGGCTGCGTCGCTAAGAGTCGCCCCTTCCATTGGTCCAGTACTCTTGCCCGTCCCGCGCGGGTTGACGGCGATCGTGCGATAACCCGCGCGTGCCAACAGCTCTTGAACCTCAGCGAAGTCGGAGGCCCCGCGCAGCGCCGACGGGATCAAGATGACATCAGGCCCGGCGCCCTCGATGAGCACTTCGATCTGCACACCTCGATCGGCATCGTCTATCACGGTGCTTGACGTTGACATTTTACGTTCCCCCACTTCCTACTTATAACCCTCGGGTAGGTTACACCCTTGACGCAGAGGCGAAGGCGGCCGAGTGCTGTTACGAGGGCTGCGAGCTCAAAGTGCCGGACTCGTCTCCTTGGACGCTAAGCCACGCGATGGTCTGAGGGCGCCGCCCGCCGTCGTGACTGAATCTAAAAAAAACGCCGTCGACATCGGCGCCTTCCACCAGCTCCAAGGTCTGAGTATGTTGATCTCGCAGCGCTGGACCGATCGAATCAGGTCACGGCACGACCAGGGTGTCCTTCGCTCGATCTGTCGATCGGCAGAGGTGCCGCGCACTAGCGCACCGGCCAGACGGAGATGGCCTAACAGGAGTTTGGCTAAGCCCCGGCCCTCTCGGTACGCCATGACGATCAAACCTTCACCCACGCACGGTCATCGAGATCGAGCAGGAGAGCACCCATGGCGTCCGCATCGGTCTTACGCGGTGAGAGCCGAACGGTGAAATGCCGGAAGAGTTTCCGTCCAGTGCCGCCTTAAGGACGAATCAGCCACCAGCGTGGCAAAGGAGGACCAAAATGATGACCTGGGCCACGACTTCTAGGCGATCCTCGACATCTTCAGCCAAGATGAGCCCGGTCTCGTTTGCAAGAGTCTTGAGATCTCGAAGCCTAAAGCGACACCTCCACAGATGACGGCTCCTCCGTGAACCCGTTGCCTAGGAGTTCAGGGTGCCATAATGAGCATTCATGATCGAACCCACGGGTCACATTGGACCAGGTCCCGACGAGGACTTTGACGCGAGTCTTTTCGGCGAAGGCCACCCAGTTGGATTACCGGTTTTCGAAGCAAAAGTTGGCGCCCACTTACGCAACCGTCGCAAAGTCAACAGCCCCTCCCAACTCCTGACCCTTCAAGAACTAGTGAAATTCAAGCCGAGCCATGAACGGTGGCGGATTGCCAAGGATCTCGTGGGACTGATTCGCCGCGGCCGCGCGGGCGAAAGCGACGAATCGTATTTTGACAAACTCCGTCGCGAGACCGGCAGAGGAAAGTCAGAGTCGTCGACGTACGGAATGGCGAACGTCGACGGGCACGCGGTCGTGTTGTACGCGATGAACTGGGACTTCTTCGCTGGTTCGCTCGGTGTGGTGTCGGGTGAGAAGTTTCAAGCCGCGGCCGATCTTGCGATTAGCAAGAAACTTCCCTTCGTCAGCGTGTACGCCTCGAGCGGTGTGCGCCAGCACGAGAACTTCGCTGGGCTCACTCAGATGACCCGCATGGTCGAGGCGATTCGTCACTACAAGGACAAGGTTTCGCTGCCCCAGGTCGCGGTACTGCTCGGTAATGTCTGGGGGGGAGTATCGGCGAGTGCCGTTTCTACCGCCGACCTGATCCTTGCCACCTCGGGTACGAATTTCGGTTTCGCCGGTCCTCACGTAATCGAGGCGTTCGAAGGTTCGACGGTCCCGACGCACTCTCAGAGCGCCGAGGTAAATCTCCTTGATCGCAATATTGATGTGGTCCTCTCCGACGTCGATGACCTTGTCTGGTATCTCGGTGCAATTCTCTCCGCGACGAACCTACCCGACCGGCGCCACCAACTCACCCGCGAGACGTCGCCGATGATCCGCAACGTGACCAGCACCGATCAGCGGCGTCTCTTCAGTTTCGGATCGGTAGGCATTCGCGGTCCTCGCTTCGATGATTCGAAGGGGTCGGTCTCACGAAAACCGGCGCCTGCGCGATTGGCCCGGGCGAGTGATCGCTCGGATGCCCTGGTCGAGCAGTACCAAGACTTGATGACCGACGCCAACCGCATCGATCTTGAATTCATCGTTCAGTACGGCTTCAGCGACGCAGTAGCGGTGTACAACTACGTGCAGGAGATTGATTACAAGAGGTACCCGGCGATCGTCGGCGCTTTCGCCAAGATCGGCGATCAGCCATTCGTCATTGTCGGGACCCAACCTTCCTACCAGTTGGTGGGAGAGACCGTCATCAAGCGACCGTCGAATCCGGGACCCGAAGACTTCGCATTCATGGAAAGAATGCTCGAGATGGGGGAGCGACTACGCCTGCCCGCGCTATTCGTAACCGACACCTTGGGAGCCAGGCCCACCTTAGAGAGCGAGCGACGGGGCCAATCGCGAGCGATCGCCCGATCGATTCTCAAAGGTATCGACTATTCCGAACCAGTGATCTCGCTGGTCGCGGGCGCCCTGGGTAGCGGCGGCGGGCTCGCGACGACCCCGATGGCCGATCACGTGATCATGCTGGAGAAGGCAATGGCGTACGTCGCCGAGCCTCGATCAGCCGCCTCCATCCTCTACAAGACGCCGAACCCGTCGCGCGACCAGGTCAAAACCACCCTCTCGACCATGCGATCAACGGCGCAAGATCAGCTGGACCTTCATCTCATCGACGAGGTGATTCCCGAAGACGACAATCCTTTCGTGACCGTTGAGCGCGTCCACGGAGCAATACTTCGGGCGTACGTCGAGCTTGAGGGTCTGTCCGAGAAGCGCCTGAGGGACCGTCGCCACGAGAGGATTCGCGGACTGCGGGCTTTCAAAATCATTCAGGAGTAAGTCACTTCGGATCGTAGGGCTCGTATCCGTCGTCGTCACCGTCGTCATAGCGCTGTTCCATTTTGTCTTCCCGGTTAGTTTTCTGTTCGCCTCGGAGATACCCCCAAGTAGGCGCCGACGAATGAATCGAAGCGCCTACCCACTTCGACGTCACGCCGTTTCTCGTACGACTCAATGTCTGAAGGGCCTAGGGGCAGGTTGGCCAAGCGATTCTCATACACTTCCACGGTTCGATCGAGAGGAGACGTTTTCTCGGCGACAGAGTTGTCCCGCGGTGGCGATACTCCCGGGTTGCAGCGTCGTGTCCCGTCACGTGCTGGAATAGGCCTATGCCAATTACGGTAACAATTTCGGCGTCGTACGGCGCACACGGCGACAAGGTCGGTCGCGCTCTCGCCGGACGGCTGGACCTCCCCTTCGTCGATCGCGCCCTTCCCGCCGCCGGTGCCCACGAACTCGCCCTGTCGGCGAATGTCGTCGAGAGCATCGACGAACACGTCCCCAGTCGCTGGGCGCGCTTGGCCATGGGATTCGCGGGGATGGGCCCGTGGCTTACCGAAGAGATTGAGACGCCCGAGCGCTTTCGCGAGACACAAGAGGCAAAGATTCGTAACATCGCTGACACCACGGGAGCAATAATTCTCGGACAGGCGGGAATGGTTGTCCTCGCAAACCGGCCCGATGTTTTGCGGGTGCGTCTTGACGGCCCCGTCGAGGCGCGCATTGCCCAAGTTATCGCTCACGGCGTCGACGAAGAGAGCGCCCGACGGGGTCAGCGTGAAGTTGACCGAGCGCGTAATGAGTACGCTCGAGTTTTCTTTAACGCCCGCCAGGACGATCCACGCCATTACCACGTGATGCTCGACAGCACAGTTCTCTCAGTAGAGGCGTGCGTGGACATCGTCATCCGCGCAGCGAAGGATCGTTTCGGCGCATCTTGATGGACGAGATCACCCGGCCCTCTGAAGGTCGCGCGGTTGATGACGGCTCCGGGGTGCAAGACGGCCGAGCGTTCACGTTAACGGACGAGTAGATCCCGATGTTACGGTTCGAGCAAGGATGCCGAGTGTCGCGCGGAGCGCGCTCTCGGGGATGACGGGAAAGATGGCGGCGTCTTTCCAACTCTGCTGAACGCCCGACCAGTCGTAGTACGAAGTGACGAGTGTCCCCTGGTCTATCGGTTCCAACGTGTAGCCATAGACGTGCCCGAGGTTGAGTTGACCTTCGATCGACCACGCGATCTCGCGATCAGGCACCAGTGTCACAATGCGCACAGTGACGTCATAGAGACCGAGCGGGTAATCATTGAGCGCTTCGCGGTCCATGTGGACCACAAAGGAGTCGCCGACGGCCTTGACGGGTTCGCCGGTGGCCGCCATCAGCATGCCCGAACTGTCGATGGCGACATGTCCTTGCGGGTCGCTGAGCAGAGAAAAGATCGCTTGTGGACCTACCGCGATCTCGCGCTGAACCTCTATCCGTTCAATCATGAGACCACCATTGCACGCGTCGGTTCCTCAAGCAGCTATTTTTCCTACCGAGAGAGGTACCACGTGGCCGGTTGTCGCTACGGTACCGCTGCGTTGGGGAAAACGAGGCCGTGACAGAAGCCGGTGGGCTAGGCCGCGAGGACGCCCGAAGCGCCAAGAGTTCGAGGGTTGCACATACGCCGAGCAGCTCGATGTAGCCACACAGAACGACGCTTAGATGAAATCGCTCCCTCGAAGTCACCTGGCATGCTCCAGGGTGACCTCGGAGCAGGCTGGCCTGAGTATCCATCTCTAAGGTATATAGTTAATCTATGCTTCAGCGACAGAGCCCAACAGCCCGAGCTGACGCCCTGGACCTGGTCGCCGCCACCCTGGTGAGCCAGATCTCGCGCCTGGCTCGGCTGCTGAGAGGGGCCGGCCCGCGTGAGCTGAGCCGCACCGAAGCTGGCCTTCTCGCCACCCTCAGCGAAGGTCCCCGGCGTATCACCGAGTTGGCGGGAACCGAGGCGCTGGCTCAGCCCTCGGTAAGCAAGTTGGTCGACAAGCTCGAAGGCCGAGGGCTGGTCGCTAGAGAACGAGCGGGCGACGACGGACGGGTCGTGGTGGTTTCCATCTCCTCCGAAGGACGGCTTCGCTTGCAGTCGTTTCGCGGCCAAGTCCAAGCCCTGCTTCGCCAGACCCTCCTCGATCTCGATGACGAAGAGCTCGCCGACTTCGCGGCAGCGGGCGCGGCATTAGAACAGCTCGTCCAGATGCTGCAGCGAAAGGTCAATCGCACGTGAACCTAAACCGCAAAGTTGCTGCATTGGGACCCGTGCTGGTGATCACCTCCCTGGTGACCAGCATCATCAGCTCCCTCGGCGCACCTCTTATTCCCACCATCGCCAAGGACTTCCACGATTCTTTAGGCACCGCGCAGTGGTCGCTCACCGTCACGCTTCTCTCGGGCGCAGTCAGCTCACCGGTGATGGGCCGCCTGGGCGACGGTCCGCGACGCAAGATGACGATCATCGGGGGCCTCGCGGCGGTCGTCGCGGGTAGCGCCATGGCCGCCCTAGCGCCGGAGATCGTCGTGTTGGTTATCGGGCGGGCCCTCCAGGGCGTCGGTCTTGGCCTGGTTCCCCTGGCCATGGCCACCGCTCGCGACGAGTTGCCTAAGGACCGCGTGGCACCGATGATCGGGCTGCTGTCCGTATCAGCCGCCGCGGGAGTAGGAGTGGGTTACCCGATCAGCGGACTAATCGCCGATGGGTGGGGCCTCTCGGCGGCCTACTGGTTCGGGGCCATCATCGCTGCGTTGGCCCTGCTCTGCGTGGCCGTCGTCGTCCCGTCGTCCAAGACACGCGCGTCGGTACGACTCGATTCGATCGGCGCCATACTGCTGGCCGGGGCGCTTGTCGCCGTGCTCCTCGCCGTGGCGCAGGGCCCGGACTGGGGGTGGGGCTCGCCCAAGATTCTCGGGCCGCTCGTGGGTGGTCTCGTGCTCTTCGCTATCTGGGCCGGGCACCAGTTGCGCTCGGAAGAACCACTCGTCAATCTCCGCTTGCTGCGCCATCCAGCGGTGCTCACCGGAGACGTATGTGCCACGGTGCTCGGGGTCGCGATGTACATGAACCTCTCGGCCGAAACGCAGTTCGTCCAGCGACTTCGATCAGGCGGATTTGGGTTCTCGGTGTCGGTAGTCGTGGCGGGGCTCGTCCTCATCCCGTTTTCGGTGTTCATGCTGGTGAGCTCGCGAGCGCTACCGGCGCTAGTCAGGTACCTCGGGGTGAGAACGCTCTTGAGCGTCGGCTGCCTCGTCGCGGGGGCATCATGTGTCTTCTTCGCCCTTTTTCACGGCGCTCTCTGGGAGTCGTTGGTGGTGATGGGAGTCATGGGCATCGGGGTCGGCACCACGTTCTCCGCCATTCCCGGCCTCATCCTACGGTCCGTGCCCGCGAGCGAGACTGGCAGCGCCATGGGCTTTTATCAGGTCGTGCGGAACGTGGGTTACTCCTTAGGTAGCGCCCTGGCCGCTTCCATCCTGACCAGCCACCTCTCATCACTAACCGGCCGCCCCACGTTGGGTGGGTACAACACGGTCTTTTGGGTCGCCGGCGCGATCTGCGTCATCGCCGCAGTCCTGGCGTGGGCCATGTCCACCCGCGCCGCGCAGGACCCGGTGCCCGCGCGACGGCTCAGCGACGAGGAGATCCGCTTGTTGGAGCAGTCCGAGGGTGAAGGACTCGTCTCCGAGGGTGGTCGAGACTAAGGCGCAGGCCGTAGAGACGTACGCTGACGTGCGGATCGAGAAAGTTATTAATGGCGGGTGTCATTAAATTGATCTCGCTCACCGGGCGATGGTAGCGATCGATCTTGTCGCTGACCGACGCCGACTTCGTGGCCTTGATATCGCAGTCCTCGGTGATCGACGCTTTAGGTCGTGTCGCGGACTGGACCCCTAGTTTGACGGCGTGAGTGGCAGAGTCGTGGTCGTTGTTGTTGGAGTCTGGTCAAAGAGAGCTTCAGCGGCGTTCGCCATGGTGTCGTGCGCAACTTGTTTTGGGTGAAAACTTTGGGTCGCGACAATGTGCTGCAGGAATACGGCCGCCTCGTTCGAGGGACACGAAACGAAAGACCGCAAGGAAAGAAGGCGAGCGAGATCGAACCGACAGTTATCGACGAGTGACCTCAGAGAGAAACCCACCGAAAATCGCAGTGTGTTGATGTCGGACTGGCCGTTGGTCGCGACGTCA
The DNA here is from genome assembly GCA_025463285.1 of Acidimicrobiaceae bacterium. Lineage (GTDB taxonomy): Bacteria > Actinomycetota > Acidimicrobiia > Acidimicrobiales > RAAP-2 > RAAP-2. Next base: position 9,969 of record JAOBWI010000084.1, on the reverse strand, counting down.
CAGGGAATTGCCGACGTTGTGGTCAGGCTGTTCACGTCGACGAGTCGAATGTTGTGTCCCTGGGCGCTCACGTCGCTAACAGCACCCGAGATCGCTGAGTTGAGCTTGTTTTCCAGTTGGTTGAATTCTGAGACTTGACTCTGTGAATACCCAATGCCCAATTGAGCGGAATGCACCTTGAAAACTGAGGACAGGCTGGCAATTCCCGCGACGGGGCAGAAAGTAGGAGGGCTCGGGGTGAAAAGTTGAGGATAATTCAACACCGCCACCTCGGCTTTTGGCGCGCGAAGGAAAATCTGCGCGTAGACGTGTTCAAGTTCGATCTCCTCTTTGGAGGCTCCCTGGGTTGCTTGAAGGAGAGAGTTCGCGCGGGCGAGGTAGTTGCCACAGGTCGTGTTTTCACGCACGATGCCCGACTGGGTGTAGCTCTTGATCGCTCCCCCGACTCTCACGCTCGCACGAACGTCGAGGCACGCGATGAGAACGCTGGAAAAATGAAGATCGTCGCCTCCTTCGGTGAGCGTAACCCACCGCGTTTGCGAGGACAGTGCGCTCAGTTGAGATGGCTCACGGTTTTCCCCGGCGAGGAGATCCTTCGACGTGGCGCCAGAGCACGCTGCGAAGCCTCCGGAGCCGTAGGTTTCGAATTGACCAATATCGAGATGAAGGTTCGCCGCTACCAAGACGGGATATGCCCTCGCACTTCGATGACATCCGTCGTGGTTCGACGGAGAAATGTACGTCGACGGGTTGGCTTGTAGGCCCTCGCCCGAAGCGTAGGAGTCTCCCAGCGCCACATACGAAGAAACGGAACTGACACTGGGCGCGCGGGCAGCTGACGCGGAGCCGAGGCTCATCGGCATCGTCGCAATGAGGACTCCGCCAACTGTCAATCTGAGAAACCTCGCAACAGAGCGAGTTATTCGCTGCACTGCTCGCCCCGTTCTCATTGGCTCTGTACAACGTCTAGCACGCGAGGTGCAACGTGTGAATGGCAGCCCTGCATGCGACACGAGTTGTCGAGCATCTACCTGAGTCTCGATACGGGCGACTAAGCGGTCCGAGGAACATAATGATTGTTCTTCATCCGATGACGCTCTGAGTCCTAGCAGCGAACTCGTTTACGTCCCGACGTGCTGAGGCGAGTCCGGAACCGGTTGGTGGAGTGCGAACTCCTGGCCCGCGGTCCTGCATCTCATCGCCCGGGAGAACGGCATCGTCGCAACCTTGAAGGACAGTATCCCGAGGGGAGCGAGGATTCCCGTCAGGACGAGAACTGCCGCCAAAGGAAAGAAGAACACGCCGACGGGAATCTCTAGACAGAGCAACCCCGCCATGAACGCCTTCTTTTTCCAGGGCGTTGTCGCCCTGGGAACGCGTGCCTGTGTCGAGAGCATGTGATTCGTTTCCGTCACCACACACTATGTCGTGGTGAGTTTCTGCGAGATAGAGGACACCGCTTGATGGTTTCATTGCACGCTCACCGGCCGCTGTGAGATAGCCCGTAGCCTTTCGATCGTGAAGGTGCGTTTCGCGCTATCAGCGGGGATGGGTTCTCCCGATCCCGAGCGTTTGGCGACGGTGGTGAGAGGAGCGGAGGAACGCGGCTTCGACAGTATCTGGTTCTCCGATCTGACGATATTGCCGGGAACCAATCCCTTCCTGGCGGTCTCCTTTGCGGCAGCGGCGTCACACCGGTTACGACTCGGCGTGAACTTGGTTCCTTTCGGCTATCAGCCGTTCGTGTTCGCTCGACAGGTGGCAGAGCTCGATCAGATCACGGGTGGCCGTCTGCTGCTGACCTTGGTTCCCGGTCTCGATCGAGCCGATGAGCGAACCGCGTTGGGGATCTCCGGGAAGCACCGAGGCAGGCTTCTCGACACGCTGATCCCCGACCTAAAGACCTGGTGGGCAGGTGGGGCAGTGAAGGTTCCTGAGGGCGCGACGACCGAGCTGCGACTTGCAGTCGTGCCGCGCCAGAGCCCTTTGGAAGTCTGGTTAGGGGGCAGCGGGCCCGAGGCGACTCGCCGAGCCGCACGACTGGCCGATGGCTGGCTGGGTTCGAACGTCACCCCTCAGGCGGCAGGGGTTATCAGGGCTCAGATCCAGGCGGAAGCGTCCCTGGCGGGGAGGACGATCGACCCCGAGCACTTCGGATTGAGCATTCCCTACGCCCGCCGAGCCTCGGATCTGGAGCGGACGCCTCCGCAACGAACCTCAACAGTGTCGCAGGTCAGTGTCCCCATCGGGCGTCGAGCACTGCGAGCTCTGATCGGCCAGTTGATTGAACAAGGTCTCTCGAAGTTCGTCCTCCGGTCTGTAGCGCCCGCCTTGTGGCGGCCCGACGAACTCAACTGGTTGGCCGACGTGGTTTTAGATCTGCAGAACTGAACATTTGTCGGAAGTGTTGTGGTGTGTGGGATCTTCAGCCTCACGTCTCGGAGGAACTAGAGCAAGAACGCACTAGTGAATTCGGCGATCCGCGACTGCGCCCCAGCCGGAAGGGACGGTCGTTCGGGCTACCAGAATTATCGTGAAGAGGGCAATGGCGGTGAGATGCACTCCGGTGCACCATAAACAGATCGCGTCAACACGGAATAGTTCGATGTAAACGAGGTATGTCGCCATGATGACACCAGCTCCGGACATAGCGAGACGCATGATGTCCAGCCAACGCGCTGTAGAACGCCACGCCCATGGAAAGTTCAGGGCTGCCATCCCGACTGCCCACAGCAGCCCAAGCAGGGCCACCGGCACTCCGAGGATCACCGACCACGAGCTCGTGGTGACGGCCGTGCAATTGATGATTCCGACGTCCGGACACGCCAGCGTGGTGGGGTCCGTGTAGTGAGTGACCGTCAGATAGGCCGTCAGGCCGACCGCCAGGAGCGACAAACCAAGCGACGTCGTGACAACCCAGCGGGGCAGCGCTTTTCTCATGCTAAGAATTCGACGCCGGGGAGACCCCCGCAGCACCTTGGTCCGGCTCAACGCCGGTGGCGGCGGTAATGGCGGCCGTAATTCGATTGGCCTCACCGTCGATGGCCGTCGCTACGGGACTGTCCTTGTTGTTCAGTTGCGCGGCGATCTGTTGCAGGCTCAGTCCCTGGAGTAGTTGCGGCGAGTAGCCCGAGCCGACGCTCACGTACTTGTTGGCGATATCGAGAAAGGGAATACTCCCCGGCTGGGATGTGTACGGCGCCGCGTCGTACTTAGAGAGGATGTCGTCCTCCGCGGTGGTCGGAGTTTGCAGCGTGGCGTACGCGTTGCCTGAGACGTAGTTGGTCTGTAACTCAACCGAGGTGAAGTTGAGGGTCGAACTCGAGTAGGTCGCGCCGTAGAAGGAGAAGGACTTCGTATTGGGAAAGACGTCGGTCGTCGAGGAGTGGGTGGCGCTCAGTCGGCTGAAAGAGCCGAAGCGAGAGAGTGCCACGACCAACGGCCACCTCTGCGCCGCGCAGAACGGGCAGTACTCCGCAGAGACGAAAAGAATCTCGGGTTTGCCGTCGCTCGCGATCAGCGTCTTTTTGACCTCCGTGGGCGCGGGAGCGACCGACGCGCTCGAGCGTCCGATGGCCGCGAGCGTCGCGGGGCTCACCGACGCCGCGTCGGACAGCACGCCGGCGGGCAGCGCCGTAGTCCCTGAGATCGAGGCGACCGAGCCCCTCTTTCCCGTCACGACTTTTGACGCCGTGGGTGTCGCCATTGATGACCCCGTGGCCTTGATGATCACTAGGGTGGCGAGCACGAGAACTACCAGTGCCACGGGAACTAGGGCCAATAGCTTGGGATGACGTCGGCGAAAGCGGGCGCCCGTCGAGACCCGGGAGGGACGTGGGGTTGGCCCATCGTCCCGGCTGGCGCTAGGGCGACTCCTTGACTTCGTGAAGGACCGACGCGATGTTCGCGCGGGGCGCGATCGAGATGTCGCCATCAAAGTTCTCCCGCGTCGCTCGGCGGAGGGATGCGATCGGACTCAACCAACCCGGTGAGCCAGTTCACAGTCGTCTGCTTGATACCGTCGGCGTACGAAAATCTCACGCGGGGCGCGACTCGACTCGCGGCACGCGCTGTGGCGACGACACCGAGCACCCCTTCGCCCATTGTCGGCGTCGAGTTCGTGTCCGCTCGTATACGGTGTCCGCTTGTTCGAGCGACGGGCACGGCGACTGCGCTTCGCGCTTTCATTACGAGAGCATCCAACTCTGTGGAGTTCGGATCATTACCACACGCCCCCGCCGTACGTCGACGGAGCGGTCGGAGCGCCCTTGACTGCGCTGGTGATCGCTTTTAGCTGCGGCGTGACCACCGAGAAGTCCGAGACGCCCTGGCCGGTGACGTTTCCCGGAGAGTCCTCAACGAAGGTATAGAGGAAGTGGCCGTTATAGGTCACTTGGCGACCCGCCGCCACTTTCAACGCGGTGAGCTTGCCTCGAACTCCGTTAGCGCTGGGATTCGCCGAGAGTAGGGGAGGCCACAGCCGTGCCAGCTCTCCATTCACGAGGGACTTCTTCGGGGTATCGGCCAGGTAGTAGTAGAGGGGAAGGCCCTTGGCGTTGACCAGGATCGTCTCGGTCTTGCCGCTCACCGTCGAGATCGCCGTGTGAACGGTCGACGTCTTGACGGTGTGGGGACCTGCAATTCCTCGCACCGTCGTTGACGTTCCGGGGCGTGTGGTGGACGCGGCGCCGGCCGTGGCACTGGCGCCCACGGCCAAGAGTGACGTCAGGGCGACCGCGCCGGTCAGGATTACTGTTTGATGGTTCTTCACGATGAATCTCCTGTTACTTGATGAAATGACACTGCTATATAGGAACGAGAGTTACACGCTCGCTTCAACGTTCACTGACTGGGTCAACGATTCGTCTCTTCGCCGGAGCTGGTCGCAGTCGTTGATCACCTAGAGTGAATGAAACCGCGACCTCCCTGACGTCCTTCTCTCGGGGGGAGACCTCGATCTCTAACGATGAGCTGCGCATCGATGTCTGTTGCGCGCGGGCCTGTGGAGTGGGGGCGAAGGAGTTGAAGGAATGGTTCGTTGCTTCGTCGACGCTCGGATAATGACGCGCGTCCCGGCGGCCCGTTCGCTCTGGCGAGAGTCCTTCATTGCGTCCAGGGCCACCCAACTCGCCAGGGTGAGCGCAGCAGCGAACTCCAGCACGACGGACTCCACGGCGAACGGAGCGGACAAGGTTTCGTAAAACCCGAACAAGCCCACGCTGACGCTGATGATCAATCCGACAAGGATCCCGCTGACCAGGCCGATTCCTAAGAGGCCGATCAAACGGCTGGGCCTCACCAGCATTCCCAGTGCTGCGGCCATCGCAACCGTCGCGGCGACCAGAAACAAAGGACCGATGGTAGGGAGGTAACGATAGCCACTTCGCCACAGGTCCACGTGCAACCACCCGATCGAGATCAAGAGACCGACGGCAACGAGCCTCAGTACGAGCAAGCCGATCTCCGCCCTGTCACCGCGTAGTCGAACCTTTCTGTGGTGTGCTGAAAGCGCTGGCCACGTATCGACAACATCTGATCTGCTCATCATTGAAAATTCCCTTCATTGGTGGACGATGCCTAAGGGAATACGGGGCCGGGTTACGGGGACACGAGTTTCAAACTCTGCCACCGGCGAGAGCGAGGACCGTGCTGGATGTAACCCCGTTTGCTATCTCTAGGTGAGCACAAACCCAAGCCCTCTCCAGCCCGGGTGCTCCGGCGCCGGCTTCTCGTTACGATCTCCCTGTCCACCGAGAAGCCGGCGCCTTTCTTTGCGCGGACTCTCTCGTCGCCCGGTTTGGTCGCCGAGGGGTGTAACCCCCCTCGCTATCTAAGATGTGATGTCATTTACTTCCCTGCCCTCAAACCGAAGAGTCGTCTACCCGCGGCTCGTGTCGGGAGAACCCCCACGTCTACGAGTGGTTGACGCTGACACCTACGCAGACTGGGAAGCGGTGTATCGCGACAACATCGAGCGCCTCTACCGACTGATGTACGCCCGAGTCGGAAACCGACCCGACGCCGAAGACCTCACGTCGGAAGTATTCAGCACCGCTTTGGGCCCGTTGCGATTGGCCTCTTCTAAGGGGGAAGTGAGATCCTATTTACTGACGACGGCTCAAACAGTTCTCGCCTCGCACTGGCGTCGGACCCTGGGTCAGCCCGTCACCTCCATTGATCCCGAGACCGACATCAACTTGTTGAGCGAACCATCCAAGACCGACGAGCCCAGCGATGCTCCGCAGCGGGCTCGCAAAATCCTGGCGGCCCTTCCCGAACGCTACCGGCGCATACTAGAACTGAGGTTCCTCGAGGCGTGCACCATCAAGGAGGCCGCGCAAGTCATGAATGTCAGTGTCAGCAACGCCAAGGTTCTTCAACATCGCGCTCTGCGAATGGCGGCCAATACTGGATTGGAGTTGGAAGAATGACCCATGGTCGGCTGTACTCCTACATCGATGCATTGGTGGCTGGCCGGCGCCCGGCTCACTTCCCAGCCGATCCCGAGGACGCTGAGATTCTGCGAACGGCTATTGAATTGCGCGCCGCCCGTCCCGGTGACGCACACCCCAACGAAAAGTTCGTATCGGACCTCTATCAGTCGTTAGTCGAACGGGCGGACTCTGCGCCGGTGGCGGATGTCCATCCGCTCAGGGCGCATCGCGCCCGCAGCGCAATGTTCGCCGTCGCCGCCAGCGTGGTGTTGGTCGGGGGAACCTTCGTTGGCACGGAGAGTTTCACCTCATCGCCAGCAACCACGGCAGCCATAGCCGTGCCACACGGAGACGCTTTACGTACGGGTACATTCGAAACGCCCAGCGGTGAAGTTCTGGGACAGGTTGTCGCCTATAACGGTCATCCCTCGTGGATCTATATGAACGTCGGTGACTCACAGTCCACGGGCAAGATTACGTGCAAGCTCCAGCTCAACAATGGCTCGATTGTGGCTACGGGCAATATCGAACTCAACGCGGGAGTGGGAGAGTTGACCAAATCGATCCAGGTCGACGTACAACGGCTGCGAGGGGCGCAACTCTTCTCGTCCAGCGGCGCCGTCTTGGCGTCAGCTACGTTTAGCTGACGCGTCGCTCGTGGGCAGGTTCTAGGGCAGCATGATCGGTGCGGACGGGCTCCGAAGTGGTGCGCCGGCGCGACCTGACGAGTTCGACGGGAGTGACGCTACGATGCCGGAAAGGGGGAGAAGCCATGCCACTGTCCGAGCATGAACAGAAGATTCTCATCGATTTGGAGGAGTCGCTCCGCCAACACGACCCCCGCTTTGCCAAGAGCGTTGGCAACCTCAGTCTCTACACCCGCCAGCGGCGGAGGAAACTCCTCAGTGTCATTGGCTTCATTGTCGGGCTTGCGCTTCTGGTGGCGTTCTTCACTCAGTCAATCCCGCTGGGTCTCGTTGGTCTCGCAATGATGGTGGCGTCGTCCCTCGCGTTCGCGTCTAACGCAACCGTCCATTCTCGTGATTTCGCCAGGGGGCGTGAGGACTGCTGATCCATCGCGACGTGCGCTTGGAACAGTCGGGATCGGGGGTTCGGGGCCACGGTACCGAGCGTGCGATACACGCGTCGCGTACGAGCTGAACCTAAGTGGCTAGAAGCGAAAGCGAGTCAGCCCGCCTGGCTCGGTGCCCAGTGCCACGGTCACCGATCGCGTCTCAACGTGATAGACGTTCCAGGGTGGTGGCCCTTGCGACGGCGCGTTGAAGGGGGCGGAGATTCCGGTACCGGTCCCGTCCAGTTCGGCTGGCCACCCCTGGGCCGTCCAGGCCCTGGCAAGGCGTGTGAGTGTGGCGGGGTTGGTTTCTCGAACCGCCTCTCCCTCGACGACCACGTCGGCGTCGCGGATCGACACCGCGATCGAGCAGCGCGGGTCGCGAGCGATGTTGCGACTTTTGCGCGTACCCGAGCCTGTCTGGAACCAAAAGCTCTCGTACAGCCAGAGCGCTCCGACGGCCGTCACATGCGGACTTCCGTCCTCGTTCACCGTCGAGAGCCAAGTCGCACGGGCGTTGTGGTCACCGGGAGTCGGTGGCGATCCGCTGGCCATCTTCTCCGCAACGTCCGCCCAGTCCACCGGAGGTAAGCCGTCCGACGCACCCAAGTTGATGATGTCCATTCCGTCACCTTCCCCGTAGCCCAATGACACCGCTCAGAGTAGTCATAGATCGCCAGGTAAAGTTAAGGGGCGCTTCGGATTTGAGGGGGGTCTGTTAGCTCAACCCCAGAAGATCCCGACGCTGTCGTCGTCTATTGCTGCGAGCATCTGATCAACTGTCCCTGGTTCGACGAAGTCGAGGAGATGCCATCGCCCGTTGCGGTCGGCCCAATAGAGGGTCCAGTTGAGGGCCCCGGTGTCGTAGCGGAGTTGGGCCACCGGATGGCGTGACCAGTCGATGAGCGTGGGATGCCAGGGAGCACGACACTCGAAAATCGTGACCGAGTTTCCCCGCACTGACGACTCGATACGCATCTGGTCGTGGAAACGCGCGGGAACTCGACCGGCGCAGTGTTTGGTGACCTTGAAGAGGTCGAGGTCCGAGACGGCCACCGGCCAAGGTTAGGTCCCGTCGCTACGTGAAACGAGAGCCCTGCCAGTCTGGAGGTGTCTAACGCCAACGAACCGGAGAGCTCTCGTGGAATCTAACCCTATTCGCATGTGCGAACTCCTGGTGGGCCTGCCCGCCGTCACCATTCTCGGTGTCGAGAGTCGTGAGGGCGAACCACTTCGAGTGCACGTCGAGCGAGTCGCCGCTAATGACGGCTGTCCGGTCTGCGGCGTCGTCGCGCGCGTGAAAGACCGGCGTCACGTCGAACTCATCGATCTGCCTTCGTTTGGACGACTCACCCGGCTTGTCTGGCACAAGCGACGCTTCTGCTGTCCCGAGCCCACGTGCCCTCACGGCTCATGGACTGAACACGACCCGCTGATCGCGCCGCGGCGACTGCGCCTGAGTGATCGCGCGGGTCGCTGGATCACCGAACAGGTCGGACGCTGCGGGCGCAGCGTGAGCGAGGTCGCCAAGGAGTTGGGCTGTGACTGGCATACCGTGAACGATGCCCTTCTCGCCTACGGCGAAGCCCTCGTCGCACACGAGGGCCGCTTCGGGGTCGTCGAAGCGCTGGGGCTCGACGAGGTGCTCTTCGTGCGCGAGGGCGAGTATCGCCGTCAGCACTTTTCGACCTCGATCGTGGACGTCGAGCGGGGCCAACTTCTCGACGTGGTGCCCGGTCGTAGTGGGGCGGGACCCACGCAGTGGCTACTCGCTCGAGGCGAGCCGTGGCTCGCCCAGGTGCGCTACGCCACCCTCGATCTCTCCGGCCCCTACCGCAGTGTCTTCACTAAGACCGTGCCTCAGGCGACTCAAGTGGCGGATCCCTTTCACGTGGTGAAACTCGCCAACTTGAAACTCGACGAGTGTCGACGTCGGGTGCAGAACGAACTCGTCGGTCACCGTGGTCGCAAGGACGACCCTCTCTATCGGGCGAGGCGTCTACTCACCAAGGCCGACGAGCGGCTCAACGATCACGGTCGAGAGAAGCTGATGGGACTACTGAACGCCGGTGACCCGAAGGGCGAAGTATTCGCCACCTGGCGAGCTAAGGAGCTGGTCCGTGGTCTCTACGACCATGACGACGCTGCGCTCGCGCTTCAGTTCGTGCAGCGACTCGGCAACGATCTTCAAGATCCCGAGGTGCCCGAGGAGGCACAAAGTTTGGGACGAACGCTCCTGCGTTGGAAACACCAGATCGCCGCCTGGCACCAGGCCCACGTCACCAACGGTCCCACCGAAGCGGCCAACAACTTAATTAAGCGGGTGAAGCGCGTTGCCTTTGGCTTTCGGAGTTTCCGCAACTACCGAATCAGAGCTCTCCTCTACGCCGGCAAACCCAACTGGTCACTACTCGCCACGATCACACCCCGCTAATTTCCGAAGTGCCGGTTATCGCTCGCGCA
>JAOBWI010000012.1 GCA_025463285.1 Acidimicrobiaceae bacterium | reverse complement strand
CTAGTCGACGTGTCCCACGTTTTTGTCCCGATGAACTGTCTCGTTGGCTCTTCCTTGGCTTCGGGAGCGAGGGAGTTACCGAGGCCGGGAACTGTATTCGGAATGACTCCCGTGCCCTTCGAGATACCTTCCGAAGGCAGCGGAGAGATCCCCTCTCTCCGCGCTTCGACCTTCTGGTCAGCGATGACGGCGCGGCTGATCGACGGGTTTGAAATGTTCCAGATGCTAAAATTGTCCGATCAAAATCGTGATTGGCCAGCGGATATGCCGTCAGAACTCAATCAACAAGGCGCGGGGCTGAGATGACGAAGATGCCACCGCTTCCATTACGAGCGGCGTACTACGGGCGAGTATCGACAGCCGAGCAAGTGGACGGAACCAGTCTTGGTACTCAACGCGACAAGTGCTTGGCGGAAATCACCGCGCGCGGCTGGGAACTCGTGGCTGAATATGTGGATGAAGGTGTTAGTGGTGCCAAAGGAAGTCGACCCCAGCTCGATCGGCTGCTTGCTTCATGCCGCCGCCGCGAAGTTGAAGCTGTCGTCGTAGCGAAACTTGACAGATTTGGAAGATCCCTCAATCATTTGACGACTGCTCTCGCTGAACTTGACGAACTTGGCGTGGTCTTCTATTCCGTATTCGACAAATTCGAGTCCAATACAACCTCAGGTCGGCTACATCGAAATATCTTGGGAACCTTCGCAGAATTTGAACGAGAACAGATTCGGGATCGAACGATATCGGGGCTCATTTCCGTGGCTCGTCAAGGCTTTTGGCCAGGTGGTCCGCCGCCATATGGATTTCAACTTGTGAAGGATCCCTCTGGGCACACCAAACTCGCAGTGAATGAGGACGAGGCCGAAATGGTGCGGCTTGCCGTCTCCGAGATCTTGGGTGGAAGGACGGTGTGGAAGACAGCAGAACTCCTAAATTCCCTGGGCTACAAACCCCGAATTGCTAGCGATTGGAACGATAATCGGTTGAGGCGTGCCTTGAAGAATGGACAGATGGCGGGGACCTGGTCGTATGGACGCCCCAAAGATGAAACGCGCGGCGAGGCTAAAGGTGAATTCAGTGTAGAAATTCCAGCAATCATTTCTCAGGAGGAGCAAGACGAATTACGAAGGCGCATGGTTGGAATCGGTAATTACGTTAAGCAACAAGATAAACAGTTTTATGTTCTGTCTAGGGGCGTATTGCGATCAGCATGCGGGAAACGAATGCGTGGGATGGCGCGGACGGATCGCGGCTCTCGATGGTATATGTGTCCTGAGCCCGACTCTCGCTCGCATGTGCCCAAATGTGGTTGCAAGAAAATTCACAGCGATTGGATCGAAGAATTGGTGTGGCGAGAAATCTGTGCTCTGCTTGGCGATCCAAAAAGGCTTCTCGAACTAGCTAGTGAGTTCCTCGGGCGTCAATCTGCGCTCACCGATAAAGCCACCGATCCTAAAGAAATCGACCGAAAAATTGCGGAACTTGAGACGGCGAGAACCAAGCGCGCTAGGAAGGCTCTCGAAGCAGGAATCGATCCGCAGTTAATCAAGCTCGCAATCGCAGAAATTGACTCTGAGCTTGCAGCATGGCGTCACCGTTTAGGCCAGTATCGCGAATTGAAACATCTCGCTTCAGAAACTCATGGAAGGTTGTCGCAGATTCATCGCCTTGCGGCCCGAGCAGGCGAACGGCTTCCTCAGTTATCGCAGCAAGAACGACGTACGGTTATCGACGCGCTTGATCTCAGGGTTGAGGTACTGGGTTGGCAGTCTTGCTCAGTCTGTGGAGGCAAGGGCAAGACCAAGGGAGGTCGCGGAGGAACGGTATGTCCCGCTTGCCATATGACCAAATTCATCCCACAACTGCGTATAGACGGCGTTTGGATATCGGACATTGAAGTTTCACGCGAGACACAATTGAATTCCGGTGCCGAAGCGCCGAGCAGCGCAGATGCCGCACGTGCAAAGACGTTGAGACCCGAAGCTCAGGCGACGGGTGGGACACGAATTAAGTCTGACGTTGGGGCACCAGTTCGCGAGACTGTCTCACGTTCGGAGATGTCAGGTGAAGATCGTGGGACACAACCGCGTCCTGGGACCGTAGCGCCAGGTAGGCCACCATCTCCACGCAACGACGTCGCAAGGTCGGGGCAAAGGGCTCGACGAGTCCCACCACCTGAGGGTCGGCCCGTAACAACTCAACTCGAAGGTCGCCCGACTGCGGTGTGGGCTTCGCCGCGACCAGGGTCTCGCGAGTCGAAGGCCCGCCGCGCTCAACGTGAGGGCGAACCGTGATGGTGCAGGCCGCGAGATCGTCGTCGATCTCGTCGGCGGGGCCGAGGTAGACGACGAGGCCCCGTCGAAGTGATCTCGTGGCGAGGGCCCGCAGGAGTTCGGGCTCGCTGCGCGCGAAGAGAACCCGGCCGTCGTGCAGCGTGACAATATTTTCCTCAAGGTCCGCGCTGTTCCACGAGGGGCGCACCGGCAGTCGGCCACCTTCACGGGCGAAGCCGACGAGGGCTCCCGTGGCGCTGGGTCCGAGCGAACAGGCCACCAGTGGCGTAGTGGGCGACTCACTGGGGGCGCCCAACAGGTGATCGGTAACGTCGAGCACGCCGTCAGTTCGATCCCCCGCGAGACCGGCTAGTCGCGCGATGAGATCGGGATCGCGACGGCGCAGCAGATCGATTGACTCCTCGACGTCGAAGTCGACGTCGGAGGGATCATCGTTCGCTTCTCGCAGGAGATCCTGACGTCGCTTGGCCATCAGGGCGAGAGGAACGCCGGAGGCCTCGCCGAGGGTGCGGGGAAGACTTCGGTGCGCGGGGGGCGTGAGCGACTGAGGAGCCCGGCGAGAGATGCTCGCCGCGACGGAGGGGTGGGTGGCGTGCGCGGCGGGTATGAGGAGGGCCATCAAGGCCACCACCACGCCGGCGAGCCACGCGCTCGCCCCGGCGCCCACTCGGCGGCCGCGCCGAAGACGGCGAATATTAACGATGAGCTGAGCGAACGAGGCGAACCAAAAGACGGCCAACAGGACGAGAATCGTGCGAACCACGTCGGCGTCGGCGTGGTGACCCAACTGACGCCACTTCGAATACACGACGTAGGGCAGGAGAACGAAGTACAGCACCATGGCCGCGCCCTGAGCCCGAGTAACGAGCGGGCGTCTTAGGGGACGGGGGTGAGCTGCCACGCGAGAGAGGTGATCGTGGACGCGGGAGTGATCGTCACCTGGCACTCCTCGTGGGCTCCGATCTCGAACTGGGTCTGTACGTTGATCGACGTTCCCTGACAACTCAGGGTCACTTCGATCGGCGCGCCGCTCGAGACCGTCCAGGTTCCGGGGCCCTCCAGAGGAACGACCGCGACCTCGAAATGAGCGCTGAGCTGCCCGCTCAGTGCGCCGCTGGCGCTGCTCTCGCCGCGCGCGGTCGCGATAGACGTGACGTTCGAACCGGTCCCGCTCGAGGAGCCGACGCCTCTGGGCGTCGTCGTCGTGCTCGAGAGACTCGATCCGAGCGTGAGGGCCACGTTGCGCGTGGGTGTCGACGGCACTCGCAGCGCCCGCCTCGTCTTCGCGAGCGCCGCCGCTTTCTTCGGTGAGGTCGTCGTCGTGGTCGTCGAGGGCACGAGGGACGTGGTCGTGGTCGTGGTCGTGGTGGTCGACGTCATCGCGTGGCTCGAGGGGTGGCTCGTCGCCTTTGACGGCGTGGACGTCAACGTGAAAACCAAGACGAGGAGGAGAAGTGGACTTGACCACATCACCCAATGAGTGCTCTTGAGTGGACGAATCGGTCTCATAACGGTCCTTGAAGGGTACCGGTGAGGTCTGCGGAAAATATTTTTTCATTCACAACCTTTGGCAACATTTAGAGCAAGTAACGAAGAGCGAAGAGTTGAAGTTCAGACTGCAACGACACCGGAGCACTGTGATCGTTGGCGGCGAGTTCGCGAAGTGAACGGCCCTCAAAGACGCGCGCGTAGGTCAAGCGTGCCAGGCGATCGTGTTCTCCTCCGCGCAGACTCTCGAGACGAGTGAGCAGGGGCGAAGACTCGTGGGCCGCGCGCTCTACCTGGTCGTAGTGGGAGATACTCAGTCGCGCTTCCTTCTCCTTCAGGAGCGATCGTCGAAGCCGTCCGCGTAGCGCGCTGAGGAGGTCCGGCGCGGCGTACTGGCGCGACTGGCCGGCCCAATCCACGAGGAGCTCACTCAAAAGCGAGATGGCCATGGCCAAGGTCTCACTGGGATCATCAATGATTCCTTCGCCGAAACGCAGCTGTCGACAGACGCTCACCACTCCGGGTAAGAGAGTCTGGAGGAGGGTGCGATGAACGTAGGGATCGCTGGCTTCTTGGAGCAGCGCTCGAACGATCGCCGCGCGCTCGAGGACGCTACGGCCCCCGCGCGACTCCAGTAGTGCGACGACGTCGCAGAGATCGCCCTGGGAATCGAGCGAGAGATCGGGATGATTCTCGGCGAGTCGACGGGCCGAGTGTCGCGCCGCGCCGGTGCGACCAAAGCGCCGCCACTCAAGTCGAAGGGATTCTAGGTAGTCGGTTTTGGTTGTCATGGTACCTAGTGAAGGACCGAGCACGCACCGAACGACTACCGGTCTCGCGCATCGTGCCACGCCATTTCTCACTCCCACAGACTTAACGTCGCTGCGCACAGAGCAGCGCACATAGTGGCGACGTAGGCTGAGCGCATGGATATTGAAGCCTTCTACGACCAAAACGAAGCGCGGCGCGAAAGTGCGGAGTTTGAGTTCGGCAGCGAGTGGACCGACTCGGCCGACAACGAGTACGAACTGTCGTGGGTGGAGGCCACCGGCGAGCTCTACCTCATGGTGGAGCCCGACGCCGTGGTGACCGAAGATATGTTCGGGGACTTCTTACTGTCCGACGAGCCGGTGAACGACCTCACGGTGGTCGTCATCGGCAAGGTTCCCTCTCTAGCCGGCCTGGAGGACCTGTTGGAGGGTTGGGAAGAAGCGATGCTCCAAGAAAACTCGCTCACCTGGCTCTACGAGCGTTTGCCCGAGGGGCCCTAGGAGCCTAAATAGGGCGTCGAGGAGTCGGCCACCTTGCAGAGTCGCGTCAGCGAGGCCACGAGATTGCCCAGTGGTACGCGCTCGGCTTCGTTGATGGTCGTCATCAGCGGGTTCCAGCTTCCGTCGATGGAAGTAGCCGCCGCCGCGAAGGGCGTGGCCTTCAGCAGATCGCTGACCGCTTTGGCGTTAAGAATGGCGACCTGCCCCGAACTGAGTCCGGGTTGAACGCTGCGCTGGTGAACGGCGAGCGCCGCTTTTACGTCAACGCAGCTTCGCCGCGCGTCGGTGACCGCTCCCGTCGATCCGCAGGCGCTGAGCAACGCGCCGGTCACCGTCAGTGTGGCTAGAACGCCGACCGTTCGAGCTAGCCGAGCCACGCGTCAGCGGACTGGAGTAAGAAGTCGCTGACGCTCCGCCCTCGCTCAAAGATGTCGCACAGCGGATCTTCGCCCTTAGCCACTTGGCTTAAAGAGATGGCGCGTCGAGTAACGATAGATATACGGCGTTCCGAGGACTCGGTGGGGGAGGCGAAAGTGTCGGTGGCCGTTACTTCCAACGGCATCTCCAGTCCGCCGATGG
>JAOBWI010000102.1 GCA_025463285.1 Acidimicrobiaceae bacterium | reverse complement strand
GTGAGCCCATCGACTGGCTCTACGACCTGCCGTCAGTTCAGACGGATTATTTAGCGTACCGACGCAGCGCCCGTTCCCTCCTTAAGAAGACTGAACCGTATGGTCCATCCGAAGACTAGACCACGTAAATGAAGGGGCGATTGCGTTTATGGTCGGCGAAAACACTGACGGGTCCCAAGCCTCGCCGAGTCGTCATCAACTGATTAGCGATGCACCGCTAACGTGTATTCCAAACCCCTTAGCGAATTGAGAGAGTTGGCGTGAACAGACACGAGCGTCTCCGCACGATCCGATACTCGGGCGCGATTGCTGCCCTAAGGCCATACTTGAGTGTTCTGGTCAGCGCGCCTCGCCACACAGTTTCGTGAGCGACGTCGAATCAATGGTACGAGAGGTGCTCGAAGTTCAGGGCCGACTGGCCGTACCAATTGAATCTCTAAAGGAGGATGAGGATCTCTACGCAAGCGGCCTCACTTCTCACGCGACGGTGAACGTGATGCTCGCTCTTGAGGATTCGTTCGACATCGAATTCCCGGATGAGTTACTCGTCAAGAGTACGTTCGAGTCCATAGCGTCGATCCGAGATATCTTGATATCGCTCGGCGCCACTTCTACCGACTAGTCACTTCTACTCAACTCCGTCGCCCCCAATTAATTTCGAAACATCGATTCACTTTTGGTGGACTTCGAGCTCACGCCCGCTTCGTCATTCGGGAGCGGGCGGAGCTGGCGAGGCGGAGCGAAAGGGTCGCAGACCCGCTTCAGACAGCAGTCGCGCTTCATCCAACATATTCGACCTACCCAAGGGCATTTCTCCGACAAAAACGAACATGTCCGGCAACATGCTCTCTGGAATTAATGTGCTGGCGGCTCGTCGAACTTCGATGGTAGTGAGTACAGCTTCGCAGGACACGAATCCGGCGATACCTAGTTCTCCGTCGCGATCGAAAGTCAAGCACGTCGCGGCGGTGACGCCATCTACTTGACTCAGCGACTCACTGAGTTCGACAAGTGAGATGCGCACCCCACTCCGCTTGATCACTCGATCAACCCGATCGACGTAGACGTAGTTACCGTCGTCGTTGCGGTAGACGAGATCTCCGGTTCGATAAAGCGTCTCGCCGGGCACGACGTCGTCACGCATAACACGACTCGTTACTTCGGGCTCGGACCAGTAGCCATCCATGAGCTGGATACCGCCGATATGCAGCTCTCCCGGCTGGTTCACCGCATCGATTACTTCGTCGTCATCTCCCCTCAGCACAAAGGTGACGCCAGGATGAGGTTGACCAATCGGAACGGAGCCTTTCGCGATCAATTCCGGCGTAAGTTCAAAGTTGGTCACGGCAATCGTGGTCTCGGTCGGACCGTATCGATTGAAAACGCGAAGGGTGGGAAGATAAGTCCACAGCGCTCGAATGTCGGCGACGGTAGGCGCCTCACCACCGAGAGCAACAATTTCAAGCGTGGATTCGCCAAGTTGTAAGACCTGCGGACTCGACAGTAGGAGTCGCAAGTAACTCGGCGTGAACCCTGAGTAATTGATCCTTTCGTTCGCAACGGTGTTGAAGAACGTTCGAGGGAACAACAGAGACTCTCGCGGCCTAATTACAATCTTTCCGCCCGAGACGAGAGTCGTAAAGAGGTTGTCGTACGAACCGTCGAAGTGAAAAGGGGATACGCAAAGGGTTCTGGTGGCTCGAGTCAGCCCCAGCGCCAGAATGGTCGAGTCCACGGCCGCCGCGAAGGCGTTGGTTCCGATTTGTACACCTTTGGGAGTGCCCGTCGTCCCCGAGGTATAGATGATGTACGCCGCACGAGAACCGACGTCTAGCTCAGCCGTGGGCATCTGACTCTTGAGAAGTTCATCGATCCGCAGCGTCGGAACGTCGCTGAAGGTCAGAGGCCTCGGCTCGCTGGTGAGGATTAGGATCGGCGCACAGTCGTCCACGATCCTCCTCAGACGAGAAGGAGGATCGGTGACGGCGAGAGGAACGAAGACGGCTCCCACCCACAGACTGGCCAGCGCCGCCACAATGAAGTCGACCGAGTTAGGGAAAAGGAGCGCGATACGATCTCCCTCGTTGACCCCTCGCTCTCGAAGTCCCGCTCCGAGCCGTGAGACCTCGTCGATTAACTCGGCGTAGCTCAGTTCTCGTGTTAAATCAGCAGCGGCGGACTGATGGGGGTCGTCCTCTGCTTGACCCATGATTTCGTGCAGCACGCTGAATCTCGTTAGCAACCTCGTTCACTCCGACTGACTCTGAGCACCGCGAACCAGCGTTCCCGGTAGCTCTCCTGTCGCACCGCCGGCTTCGAAGGTGACGACACCCCGCTTGATCGTATAGAGGTAGCCCCGCGCCGACTGCAAAAGGCGACGACCTCCCGCGGGCAAATCTGTCTCGATTCGCGGTGTCTCACACGCCAGTCCGTCAATATCGATGACGTTGAGGTCGGCGAGTAATCCCGGAGCGACGAGGCCCCGATCGAGCCACCCGAAATGTTCGGCGGGACGTCGCGTCAGCTGATGAACGATTGACTCGAGAGAAATTTTCGTTTCATCCGTTCGATCACGCGCCCACATGGTCATGGAACTCGTCGTCATGCTCGCGTCACATATCGAACCACAGTGAGCTCCGCCGTCGGAGAGCCCAAACATCGCCACGGGCGAGGTGATCATGTCGCGCACAGCCTCAAGGTTCCCGTGAACAAAATTAAAGAGGGGGGTGTAAATCAGTTGACGCCCCTCACGCTGCAACTGCATGTCGTAGGCGTACTCGCGAGGGTCGACCCCCATTCTTCGAGCCGTTGCACCAAGAGACTTATTGACGTCAAGGTCGTAGTTCACGGGATCATCGAGCAAAAACATCTCATCGAAACGACCGTAGAAGGCGTAGCCCGCGAAGGCGTCGTCTCCGGAGGTCAGCGCCGCGTGGCTTTGAAGAATCTTGCGACGAAGTTCGTGGTCCTGTAGAGCAACGACGCGCTCGGCCAGTGGCAGTGAGGCCACGCGCGCGTAGGCGCGAACCGGGGTGAAGACGTTGACCGACGCCTGAAGGCCCAGAAGGACGCCGATCGGTCGAGGCGCGACCTGGGCCTTCACGTCCAGTCCCTCACCTCGGAGCGAGGTTGCCAGCGACATGAGGTCGCGCCATCGTTCGGGAGCTTCAAAATCCTGTTGAACGGTGAAACTTGTCGGCCTTTGGCTCGTGCGGGCGATCTCGGAGATGAGCGAGAACTCCGACGCCGCGAAACCATCGTCAGCCGTACGATAACTGTCCGAGACCAGCTGAAAAACGCCTTTCCCCTTCGCCTTGAGCGCCGACGCCAACGCTTGTAACTCCGGTTCTCGGGCGCGCAAAGTTCCCAGGCTTTCCCCTCGACTAGTGCGGTGCCGTTCAGATCGTGACGTAGAGATGCCCAGCGCTCCTGCGTCAATTCCTTCGCCCAGCAGGCGAGCCATCTCGTTGAGTTCGTCGTGAGTTGGGCCTTCCAGCGGATCGCCGCCCCGCTCTCCCATGACAAAGGCGCGGAGCGCTGCGTGCGGCACGTGAGTGGCGACGTCGATCGATCGTTTCTGTCGATCAAGCGCGTCGAAGTACTCCGGAAACGACTCCCAGTCCCATCGAAGGCCCTCGTGCAGCGCGGTACCGGGTATATCTTCAACACCCTCCATCATCTCGATCAGTTCGTCGTGGAATCCCGGCGCGACCGGAGCGAAGCCTACCCCGCAGTTGCCCATTGCCACGGTCGTGACACCGTGATGCGATGACGGTGCTAACCACGGATCCCAGGTCGCCTGTCCGTCGTAGTGCGTATGAGGATCGATGAATCCGGGCGTAAGAATCAATCCCTCAGCATCAATCTCGCGGCGTCCTCGTCCCACGTCATGGCCGACGGCGACTATCCGATCGCCCTCGATCGCCACATCGCTGCGACGAGACGGCCCACCCGTCCCGTCAACGACGAGGCCATTTCGAATGACCAGGTCCGCACTCATCGAGCCAGAACTTTCACTCAGCCACTCATCGCCCAGCGTCGTATCGCTTTGCGCGACGCCGTTAACTCATCATAGGCCGCGTCGGAAAGCGAGATCCCTGACGCGGCGCAGTTTTCTTCGAGATGCTCCACGGACGATGTTCCAGGAATCGGCACCATGATGGGTGAACGACGAAGCAGCCACGCCAAAGAGATCTGGGGCACCGTCGCGTGCAGAGAGGACGCCATTTCTTCGATCGGTCCGCCGGCGGTCGATAGTTTTCCACTCCCCAGCGGATTCCACGGAATGAACCCAATAGCGTTTTGCTCGCAGAAGTCGACGACGTCGTCGCTATCTCGCTGGGCAATGTTGTATAGATTCTGAACACTGACCAGCGGCACGATTCGATTCGCCGCTTCGATCTGCGCCACACTCACCTGGGAGAGCCCGACCTCGCGCACCTTGCCCTCGTCTCGAAGTTCCCTTAGTACCCCGAACTGCTCGTCCGCATCCACGTGCGGATCTATTCGGTGAAGCTGAAAGAGATCAATCTGATCGACGCCGAGTCGATGGAGACTCCCTTCGCACTGCGCACGTAGGTAGTCGGGGCGCCCGCACTCCTCCCACCGGCCCGGTCCCGACCTCGTAAAGCCGGCTTTGGTGGCGATGACCAATCCTTCCGGGTACGGGGACAGAGCCTCGCGGATCAGCGCTTCAGCCACGTTGGGTCCGTAGGAGTCAGCGGTGTCCAGTAGGTTGACACCCAGGTCGACGCTGCGACGCAACACCGTGATCGCCTCGTCACGGTCGCCTGGCGGGCCCCACACCCCTCGGCCGGTAAGTTGCATCGTCCCGAAACCGAGACGTCGCACCCGCAGCGTACCCAGTTGAATCGGTCCGCCTCCCACCATTAACGATCTCCTCTGCGAAAACACCGGCTGGCCGCGACGCACGGTGCAACGAAAAACCGGGTGCAGTCATCGTACCCTCGGCCGCGGCGCTCCCTTCATTGTGATCCGGCGGTATAACGACTACGTAACCTAGTTTTTACTGCGTGAGTATTGAAGGGATCGCCCGAACCATGACGTTGCAGTGTGGATTGGCGAGAGCACCGAAGACAACCCCCGATATGCGACTTACCGACGCTGGAACGACCGCGAGCCCATGAGCGAATTCGCAATCATCGGGCTGGGCTCCTGGGGCCTCTGCGTCTTAGAACGGACTGTAAATCGGGCGCGACACATTGACGGGACCGTTCGAGTGCACGTCGTCGAACCGGGTCAACTCGGAGGCGGGGTGTACTCCGCAGCGCAGCCCGACTATTTGATCTTGAACAATCCGTGCGGCCAACTCTCGCTCTACGCAGCTCCCGACCACGACGAGGACCCTCGATACGCCGTCGGCCTCTACGAATGGGCGCTAAGCCGGGGGTATCGCCGCGTGGGCCACGAGTACAAAATCGGCTCCGCCGGCGAAACCATTCAGGCGACCGACTATCTGCCGCGGCGACTCATGGGCGAGTACCTCGCGTGGTTCTACGATGCACTCGTCGCTGAGGCCCCGTCGAATCTCGAGATTGTTCGCCACTACGTCTCAGCAACCGATATTACGCCCGAAATCGGCGGACGGGAAACCGTGTGGCTCAGCGACAGCTCCAAGTTGACCGTCGATCACGTAGTACTCACGTCCGGTCACACGCTGAACGAAGAGCGCAAGGGCAATCCCCGTGAGGTTCACTACTTGCGACCGTATCCTGTTGAGTACTTCGACGAAGTCGTCGCACCGGGAGAACCGATCGCAATCGCGGGGATGGGTCTCGTGGGCTACGACTTGGTGACGGCGTTAACGGTCGGTCGCGGTGGTGAGTACAAGGACGAAGGCGACCGAAAACTCTACATACCGAGTGGTCGCGAGCCCGACGTATATTTCTACTCTCGATCAGGCGTCCCCTACTGCGCAAAGTCCGCTCACGGCGTTGACCCCACTGGCGACTATCAGCCCACCGTGTGCACGCCCGATGCCATTAAGCACATGACGAATCCGTCAGGTTCGCCGCTGCGACGACGCGTGGACTTTCGAAATGACCTTCTCCCACTTCTCTACGCCGAAATGCAGGTTCGCTTCTACATGCACTCTGCACTCAGGAGAAGCGGCGTCTCGGCGGCGATGTTTGTTCGAGATCAGCTCGAGCGGAGCTGGCACGCCGGTACATTCGATCACTCGATCGATCGCCTGGAACCGACGTACGGCTCCTTCGATCCCGCCCGCGTCGTGTTCGCCGGCGACGACGCGCGATTCGACTCGAGCGATGAGTATCAGTCTCACGTTTATCAGATGGTCGAATCCGATCTCGATGAGGCCCTCATGCCGGGAGGGAGCCCCGTTAAAGCGGCACAGGAAGTCACTCGGATTCTCCGAGACCAGATGCGCGCGGTCCTCGAATACGGGGGACTGTCCATGCGGTCGTTCATTGACTTCCAGTCCAACATTCGAGGAAAAATTAATCGCCTAGAAGCCGGCCCCCCTCCCGTTCGCTCACAACAACTTTTGGCACTGATGAACGCTGGCGTGGTGAAGATTCCCTTCGGCCCTCATCCGGACGTGTCGACAAGCGACGACGACAAAGTGCATATTCGCTCGACGCGACTGAGCAATCCCACGAGCGCGGTCGTCAATCACGTGGTGCGCGGTCACCTCGATCTCCCTTCGTTGGCAAGGTCGAGCTCACCACTTCTTAACCGCCTTTACATGAAGGGCCGGTTGACACAGTTCAGTTACGGCGACACCGCGGTCGGGAGTGTCGCCATCAGCGAAGATTTCCATCCGTACGACGCTGAGGGTCGGATCCAGACGAATCTTTCGCTGCTCGGAGTTCTGACGGAAGGTGTTCGTTACTTCACTCACTACCTACCCTCGCCACGTAGTCGATTACGGGCCGTCTACGACGCGCAAGAGACCGTCGAGGCCATCATTGGCTGATCCCGGACAGACCAAACGACAACGCTGGCACCGGGGCTATGATGTCGCTTCACTCAGAGCTTGATCGATGTCGTCGATCAGGTCATCAATGTGCTCGAGACCGACCGACAGCCGTATGGTCTCAGGCCGAATTCCCGCGGCAATCAGCTCCCCCTCGCTAAGTTGACGGTGCGTCGTCGAGGCGGGGTGAATGACAAGCGACTTGGCGTCTCCAAGGTTCAAGACTCGTTTGAATAACTGGACCGAGTCGAAAAACGCCAGCCCCGTGTCGTAACCACCGGTGACGCCGAAGGTGATGATGGAAGGTACTCGCCCTTTGAGGTACTTTTCTACCAAGTGATGGTAGGGATTATCAGGAAAACCTGCAAAACTCACCCACTCGACGCGCGGGTCGCCACGTAAATACTCGGCGACAGCGCGCGCGTTGGACTCGTGACGTTCCAGTCGAAGTGCCAGCGTTTCGAGCCCCTGAAGAAGTTGAAAAGAGTTGAACGGTGATAGCGTCGCACCGGTATTGCGTAGCTGAATTGACCTGGCGCGCACCACAAAGGGACGCTCGGGAAAGTCTCGGGCAAAGACGACGTTGTGGAAGGCCACCTCTGGCTCATTAAACGTCGGGAATCGACTCGCGTGTTCGCTCCAGGGAAACGTCCCTCCATCGATGATCGCGCCACCGAGTGTCGTACCGTGCCCGCCGATGAACTTGGTGAGTGAGTGAACAACGACGTCAGCACCGTGATGTAGAGGCTTCAGCATCAGTGGAGTGGCCACCGTATTGTCGACAATGAGCGGCACGCCCGCTCGATGGGCGACCTCGGCCACGGCCTCCAGATCAACCACATTTCCGGCAGGATTTCCGATGGACTCGACGAAGACACATCGAGTGTTGTCGTCGATCAATGTTCCGATGGACTCGGCTTGGTCGTCGGCCGCGAAGCGCGCCTCGATGCCCAAAGTGGAAAGTACGTGAGCAAAATAGGTGTAGGTGGCACCATAAAGTTGAGGCGCCGCAACAAAGTTGGTGCCCGCCGTCGCCACCGTGAGAATCGCGTAACTAACCGCCGCCATGCCCGACGCCACCACCAGCGCCGCCTTTCCGTCCTCTAGGGCGGCAATACGTTTTTCGAGAACGTCGTTCGTGGGGTTGTTGATTCGGTTGTAGTGAAAGCCCGGAGTCGACAGATCCATAACGGAGTTGGCGTGTTCAGCGTCAATGAAATCGTTGGCCACCGACATGTAGATCGGCACCGCGACGGCGCGGGTACCGTCGGCTTGGTAGCCCGCGTGAATCGCGATGGTCTCGTCGTGCATGATCACTCCCCTCCCGGTTCGACGCTACTCAACCAGTTTGTGTAGAAACGCCGTGCCATGGAGCGCCAGGGCCACGGCGCTCGAGCACCGACGTCGTCAAAGGGATACCGCTCGAAGTGGAGCACGCCACGATCGCCGTTAATGATCTCGCGGTGCAGGTCTTCGAGAGGTCCCCAATCCTCAGGGGAAACGCAGCGATAGGGAAGAAATGGCAGGTCGTCTCGCTCGTGGCGGACGTACCGTCCTGCGTCACGCCGATACTCGCGCAGCAAACTTGAGGGGTCGTACTCGGGATGACCTTGAACGAGCACCAATTCGCGTCCTTCCTCGCGCCGCGACGCGACGCTCCAGCCCGTCGCGTCAGAACGTATGACGAGTTCGTACCCGGCGTCCTCGAGAGACTCGCTGGGGACCGAGTTCCACCGCGAATGCGGCAGCAATATTTCCGGCTCCAGTCCCACAGCCAGAGGCTGAGTGGTCGCCACGCGCTCAGCAAATACGCCGGTACATTTTGTCGGAAGTCGAACACGAGAAATATCGTCAAAGACAGTTAGTGCCGCGTGCGCCGACAAACACGACAGCAGCGTCGACCTCACGTGCTTTCGCGACCACGTCAGTAACTCCGCAAGATCGTCCCAATACGGTTCGTCTTGGATATGCACTTCGACCGGATTCGAGCCGGTAACAATCAATACGTCGGGCGGATCGAGGTAGACGCCGGCGAGTGGTAAATACTCCTCCGCAATACGCGCCGACGTATGTGCGCCCCGGGGCACTCCGCTCATCGCGTAGCGGCGCACCTCAAGTGCGATGTCTTCCGAGCCCGTCTCCAGCAGTCCCACGTATTGCCGTTCGGTAGCGTCGAATGCTCCGTCGGGCATGTTGTTCACCAAGGCGCACGTGAGATGAGCCGATTCTCTACGATCCTCAACCGAAGAATCGTGGCGCGCCGCGGCCGTGGCCAGGCGCACCGTCACCTGGCGTGGCTCACGTCGGCGTACGTGACCGTTACCTCACGGTGAAGCACTTCACTCACATTCTGTAGTTCGTCGTAATCGTTGGCAGTTCCGACCACCGCCATGATGTGATTCCGAGATCCGTCTTTCCAATCGAGAACGGCGCCGGGACCCTGGTGAACGGTGATCGACTCCACTCCTGGATGATCGCTGAGGGCGTCCACGCCATTGATCGACGCCACCGTCGCCGATAGCGAGGGGGGTTGCAGGAAAAACCGAAAGCCGATCCGCTCGGTAGAGACGGGACCATCAACCCGGACTAATTCTCCCAGAGCCACCCGTAGGGTCATCTCCACGAGTGCGACACCGGCCGCTCGATTGAGCATGTCGGGTACGCCCCCGCCCATACGACCATTCACTTCTATGATCCGAGGTCCCTCCTGCGTGAACTTGATCTCCGTGTGAAGGCACCCCGTGATGACACCGAGTGCCCGAACCGCCGACGTCGCGAGATCGAGCACGGCAACTTGATCGGACTCGTTGAGCGCGGCCGGAATGAAGAAACCCGTTTCTCGAAAGTTGTCCGCGAGCGGAAATCGACCCGTGATTGCCAGATGACTAATTTCCCCGCGGGCGACCACACTCTCAACAGAGACGTAGTCGGCGTAGGGGCCGCCCTCTCGCGAGGAATCATCGCCGAGATATCCCTCAAGAACCATGTCGGGCCGTTCCTCTCCGAGACTCAACAGCAACTCGACGAGACGATCCAAGTCCTGTACGAAAAAGGTGTAGCGACTACCTTGTGCTGACCGCGGCTTCAACACCGCCGGCCAACCTACCGTCGAGCCGGCAGCGAAGAGTTCCTCCGGGCTCTGGTGGGAAGCGATGACGACGCAGGTGGGAGTGGGGAGTCCAGCTTCCTGTAACACGCGTCGCTGCTCGGCCTTATCGGTGAGAGCGGTCGCCGTAGCCACCGAATGAAACGGGAGGTTGAGCTCCTCCGCCACTTGAGCAAAGGTCGACATATTCGCGTCAAGGTACGTCGCGATTCCGTCAGGATGATACGGAGGTGAAAGTTCCCTAAGGATCTGCCCCAGCGAGAGTCCGGCGATATCCACAACAGGCCCGAAACGGTGCAGAAGCTCGGTCATCTGGTGCATCTCTGGAATCGATCCGTCGATCATCCATAGCAGCTCGCAGACGTCGGCCGCGGCCTCTATTAACTGCATTACGGGCACGCAACGCGGTCCGTATCCTACGGCCAGGAGAGGTCGCTTTTCGCTGATCGACTCGTCGATCGTGTCTCGAGGCATCAACCGGATGTTAGCGTTGAACTAGGCATTCGATTTGGGACAGACGCTGGTCGCGGGGGCACGAAGAGCTCGTTTTTAGCGACAAGGATTGAGGCACAAGGCAATGCCAGTCGAGATTATTGGGATGGTGGGCACGAGGGACGCCTCGGAAATTAAGGGCCCCCTGGTTGACGGTCCTGTCGTGGACTGGATGGACGGCCCGGTGATCGATCGCGACTACTTAATCGCCATCTCTCGGGCACACGACGAGGCGGGCTTTGATCGCGTTCTCATTGGTTACGGCGCCGTGGCGCCCGAAGGATGGGCCGTGGCGAGCGCAGTGCTCAACTCTACGAAGAGGCTAAAGGTCCTCGTCGCACAGCGACCCGGCTTTATCCAACCGGTCGTCCTCGCTCGAATGGCAGCCACCCTCGATCAACTCACCGGGGGTGGCCGGATCGCGATTCATTTCATCACCGGTGGAGACGAGGCGGATCAGCGACGCGAAGGTGACTTCGTGCCCCACGACACTCGGTACCGTCGGACCCGCGAGATGATGGCCATTGCGCGACGTCTGTGGGACGAAAGCTCCCCGTTTGATTTTGAGGGAGAGTTTTACCGTTACGAGGGTGCGTTCAGTTCAGTAAAACCTGTCACTCCCGGTGGAATACCGTTTTATTTTGGCGGAGCGTCAGCGCCCGCCATTGAAGTCGGGGCGGCTGAGGCAGACGTGTACGCCTTCTGGGGTGAACCCCGAGCCCAGGTTGTAGCTCGAATGGAGTCCATCAACAAGGTCGCGACGAACTTCGGCCGCACGCTACGCTACAGCATCTCCCTTCGACCCATCATCGCGGACACCGAGGATGAAGCATGGGAGAAGGCGGAGTGGATCGCCGAGGAGACCGCATCACGAATCGAATTGGCGAAAGAGCGTATGACGGGCCGCGAAGACTCCTACGAAGGACTCGGCGGCCGACGCAACGCGACTTTCTCTGTTCACCGTGACACGACTGGCACCACCTCAGTGGGTCGCAAAAGGCTCATTGAAATGTCGGCGGATCAGGATATCTATGACGAACGACTTTGGATGAAAGTCGCAAATCTCACGGGCGCGGCAGGAAACTCCACCGCCCTCGTGGGAACTCCCGAGCAGGTTGCTGAAGCCATGCTGCGCTACTACGATCTCGGAATCACCACCCTGTTACTGAAGGGCTTCGATCCACTGGCCGACGCGATCGACTTTGGCGAGCGACTGATTCCCCTTATTCGCGAGGGAGCCGCATCACGCGACGCAGTTGCTCCACGATGACCACATCACGTCACGCTGATGTGCGTGTCCCGGAGATCGACGGATCATCGAAGAATGTCTCGCCACGTCGAGTTGTTGAGAACGCGGGCTTTGGGCACGAGAACTCCACTCTTTGGGACTCGTTTTGAGCACGATGATCCAAGACGAACTATTTCGCGAGACCAGTCTTTGGTTCGGCAACGCGGATAAACCTCTCTTCGGGCGCTTGACCACTCCTATCGGTGAAGAGGCTCGTGCTGGCGTACTCCTATCGCCTCCCATTGGTCGAGAGTCTCGCCAAACTCGACGTGCTCTGAGAAGTCTCGCGATCTATCTTGCCATCGACGGGTACGTATCTCTTCGTTACGACCACTACGGGACCGGCGATTCGAGCGGGTCCATGGACGACGAGTTTGACCGCGCCTGGCTCGAAGGCGTGGATCAAGGCGTAACTTTCCTACGCTCGCTAGGAATATCTTCGGTTTCTGCCGTGGGAATCCGGATGGGCGCCACCATCGTGGGCGCGGCGGCGTCAAGGTTTGAACTGGGACTTTCGTCGTTTGTGATGTGGGATCCCTGCGAATCTGGGCGGAGTTACTTACGAGAGCTCAACGCGCTGGGAGCGCTGCGTCAAGACGTCAACACGAACGCGCTGGGAGTGCCAACCAAGATGTTGGAGTACTCCTTGAGCGCGGAGGCCTCCGAACGACTAAATCAATTCGCACGAAGCGAGCCCACGTTGTCATCCGTGGCGGAACGAACGCTAATTATTGTTCGCGACGATCGAGCGGTCTCAAGAAAATTTCGAGATCACTGGAACTCTGAGCAAGTGGAATGGGCAACGAACTCAGAACAAGGTCCTATGTTGGAAGCGCAACTGCCCAACACGGTCCCACCCACCTCGACCATTGCCCAGATTCGTTCGTTCCTGACAGCGCCTCCGTCGCTATCGACGGGCTATTCGCAGCCGATAGCTACTCTCGATGCCATTGTCTCGAAGGATCCAGTCACGATCCCCGTGAGAGAGAGTCTGGTGGAGTTGGGTGCCGCCAGAATGTTTGGCGTTATTGCGGAACCAGTGAGTGAGGCACGCGGTCCGTTGCTGGTGATGGTCAACGGCGTAGGCGAGGATCACGTCGGGCCAGCGCGGTTGTGGGTGGAGCTATCGCGACGGTGGGCAGGCCTGGGCCTACGCTGCATTCGCTTCGACTTACGCGAACTTGGCGAGAGCCCCTGGTTGCCAGGACAACCGGATCGGCCGATACTCGACAAGACGCGCGCTCAAGATGTCGGCGATGCCATCCGCGCGGTCAATTCAAATGCTCCGAGTAAATCAGTCTTGATCGGGTTCTGCAACGGGGCTCAGTTGGCGCTCGAAGTCGCGTTGGAACTCAAGAATCGCGGTGTGGCTGCGATAAATCCTCAGTTGGGGACGGGCGTCTTTCTCAACGTCGATCGCCTGGACAAGTCGGATCAAGAGTCGACTCGATCTTTCGCGCAGCGTATCGAGAAGGGCCTGCAGCGCTACCCGTGGATTGACAAGATTTTCAGGCCCATATCGAACAGGGTGCTGTCGTCGAAACTCGGCGGAAGTCTTGTGTTTGGCGCGCTAAGACTCACTTCCCCCTGCCCACCCAGAATAAGGTCGAAGTTGGTTAAGAACGAAACGGAAACGCTGTTACTGCTGAGTTCGGAAGACCTTTCACCCCTTCGAAACGTCCCCGTACTAGGTTCGGTTCTTCGTCGTCGACTGGCGTCATCCGAACACTTTCGAATCGAAATTGTTCCCGGCTTAGACCACGCTTTTCTCAGTGTCGTGGGCCGAGAGCGCGCCATCGCCATACTTGATCAGCACGTGGTTCAAACGTACGCGAACGACGTTGCGCAATCAAACTCCAACCATACGGCAGTCGACGGACCGTGAGTCCCGCGTGACCTGCGTCGCACGCGCACGCCGCTCACTGATTCTTGCCACCGAACCATTTCTTAAAGGCCACGAGGGACTTGGGAGTCTGCGTTCCAAGCGCTAAGTACGGCCTGATCTTTACGTCGACGTTAAAATAAGCCTCGAATGCGAAGTCTCGTCGGGCGAACATCGCTCCGATACCGTTGATGTACGCGGGATCATCGCCAGCGGGGTACTTTTTCAGCCCCCACTCGGGAAGGCTCATAGGTTTCCCCTTGGCTGCGGCGAAAGACTCAAAACTTGCCAGCCCTCCGGCCTCGTTCGCCAGTTGAAGGAAACTCACGCGAGCACGCGGTGTTTGGCACGACACGTTGTAGATGTCGAGACCCACGATATCGACGTATGAGTTACCTGGGTACAGGTTCGAATAGGGGAGGTCGCACGCATTGGGGTTCCAGTCAATGAGAAAGTGCTCGCCCGTCGCCTGACGCAGCCCCGTCACTTCATTCGCGAAACACTTCGCCCACAAAATCTGCTCGGTGCTCGTGGGCCCCATATAGTCGGCTTCCCAGACCCCGTTCATCTCAGCGCCGAGACGGATTACCGTGTTCTGCAATCCTGCGGCGACGAGACTCACGCCTAGCTGTGTGGCGTACGCATTGAAGTGCCCAGCTGCGCAGGACTCCTCCCAATCCAGCGGGTCGTTGAGATTGTCAAGGGCCGTAGGAATTAAATCGACCTGAAGGATGAGTTGACGACGCTGTGGTTCTTCCGCCACCCATTCTGTGTAACCATATTGCGCAGAGGTGATCCACGGATGCTCCCACTGAGCCCAGGTCGGCTCACCATTCAAATACGCCGACAGACACGTGACCGTAGTGTGAGTTACTGCACCAAATTTGGCGGCGGCGGATGTGACTGCCGACAAGCCTGTGTCGTTGAAATCGGGGTCCACGCACTCGCGGCGCGACGGTCCCGGGGTGATTAACGCGTTGGACGTTGAGGACAACGTCGTCGGTGTTGTCGAGGTCAACGCGGTGGAGGTTGTAGTGGTTGAGGACGCTCGTGGTGACGCGATAGAAGGTGCGGGTGCCGCGAGAGCGCCCGACGGAAGCGACAACGGAATCTCTGTGGCCCTCAGGGCGGCAAAAATCACAGCGACAAGAGAGACTCTCACCAAGAGTCTCAGCCACGTAGGCAACCCATTCCGTCGCCGGCGCCTGATATTGAACATTGTTCCTATAACTAAGTGATGGTCCCGAGGAGGGTGGCGCCCCAAACCTCGAAAGCGACCACGACCCCTATTTTCAATCTCCAATAACAAGAAGGCTCAAACAGTTTACAACCAAAGTCACGTGACTATTATTCAAGGCCCCGCTCGACAAGATCGACTCAGATCCATCTCGGTTGGACGATTCGTCAGGCATTTCCTCTCGGCGAGCCATCGTCCAGCCGAGATTGCCGAGGGAAAATGACACTCGACAGCACTCACCGACGTATGCGACCAGACGAGCCATCGGTTATGGTCCGCTCATGGGAGTCCAAAAAGTCCGCACAGAGTTGGAGCCCTTCGTCGATTACTTACGTGCGCGATTGCGTCTGAGAGTGTGGAATCTTCTCGGTGTGGTGCAGCGCCCAAGCAAATCGTTTGATTTGAGTTTCGTTCTCTGGACCTCGCCCCTCGAGATGTCTCACGTAAAGTCAGCTTCTCCGCTCGATCCCTTTTTATGCCAACTGGAACAAACAACGATCATCGAGCCGCGCACTCTGTTCGTAATAACTGAGCGTGGTCTGCTCATCGAGACCTCGGTGAGCAACGCCTACGCGGCCCGCGACTCCTTCTTGAAAAGATTCTTTTACCTTCCGTCTCCCGTTGAGTACTTCAAGGCAAGAATCCTCCGGCGTTGTCGCACTGACCTCGGAGAAGTGGTGGCACTGGGCACCGCGTGGCCGTTCAACTACTTTCATTTTTATCGCGACTTCTTACCCAAAATCCTATTGTTAGAAGGCGCGAACGTCGATCCGTCGGTTCCCGTAATCGTGCCCGATGAGTTGTTCGATCAGTCTTTCTTTCAGGAGGCGATTCGGTCAGAGCGGTTGTCCCGTTGGCGTTTTGTTTCGCCTCGGGGCCAATTCATCAAAAGTGAGAACGTGGTCTTCTGCTCATCGAAACAGTTCGTTGTAATGGATCGCTCCGCATCGCCGGAAGCGGAGCTAATGGCCCGCTCCTCCGAGGGAGTTACTTTTCTCGAGAAACCCGCCGACGTCCTTGCGCTTCTTGATCTCGATGAACGTGGTCCAAGCGGAGCCGCCACGCGGCGCATCTTCCTCACCCGTGGGCCAAACCGCGGACGAACGCTTAGTAATTTCGAAGAGATCGAACCACTTCTGCGCGAGAGAAAGTTCGAGACGATCGACGCCGAAGGAATGACTCTTCGTGAGCAGGCGCGGCTCTTTCGAGAA
>JAOBWI010000082.1 GCA_025463285.1 Acidimicrobiaceae bacterium | reverse complement strand
GTGAAGAAGCCCGAGACCATCAACTACCGCACGCTGCGTCCCGAGAAGGACGGTCTGTTCTGCGAGAAGATCTTTGGACCGCAGAAGGCCTGGGAGTGCGCCTGTGGCAAGTACAAGCGCGTTCGCTTTAAGGGCATCGTTTGTGAGCGATGCGGAGTAGAGGTCACCAGTGACAAGGTGCGTCGCGAGCGCATGGGTCACATCGCGCTCTCCGCGCCGGTGGTGCACATTTGGTACCTGCGGGGCACTCGTTCCTGGTTGGCCTACCTCTTGATGGGGACGGCGCCGAAGGAAGAGCTGAAGGCCAAGCAACTAGAGAAGGTCATCTACTTCGCGGCCCACATGGTCACGTACGTCGACGAGAGTCGTCGTCACGACGACTTGGCCGAACTGCGCGTCGG
This sequence comes from Acidimicrobiaceae bacterium, assembly GCA_025463285.1. Taxonomy (GTDB): domain Bacteria; phylum Actinomycetota; class Acidimicrobiia; order Acidimicrobiales; family RAAP-2; genus RAAP-2. The sequence continues at coordinate 7,917 of JAOBWI010000082.1, read as the reverse complement.
GCTGAACGACGAGATCGTAGAGATCGCCGAGCGCGAAGTGAAGGCCCTCGACAACAAGCTCAAAGAGATCGAAGCCCGGGCCGTCAAGCTCGAAGCCGACGGCGCGAAGGAGTCCGAGCTGCGGGCCCTGCAGCGGGGCACCGAGAAGGAACTCGACGGCGTGCGCTCACGTTTCGCCGAAGAGCGCGAACTGGCCAAGCAGGCCTTTGACACCTTCGAGGGTCTGCACTCACGTCAGATCATCGAAGACGAAGTGCTGTACCGCGAGATGGACTTTCGCTACGGTGACTACTTCGAAGGCGGCATGGGTGCCGACGCCATCCTTCAACTGATCGATCGGATGAACCTGGACGACGAAGAGAAGGTCATGCGTGAGATGATCGACGCGAAGGACGGTCGCAAGCCGCTCAGCGCGCAACGTCACGCCAAGTTCTTAAAGCGCCTGGCCATCGTGCAGTCCTTTAACCGTCGCGACGAGCACGGTCACCGACTGAACGACCCGCGCGCCATGATCCTGGAGGCCGTGCCGGTCATTCCGCCCGACCTTCGCCCGATGGTGCAGCTCGACGGCGGTCGCTTCGCCACCTCGGACTTAAACGACCTCTACCGTCGCGTGATTAACCGGAACAACCGGCTGAAGCGTCTGCTCGACCTCGGTGCGCCGGACATCATTGTCAACAACGAAAAGCGCATGCTCCAAGAGGCCGTGGACGCGCTCTTTGACAACGGACGTCGTGGCCGTCCGGTGGCCGGTCAGTCGGGCCGTCCGCTGAAGAGTCTCTCGGACATGTTGAAGGGTAAGCAGGGACGTTTCCGTCAGAACCTGCTCGGTAAGCGCGTCGACTACTCGGGCCGTTCGGTCATTGTGGTGGGCCCCCAGCTCAAGTTGCACCAGTGCGGTCTGCCCAAGATGATGGCCTTAGAACTCTTCAAGCCCTTCGTCATGAAGCGATTGATCGAGACCCAGATGGCTCAGAACATCAAGAGCGCCAAGCGCATGGTCGAGCGTCGTAAGACGGTCGTCTGGGACGTTCTCGAAGAGGTCATTCGCGAACACCCCGTGCTGCTCAACCGCGCCCCGACGCTCCACCGATTGGGTATTCAGGCCTTCGAGCCGATCCTGGTGGACGGCAAGGCTATTCAGATTCACCCCCTCGTCTGTAAGGCGTTCAACGCGGACTTCGACGGCGACCAGATGGCCGTGCACGTACCGTTGTCGGCCGAGTCCCAGGCCGAGGCTCGCATCTTGATGCTCTCGACCAACAACATCTTCACCCCCGCGACCGGTCGTCCCATCACCGAGCCGGCCCAGGACATGGTTTTTGGCGCCTACTACTTGACGTTGCCGGCCGAAAAAGAGGTCGAGCACCCCAAGGTCTACCGCCACGTCTACGAGATCGAGAACTCCGTGGCCGACGGCTTGATCGGACTGCGCGCGCCGATTCAGATTCGACCCCTCGAAGGGTCCTCGCTCGACACGCGCTTAGAGGCGGCCGGTATCGAGGTCGAGGGCGCGGGACGTTCACTCGTTACCACGCCGGGTCGCGTGCTCTTCAACGAGGCGCTGCCCTTTGGCTTTCGCTACGTGAATGAGCTCATTGGCAAGAACGCGGTGCCCATCGGCACGATCGTCGAGGAGATCTCGGCCAGCTACTCGCGCCAGGAAGTTGCGGAGTCCTTGGACGCCATTAAGTCGCTGGGCTTTCGCTTCGCCACCAAGTCGGGTCTCACCATCTCGATTGACGACATCATCACCACGCCGGAGAAGGCCGCGATTCTGAATAAGTACGAGGAGCAGGCCGCCAAGGTCGAGACCAACTACCGACGCGGGGTCATCGTCGACGACGAGCGCCGTCAACAAGAGATCGAGATCTGGACCAACGCCAACAAGGAGGTCGGTGACGCTACCGACCGCGCCATGAACGCGATTCCCGATAACCCGATCCGCCAGATGGTCGACTCCGGTGCGCGTGGTAACTCCCAGCAGATCCGTCAGATCGCCGCCATGAAGGGCCTCGTGTCCAACCCGCGCGGTGAGATGATTCCTCGTCCGATCAAGTCCTCGTTCCGCGAGGGCCTCTCGGTCTTGGAGTACTTCATCTCGACTCACGGAACTCGTAAGGGACTGGGGGACACCGCGCTTCGCACCGCGGACTCGGGATATCTGACCCGTCGACTGGTCGACGTGGCCCAGGAGCTCATCGTCAAGGAGTTCGACTGCCAGACCGCTCGCGGCATGTGGATCGAACACGTGGCGCCCGACACCCGGGCCCAGCGCGCGCACCTAGAGACCAAGCTGTGGGGTCGCGTGGTCGCCGAAGACGTCACGCTGAGCGATGGTTCGACCATCGAAGCGGGCACCATGTTGTTGATGGACGACGTCGAGCGCTTGCGCGACGACTCCTCGGTCACCCGCGTGCGGGTTCGCACCACGTTGACCTGTGACGCTATCCAAGGGGTCTGTGCCGCCTGTTACGGGCTGTCACTCGCCACCCACCAGCTGGTCGAACTCGGCGAAGCGGTTGGGGTCATCGCGGCGCAGTCCATTGGTGAGCCGGGAACCCAGCTGACCATGCGCACCTTCCACTCCGGTGGTGTGACCGAGAGCGACATCACCCACGGCCTTCCGCGCGTGGTGGAGCTCTTCGAGGCCCGCACCCCCAAGGGGGCCGCGGCCGTGGCCGAGTTCTCCGGCGCCGTACGCGTCGAGCTCATCGGGCGCGAGCGCAAGGTCACCATCGTCGGTGACGAGGGTCAGGTGCAAGAAGAGTCGATCTCGATCGCTCGTCACCTCCTCGTCGACGACGGCCAAGAGGTGGAAGTTGGAACGCCCTTGCACGACGGCCCGCTCGACCCCAAGTTGATGATGAAGTTCCGCGGCACGCGCGAGACCCAGCAGTACCTGGTCGAAGAGGTGCAGAACGTCTACCGCGACCAGGGTGTGTCCATTCACGACAAGCACATTGAGCTGATCGTGCGTCAGATGACCCGCCGCGTGCAGATCGTCGACGCCGGTACCTCGCACTGGCTGCCCGGGGCGCTCATCGACGTGAAGCTCTTCAACGACACCAACGACGAGCTCGAAGCCTCCGGTGAGGAAGCGGCCGACGGTCGAGCCCAGCTGATGGGTATCACCAAGGCCTCCCTGGCCACCGACTCGTGGCTCTCGGCCGCCTCCTTCCAAGAGACCACCCGAGTGCTGACCGAGGCCGCCATTGAGGGCAAGCGTGACAACTTGGTCGGTCTAAAAGAGAACATCATTATCGGTAAGTTGATCCCCGCCGGTTCCGGTCTGGAGTACTACAACCAGCGCGAACTGCGACTCGACATGCCCGACGCCGAACTGCTGCCCGCCTGGGCCCAGGTCAGCGACGACGACCTCGACCTGGCGAGCTTGCTCGGCGAGTTGAGCAGTGATGACTCCTTCAGCGCGGATCTGACGGCGTTCCAGAACATCGGCGCCTCCTACGACGAGTCCGCGCTGCCCGAGAACGACGCCGTCAACCCCGAAGATCAACTCGGGGGTCAGGCGCTCTAACGCGTAGGTTCAACGCCGCCCTCGCCGGGCGGCGTTGGGCTTGCGGTAGTTGCCTAGTTTGACCCTTGACTTCGCGGGTAGAGGGTGATACTTGAAGCCAAAGTTCTATGTGCCTCTAAGATGCTGTTGTGACTACGTTGTGGTTGCTGTAATACACTCTGCAGAACACAAGAGGGCGTCCTGGTGGAGTCGCTAGAGCAAACAAATTGAGCGCGGAACGGCGCCTAGAAATTGCAAAGAACGCAAGGGCATCGAGGAAGGAGTCGGCATGAAGAAAGTAAACAAAGATGGAAAAATCGAGAGCGTCAAGGATTCGCCTGCGTGCCGAGCCATGATTCCTGCGATGACCGTGAGAGTGAAGCGAGTGACTTTGAGTGCCTCGCTAAGACCCGCTAGATAGAACCATCATTATGGATGGCAATGGGTGGTTAGCCGTTGCCATTAGGCACTATGAAGGTGCCGACAGGGAGACGCTTGAGAAATTCAAGTGCGCTTGGCGCAAATGGGAGAAAGACGCGCAGCGATTAATCCGCAAGGGGCCCGAGTTGCTTGCTGACGGCATGACGGACATATTTGTCGCGGAATACGACGGCAAGGCCATAGGAGCCGTTCTTTTCCATATCACTCCTGGTGAAGGCGGAGAAATTTTCTCGCTAGGGGTCCAGCGGCCCTATCAAAATCGACACGTCGGAACTGAGCTCAAGAAGGCAGTCATGGTAGAGAGCGAGGTCCAAGTACCTGGCTGCGTTGTTACCTCGACTGTCCACGTTCAGAATCACAGGATGAACAAAATCAACGCCAATTTGCTGGCTGTCACGGAGAGGATTACTGACACGCCAGAGTTGTATCTAACGATCGTTGGCGCCCAATTAGAGAGAACCGATGTAACACCCGGCTTGCCGTACTAGGGAAGTTTGTCGTAGGATTGACAGTCCGCGCTCCGGCGATTGCCCTAGCGCCTCAGAGTTACCAACAAGAGAGGTTCCGCGTGCCCACAATCGCACAGTTGGTCCGAAAGGGCCGACAGGACAAGGTTTCAAAGACGAAGACGCCGGCCCTGAAGGGGGCCCCGCAGCGTCGCGGCGTGTGCACCCGCGTGCACACCGTCACGCCCAAGAAGCCCAACTCCGCGCTGCGTAAGGTGGCGCGCGTGCGTCTCACCTCCGGCGTCGAAGTCACCGCCTATATTCCCGGTGTCGGCCACAACCTCCAAGAGCACTCCATTGTCTTGGTGCGCGGCGGGCGCGTGAAGGACCTCCCCGGTGTTCGCTACAAGATCATTCGCGGCGCGCTCGACACCTCCGGGGTGCGCGACCGCAAGCAGGCCCGTAGCCGCTACGGCGCCAAGAGGGAGAAATAATGCCCCGTAAAGGACCCGCCGTCCGTCGTGAGATCCCGGTCGACCCGATCTACAAGTCGGTGCTCGTGACCCAGGTCACCAACAAGATTCTCGAGCGCGGTAAGCGCACCATCGCCGAGCGCATTGTCTACTCAGCCCTAGAGCAGGTCGAACAAAAGACCGGCGCCGACCCCGTGGCCACCTTGAAACGCGCCCTGGAGAACGTTCGCCCCGAGCTAGAAGTTCGTTCGCGGCGCGTCGGCGGTACCACCTACCAGGTGCCCGTTGAGGTTCGCCCGCGTCGTTCCACGACCTTGGCGATAAGATGGTTGACCGACTTCGCGAAAAAGCGCCGTGAGAAGACCATGGCCGATCGCCTCGCGAACGAGATCATCGACGCCAGCAACGGCGTGGGCGCGGCCGTGAAACGCCGCGAGGACATGGCCAAAATGGCCGAGTCCAACAAAGCCTTTGCCCACTACCGCTGGTAAGTAAAGAGAGTTTGTACCTACATGACGGCACGCGAGTACCCCCTCGACAAAGTTCGCAACATCGGCATCATGGCCCACATCGACGCGGGCAAAACCACGACCACCGAGCGCATCCTCTTCTACACCGGTAAGAACTACAAAATCGGTGAGGTCCACGAAGGGGCCGCCACCATGGACTGGATGGTCCAAGAGCAAGAGCGCGGTATCACCATCACCTCAGCCGCCACCACCTGTTACTGGAACGGTAACCGCATCAACATCATCGACACCCCCGGCCACGTGGACTTCACCGTTGAGGTCGAACGTTCGCTGCGCGTCCTAGACGGCGCGGTCGCGGTCTTTGACGCCGTCGCCGGGGTCGAGCCCCAGACCGAGACGGTCTGGCGCCAAGCCAACAAGTACCACGTCCCGCGCATCTGCTTCGTGAACAAGATGGACCGCACCGGGGCGGACTTCTTTCGTTGCGTGGACATGATCGAAGACCGCCTCAACTGCGTGCCGGCCGTGATTCAGCTGCCCGTGGGCGCCGAAGGCAACTACGCGGGCCTGGTTGATCTCACCAGGATGCAGGCGATCCTCTACCACGACGACAAGGGCGAGACCTTTGACACCGTGGAGATCCCGGCCGACTTGAAAGACCTGGCCGAGGAGTACCGCGCCAAGCTGCTCGACGTGCTCACCACCTTCGACGACAACTTGATGGAAAAGATCCTCGGTGACGAGGACGTCTCGGCCGACGACATTCACCGCGCCCTGCGCCGCGGCACCTTAGAGGGCCACTGCGTGCCGATTCTTAACGGCTCGGCCTTTAAGAACAAGGGCGTGCAGCCCATGCTCGACGCCGTCGTTGACTACCTGCCCTCTCCCGTGGACCTGCCGCCCACCCAAGGCACTAAGCCCGGAAAAGACGAGGTCTTAGAGCGTAAGCCCGATGACGCCGAACCCTTCTCGGCCCTGGCGTTCAAGATCATGACCGACCCCTACGTGGGCAAGCTCACCTACCTGCGCGTCTACTCCGGCTCCCTCGAAAAAGGCGACACGGTTATCAACACCACCAAGGGCATGAAGCGCGAGCGCTTAGGGCGACTCCTGCTCATGCACGCCAACAACCGAGAAGACCTAGACACCATCCGCACCGGTGACATCGTGGCCGCGGTGGGCCTGAAGCAGGTCACGACCGGGGACACCCTGTCGGACCCCAACCAGCCGATCCAACTCGAAACCCTGACCTTCCCCGAGCCCGTGATCCACGTGGCCGTGGAGCCAAAGACCAAGGCCGACCAGGAGAAGTTGGGCAAGGCGCTCTACGCCCTCTCCGAAGAGGACCCCACCTTTCGGGTCCGCACCGACCAAGAGACCGGCCAGACCGTCATCTCTGGTATGGGGGAGTTGCACCTCGAAGTGTTGGTGGACCGCATGCTGCGCGAGTTCTCCGTTGACGCCAACGTCGGTAAGCCCCAGGTGGCCTACCGCGAGACCATTCGCAAGAAGGTCGAAAAAGTCGAAGAGAAGTACGTGCGCCAGACCGGTGGTAAGGGTCAGTACGGTCACGTGGTCATCACGGTCGAGCCGACCGGTCCCGGCGGGGGATATGAGTTCCTCGACGAGATCAGCGGTGGCGTGATTCCCAAGGAGTACATCCAGCCGGTCAACCAGGGCATTACCGAGGCGCTGACCTCGGGCGTCCTGGCCGGTTACCCCATGGTCGACTTGCGCGTGCGCCTCACCTTTGGTAGCTACCACGACGTCGACTCCTCGGAGATGGCCTTTAAGATCGCCGGTTCTATTGCTATAAAGAAGGCGACTCGTATGGCCAGCCCGGTCCTGTTGGAGCCGGTTATGAGCGTCGAAGTGGTCACGCCCGAGGACTACATGGGTGACGTCATTGGCGACCTCTCCTCGCGACGCGGTCGCATCGAAGGTATGGAAGCCGTTGGCAATAATCAGGTAATTAAGGCCCTTGTGCCGCTGGCTGACATGTTCGGCTACGCTACTGACCTGCGTTCTCGCACTCAAGGGCGAGCAACGTACACCATGCAGTTTCATTCGTACGCAGAAGTGCCTGACGCGATCGCCAAGGAGATCGTCGCCAAGGCCACCGGCGCGTAAGGAGTTGGGAAACCAGCGAAATAGGTCCAAACCGTCGTCGGGGAGGGCCAAACCAACCAGAGCGTTTCACACAAACGCTCACGAGAAAGAAAGTTAGTCCCCGACAATGGCAAAGCAGAAGTTCGAGCGCACTAAGCCGCACGTCAACATTGGAACCATGGGTCACATCGACCACGGCAAGACCACCCTTACCGCGGCGATCACCAAGGTCCTCTCTGAGCGCGTGGGCGGCTCCGCCTTCACGCCCTTCGACCAGATCGACAAGGCGCCCGAAGAGCGCCAGCGTGGCATCACTATCTCTATTGCCCACGTGGAGTACGAGACGAAGAACCGTCACTACGCCCACGTCGACATGCCCGGCCACGCCGACTACGTGAAGAACATGATCACCGGCGCCGCCAGGTGGACGGCGCGATCCTGGTCGTGTCGGCGACCGACGG
>JAOBWI010000032.1 GCA_025463285.1 Acidimicrobiaceae bacterium | reverse complement strand
CGTGCGAGCGGCGCTACGTCCGGGCCGCACGGTCAATCAAATTCGTACAGAGCAGCGTGCCGACTCCCACGAGCACGACCGCCACGACGGGGACGCTGAGGGTCCGATGCGGCGTTGATATTCCGGGCAAAGAGGGTCCACGACTCTCTCTCCCGACCGTGGATGGCGGCGTCGCCTAGGGAGTTCGCCGTAGATCGCGCAGTGCCGCGCGTGCCGCGCCGACGCCGCACATCCCGTGCACACCACCCCCCGGCGGCGTCGAGGCCGAACAGAGGTACAGACCGGGCGTGCCCGTGCGGTACGGGTTCCAGCGCAGCGCGGGGCGAAACAGCGTCTGGCGCAGCGTCCCGGCCCCACCATTGATGTCGCCCCCGACGTAGTTGGCGTTGTATCGCTGCTCGTCGGTCGCGGTCATCGTCGAGCGTGCCAAAATCAGATCGCGAAAGCCCGGCGCGAATCGCTCGATCTGGTCCTCGATGCGCGACGTCATGTCAACGTCAGATCCGTTGGGAACGTGGCAGTACGCCCACAGAGTGCTCTTGCCCGATGGAGCACGGGTTGAATCGACGAGGCTGGGCTGGACCACTATGCAGTACGGCCGTTCGGCGTGACGCCCCCAGGCCACGTCGTTCTCGGCCGCGGCCACTTCTTCAAACGTTCCCCCCACGTGAACGGTGGCGGCGCGACGGCACTCCGGCGCGAGCCAGGGCACGGACCCCGAAAGTGCCCAATCGACCTTGCACACGCCGGGACCACTACGAAAACGCGCGACGTCGCGGCGATAGCGTGACGTGACTCGCTCCCCCATTACCTCGACCATGGTCTGGGGCGAGGTGTCAAAGAGCGTGAGGCGCGCGTGGGGTAGGTCGCTCGCCGAAGCGATGTAGCGATCGACGTGAACGGTCCCGCCCGAGTCCTTGAGCGCACCGAGCAACGCTTCGACCAAGACTGCACTACCGCCCTCCACCACCGGCCAGCCCCCGATATGAGCGCTCATGGCCAAAAAAAGGCCGACCGCAGACGTCATCGGCGCGTCGAGCGGCAACATGGCGTGCGCCGATACGCCCGCCATGAGTGCCTTCGCCTCGTCGGTGGAGAACCGCTTGACGAGTTGGGAGGCCGACCTAAGGCCGGCGCGGCCGAAGCGAGCCATAGCGAACGGGTGGCTCGGAACGGTGAGGATGGGCGCCAAAATCGACGGCGCGGTCTTGGCCGATTGGTCAACCAAGGGTCCCATCAACTTCTCGTACGCGTGGCCGTCTCGTCCGAGTCCTTCGGCCGTCGTCGCCACCGAACCAACGAGCGCCGCCGCTCGGCCGCCATCGAGAGGATGGGCGAAAGCGATCTCCGGCGTGCAGAGAGGTACTCCTCGCGAGGTGAGCTCGAAGGTCTTGAAGAACGGCGAGAGAGCGATCATGGATTGAATGGTCGAACAGACGTCGTGATGAAAGCCCGGCAGGGTCAACTCCTCGGTCCGGCACCCTCCGCCCGCACTCGAAGCCCCTTCGAAGACCTCGACGCTCAATCCTGCGCGGGCCAGCGTGATGGCCGCCGCGAGACCGTTCGGACCCGAGCCCACGACGGCCGCGTCGAGCCGTGTCGACGAGGTGGTCACCGGTCGAGGACCAGGGACTGCGACCAGAGGAGGAAGCCGTACGTCACGCCCCCCTTGTGAGGAATCTCGCGCGAAAGCACTCGATATCGCTCTTCCTCGAACTCGCCGGGAGCGAACGACTCATCGCTCTCTCGCCGTGAGTCCATGACTTTACTTCTCGTCACTCCAGCGCTAGTTGGGGAGCGCTGGCCAACGAGAGCCCGACGATTTTCGAGCCCTTTCGTGATCCCAGGGGGAAGATCAACTCGGGTCTAAATGATCGGCCCTTTGATTCGCCGCTGCGACCACCCCGAACTTCCACCCATTCTTCGCCCGTGGCCTCGTTCACGGCGAAGGCCACGAATGTCCAGTGCTGGCGACGCTCTCTCGGGGCGTTCACGACAACGGCCTCGCCGTAACGCACGCCATTCCACGCCTTCGAACGAACGACGGTGCCATGACGAGTAGCGGTGGTATCGCGACGTCGAGGCATGGCTCCATTGTTGTCGGTCGAGACGGCCCATCACGTCACAGTGGGGCCGTAACGTTGGGTCATGGCATTCAAGCAACCTCTTCCCCAGTCGCTCTCACCGTCGCGTCTGTCGGACTTTCAGGCCTGCCCCCGCCGGTACCAGCACGGTTCGATCGAGCGTCTCCCCCAGCCGGCCTCCTACGCCAGCGCCAAGGGACGATTCGTGCACTACGTCTTCGAACATCTTTTCTTGCTCGACAAGTCAGATCGCACCATTGAACGTGCGCGCGGGTTCATCGAACCGGCGAAAGAGGAGATCTTGACGCCCGAGGTCCGCCTCGACCTCTCTCTCGACGAGGCCCTGCTGGCCACGTTGATCGCCGAAACGAGGGCCATCATCGAGAGTTACTTCGCTATGGAGGATCCCACCACCATCGACAGCGAAGGGGTCGAGCTTCGCTTAGGCGTCGACGTTAACGGCACCCCGCTCTTTGGCATCTTGGACCGGCTCGATCGAGACGCCGACGGAACCCTCACCATCGTCGACTATAAAACGGGGTCACTCCCCAACCGCAACTACGACTCACAAACGTTCGCCAACGCCGAACTGTACGCCGCGCTCTGTGAGGCCACCCTCGGTGAGAAAGCCTCAAACATTCGACTGATGTACGTAGCCCACGGTGAGTCCATCGAACGACCGGTGAGCGACGTCGTCGTTCGAGCGCGGGCCACAGCGGCCACCCACGCCTGGGCCAAGATCAATCGCTACTACCAAGACGGCGACTTTCCCGCCACGCCCTCGCGCAGCGCCTGTCGATTCTGCGCGTTCCAGGACCTCTGTCGCGGCGAAGGCGTGCCCGTTCCCTCGCGCTAGTTCCTAGGGTGGAAACGTGCGCCACTTCGACCTCTCCTACGACTATCGCTGTCCCTTCGCGAAGAACATTCACCTCCACGTCATCACCGCTCTGCGAGGTGGTGGCGACTTCGACGTGACCTTCGTGCCGTGGACCATGAGCCAGGGCTACAAGGCCGATGGAGCCCCGGACGTCTGGGACGATCCGGCGCGCGACCGCGAGCAACTCTCCCTCGCGGTGAGCACGTCGATTCGAGACCTCCAGCCCGAGTACTTTCTCGACGCCCACGAGGCACTCTTTCGTTCTCGTCACGAACGCGGCCTTCGACTCGTCACTCGCGAGGAGATAACCGAAGCACTGTCCTCGACGGCGGTGGACCTCGCGGCAGTCTTCGACGACGTGGACTCCCGTCGTCCCCACAAGGTCATTGGCCAGAGCTTTCGAGAGTTCGAGGGTTACGACGCCTTCGGCGTACCCACCTTCGTGGTCGACGGCGACGCCACCTTCGTTCGCTACATGACCTCGCCCAGCGACGACGCGGCCGCGTCCACTGCCCTCCTCGACTCGCTTCTCACCTTGATGAGCACCGAGAGTGACCTCAATGAGTTCAAGCACACCAAGGTGCCCCTCTAGGCCTCAGGCCAGACGCAGCACCAGTTCGACCACCGCGAGTACCCCCAGCGCCAGGGCCGGGGTGAAGTACTTCGCCTTGTCGCGCTTGCGAAGATGAACAAACAGTGCGCCAGCCATGAGCAGGGCCAGCACCCCGGCGGCCGCTTCGTTGAGGATCGCGAGGAAGGTCGTACCCTTCCCCACTAATCCAGCCATCAGGGCGACGCCGCCTAGAAGTTCGAGCAGTCCGATGCGTCGATACGCCGAGCGCGAGTAACCCAGTCGATCGGCCGCGTTCGACATCGCCGGATTGAAGAGCAGTTTCTGTATCCCGGCCGACGCGAAGGCCAAGAACAACGCAATAGACAGCAATGAAGCGGCGACAGCCATGATTTATTTCACCTCGGTAGACGA
>JAOBWI010000025.1 GCA_025463285.1 Acidimicrobiaceae bacterium | reverse complement strand
TCGTAACCGACGTAGCCGGGGGGCGAACCGACGAGACGTGAGACGGAGTGCTTCTCCATGTACTCGGACATGTCCAGTTGAATCAGCGCGTCGGAGTCATCGAACAAGAACTCGGCCAGAGTCTTGGCGAGCTCGGTCTTGCCGACGCCGGTCGGGCCCAAGAAGATGAACGATCCGCCGGGACGCTTAGGGTCCTTCAGACCCGCACGAGTACGACGAATGGCGCGACTCAGTGAGTTGACGGCCTCTTCTTGACCGACCACCCGCTTGTGGAGCTCGTCTTCCATGCGCAGCAACTTCGACGTCTCTTCTTCGGTCAAGCGGTAGACGGGAATACCGGTCCACACGGCCAGAACCTCCGCGATGGTCTCTTCGTCCACTAAGTCGAACGACTCGCCACCCGAGGCCAACACGGAGGCGTCCAGTTCGTCGCGCTGAGCGACCAGTTCGCGCTCTTGCTCGTCCAACGCTTTCGCTTGGTCCAGCGCACCCTTGTCCATGGCCGTCTCTTTGTCACGGCGCAGACGCAAAATGTCTTCGTCGATCTTCTTCGCCGCGGGCGGCGTGTCCATGCGGCGAATGCGCAGACGGCTACCGGCCTCGTCGATCAAGTCGATGGCCTTGTCGGGCAAGAAGCGATCCGAGATGTACCGGTCGGACATATTGGCGGCGGCGATCAAAGCCTGATCGGTGATCTTGACCGCGTGGAACTCCTCGTAGACCTCGCGCAGACCCTTCAAGATCTCGATGGTCATGGCGACCGAGGGCTGCTCCACCTTGACGGGCTGGAAGCGTCGCTCGAGGGCGGCGTCCTTTTCGATGTGCTTGCGGTACTCGTCGATGGTGGTGGCCCCGACGGTCTGGAGTTCGCCGCGGGCCAGCATGGGCTTCAAGATGGAGGCCGCGTCGATAGCCCCCTCGGCGGCGCCGGCGCCGACCAGGGTGTGGATCTCGTCGATGAACAGAATGATGTCACCTCGGGTGCGGATCTCCTTTAAGACCTTCTTTAGGCGCTCTTCGAAGTCGCCGCGATAGCGAGACCCCGCCACCAAGGCCCCGAGGTCGAGGGTGTAGAGCTGCTTGTCGGCCAGGGTCACCGGCACTTGGTTGGCCACGATGCGCTGATCCAGCCCTTCGACAATGGCCGTCTTACCCACGCCCGGTTCGCCAATGAGGACGGGGTTGTTCTTGGTGCGACGTGACAGTACTTGCATCACGCGCTCTACTTCTTTTTCCCGCCCGACCAACGGGTCGAGTTTGCCCTCGCGGGCGAACTGGGTGAGGTTGCGACCGAACTGGTCGAGGACCGCGGAGCCCCCGGCGGCTTCGGAGTCGCCACTCTTGGACGAGCCCACCGCGGAGGCCGCTCCGGCCTCTTTGCCGGCCTGACCGGACATCATCTGAATGACCTGGGTGCGCACCCGGGCCATGTCCGCGCCGAGATCGTTCAAGACCTGGGCCGCGACGCCCTCGCCCTCGCGCACCAAGCCGAGCAGCATGTGCTCGGTGCCGATGTAGGAGTGTCCGAGTTGGAGAGCTTCACGAAGAGAGAGCTCCAGCACCTTCTTGGCTCGAGGAGTAAAGGGGGGGGATCCGGGCGAGGGATTGGTATTGGCCCCGATGGCCTCTTCCACTTTCTCGCGCACGACGTCGAACGTGACCCCCAAGGCGTCCAGCGCCTTGGCCGCGACCCCTTCACCCTCACGAATCAGACCCAGCAAGATGTGCTCGGTGCCAATAAACGCGTGGTTTAGGTCGCGTGCCTCTTCCTGAGCGAGTACGAGGACTCGGCGGGCACGGTCTGTGAAACGTTCAAACAATGGTCGTCCTTTGTTTCTTTTGTTAAAAGTGTAATGGTGATAGGGACTCAATAGGACGAGCCCCTCCGACCACCAATGATGGATATTCGAGGCCTCATCTAAGGTGGTGCCGTGAATCCCTACGAACCACTTGGGCTTGCGTCAGTTGAACGTGATCTGACCGAGCTCGAAGTCGTTCTTGAAGAATCCGTGATATTTGGGGACCCGTATCTCGATTCGGTGACAACGCACCTCATTCGCGCCGGGGGTAAGCGCTTGCGGCCGATGCTGGCCCTCGCCTCGGCCACGAGTGGCGAGCGAGAAGCCACCCGCGACGACCTGCTCGGAGCGGTCTCGCTCGAGCTGATGCACTTAGCCTCGCTCTATCACGACGACGTCATGGACGAGGCCGAGATTCGCCGCAACGTCGACAGCGTCAATGCCCGCTACGGAAACCTCATTGCCATCGTGGCGGGCGACTACCTCATGGCGCGTTCGGCGGGACTGGCCGCCGACTTGGGCGCGGAGTCGGCCAGTCTGATGTCCCACACGCTGGCCTGGCTGACCCGGGGCCAGATCAGTGAGGTGCGAACCGCGTTCTCGCTGGAGCGAACCCAAGACGACTACTTCGTCGCCATTGAAGGAAAGACCGCAACGCTGATGTCGTCTAGCTGCCGCATGGGCGCCATGACGGCGAAGCTTGCGCCCCGCGAGACAGAGCCACTCGCCGAGTTCGGACGGTGCTTTGGCATGGTCTACCAGTTACGCGACGACATTTTGGACTTGATCGCCACCGACAACCAACTGGGCAAACCGGCCGGGCAAGACCTGGCCGAGGGGATCTACAGTCTCCCCACGCTCTTCGCCTTGGCCGACAGCAGTGTCGGCGATGAGTTACGTGGCCTCTTGGGTCACCCGTTGGACGACGACGAGCGCGAGCGCGCCCGAAAGCTCGTCGTGGCGACCGACGGCATCGATCGCACCATTCGCGCGGCGTCGCGTTACCTCGACGCCGCGCACGCCGCGCTCGAGCTCGTACCGAGCGAGAACCTGCGCGCCAGCTTTGGTTCGCTCATTAGCGCCCAGCTGCACGACCTACCCTCGTACTAATCGCGCACCGGCTTCAAGGTCGGAAAAGCAATCACCTCTCGCAGGTTGGACTCGTCGGCCAGTAGTACCGCCAGTCGGTCCATGCCCACGCCGAGACCGGCCGTCGGCGGCAGTCCCCACTCGAGCGCGCGAATGTAGTCCTCATCGATCGCCATCGTTTCGTCCTGGCCGGCCGCGGCCAGTCGAGCCTGGTCCTCGAATCGCGAACGCTGCTCGTCGGGATCGTTGAGCTCACTAAAGCCGTTAGAGAGTTCGCGACCGGCGGCGTAGGACTCGAAGCGTTCGGTGAGCTCGGCGTCGCGCCGGTGGCGCCGCGAGAGCGGCGAGACCTCTACCGGGTACTCCGTGACGAAGGTGGCGTCCCAGAGCCCCTCCTCGGCGCTGTTCTCAAAGAGTTCCGCTAGGCAGCGACCCGCGCCCCAGGACGCGTGAACCTCCACGCCGCGCTCGCCTAGGTACCCGGCGAGCACATCGCGGGGCGTGTGCACGGAGACCTCCACACCGAGGGCTTCGCTGGTCAGTTCGGCCATGGGTCGGCGAGCCCAGGGCGCGCTGAGCGAGAGCTGTCGACCCTGGTACTCAATCTCCGTCGTGCCGAGCACGTCGAGGGCCACGCCCGCGACGAGTTCCTCGGTGAAGGACATCATGTCCTCGAAGTCCCAGTAAGCGGCGTAGAGCTCCAGCATCGTGAACTCGGGGTTGTGCCGAGGGCTGACTCCCTCGTTGCGAAAGACGCGGCCGAGTTCGAAGACCCGCTCAAAACCGCCGACCACGAGACGCTTGAGCCAGAGTTCGGGCGCCACGCGCAAGTAGAAATCACTGTCGAGGGCGTTGTGGTGCGTCACGAAGGGACGGGCCGATGCGCCCGAGGCGACGGGAGTGAGAATGGGCGTCTCGACTTCCATGAAGCCGGCCGCCCAGCAGCGCTCGCGCACGGCGCGAATCATGTCGCTTCGTCGTTGCAACGAACGTCGCGACGTCTCGTTGGCCCAGAGGTCGGCTTCGCGGTGGCGATAGCGCAGGTCGAAGTCGGTGATGCCCGCCCACTTGTCGCCGAAGTTATGGCGCGCCTCGGCCAGGCGCTCAAAGGTCGCCACCTTGACCGAGAGCTCGCCGCGCTTGGTGCGTACAATCTCCCCGACCACGCCGACCCAGTCGCCCAAGTGCAGTTTGGAGAACTCGTCAAAGTTCTCGGCCACGCCGTCCAGGGCGAAGAGCTGAATCTCTCCCGTCGAGTCGCGCATGGTGGCAAAGGCCAACCTGCCCTGGCGGCGAAGGAGCATGACGCGCCCGGCCACGTGGGCGCTCTCGCCCGACTCCTCGCCGTCCTCTAGGTGAGCGAACGACGTCTGTAGCGCGGCGGCGTAGGCGTCGTGGGCGAACTGATACGGCGAGGTCACGGGGCAGCTTTCTGGTGGTTCCTTTCATGAACGATACGCAATCCGTGAAGGGTCAACCACGGTTCCACGATTCTCACGTGCTTGGTGTTGGGCGCGATTAAGCCGGCCAGACCTCCGGTGCCGATCACCGTGGCCTCGCCCAGCTCGTCGAGAATCCGCTCGACGATGCCGTCGACTTGGGCGGCGAAGCCGTAGAGGACGCCACTTTGGATCGACTCAACGGTCGAGCGACCGATGACCGATCGTGGTGGAACCAACTCCACCGAACGCAGCGCCGCGGCGTGGGTGAAGAGCGCTTCGAGGGAGATCGCCACCCCGGGCGCGATGGCGCCGCCTACGTACTCCCCTCGCTCGCTGATCACGTCGAACACCGTCGCCGTCCCCATATCCACCACGATCGACGCGCCGGGGTACAGGTCGTACGCGCCGACCGCGTCGGCGATACGATCGGCGCCGACTTCACGCGGGTTGTCGTAGAGGATGGGCATGCCGCTCTTGGTCCCGGGACCGACCACCGTGAGGTCGAGAGTAGAGAACCATCGATTGGCCATACGACGAAGCTGAGTCGTGACGGCCGGAGCCGACGAGCAGATGGCGATCTCGGTGAGCGCACTGCGCAGGTCGAGCCCTTCGAGGTCGAGCAGCTGGGTCAAGACCACGGCGTGTTCGTCGGGCGTTCGCGCGGCGACCGTGGAAGTGCGCCAGTGATAAGCGAGACCGTGCTCGCCACTAGCGCGCGCGAAGCCCATGGCGTCGGGCGAGTCGGTGCCCGCGTCGCCGAAGAGTCCGATCAAGGTCTCGGTGTTTCCCACGTCCATGGCTAAAAGCACGTCAACTCCCCACTATCGAAACGGGTCCGTTATCGAGAAGGCGAACCCCGTCGACAAACCCCGCTACCAGGGCCCGTCGAGGTCCCGACTCGGCGTCGCTAGAGGGTAGCAACGTCAAGGGATCAACGACCTCCGCGTAGGCCACCTCGACGCCCTCGTTCTCCAACACCTCGTGCATCACGGCGCGCTGGATACTCGCGGGCCGGGCTACTTTCGCCGCGGCCGTGAGGGCGTGAGACAGTCCGAGCGCTCGGCGACGGCCCGCGAGAGAGAGGGTGACGTTGCGACTGGAGAGGGCCAGGCCATCGTCGTCGCGCACGATGGGACACCCCACGACCTCGACGGCGAAGGCCAGGTCGCGCACGATCTGACGAATCACGGCCAGCTGTTGAAAATCCTTCTCACCAAAAAAACTGCGGCAGGGCCCGGTGATGGTGAAGAGCTTGGCCACGACGCTGGCCACCCCGTCAAAGTGTCCGGGGCGACCGGCGCCTTCGAATCGTTCGCCTAACTCTCCCACCGAGACGGTGGTCGGGGTGGGCGCGGGGTAGTCGGGCCACATGTCGGTGAGCGACGGTGACACCACGCAGTCGACGCCGCACTCGAGGGCCAGCGCGAGATCGCGCTCGGGCGTTCTTGGATACTTCTCTAGGTCGTCCCGTCGGTCGAACTGACGGGGATTGACGAAGAGCGACGCTACGACGACGTCGCTGTGTTCCTTCGCGGCGCGAAAGAGTGAGGCGTGCCCGGCGTGGAGTGCCCCCATGGTCGGGACGAATCCCACCACCAGACCCTTCGCTCGCTGATCGCTCGCGAACGAACGCCACTCTTCAATGTCGGACAGCTCGAGCACGCTAGACGCCCGAGGTGGCGCGTCGCTTTTCCGCGAGTTCGAAGGCGGCGTTGGCGAGCGCCACGTACGTGGATCGCTCGGTGGGCGGCAGCGCTTCTAAGTGCGCGTCGATGGTGACCATGTCGGCGCGCGACGCCGGTCCGGTCAGCGCCGCGTCGACGCCCATGGCCTTGACGTCGTCGAGAGCCTGTTGGGCCAGGGGGAGAAAGTCCTCCAGCGATAGTCCGGCGGCTTCGGCCAACGACCGCGCGTGACCGAGCAAGGCCACCAAGTGATTAGCCGTGACGCTGGCCGTCGCGTGATAGAGAACCCGCTGTTCGTCCGAGAGTCGAAGAGCGCGCCCGCCCAGTGACGCGACGACCTCATCGACTACTCGATCGCCGCCCACGCTGTAGAGCGCACCGCGCAGACGCGCCGCGCCCACCGAGCGATTCGGCAACACCGCGAGGGGGTGCATGGACGCGCGCCGCGCGTGTCGCGACAGTTCCGTCAAACCTCGCGAGCCCGCCACGTGGGCCACCACGGTGCCTTCATCGACGGATAGTTCGCTCGACACCGTTTCGATAGCGTCATCGGGCACGCACAGCAGAACGAGCTCACTATCCACGTCGCGCAGTTCGTCGTGATGGCGAAGCCGAACGTCGTGGCCCACGGCGCTCAACGCGTCATACAGCGACGTGCCAGCCCGTCCGGCTCCCACAATGGTGATCCTCATATGGCTTCCTTTCCGTTCCAGCCCCGAGAGGGTGCCGTTCGGTATTTAGCCCAGCGAAGAAAGTGTACCGAGATCTTTCACGCCCCCGACGCCGGCCGCTAATTGAGCCTGCGATACCAACGAGGGCGCCAACTCGTGCAAGGGAACCAACACAAAAGAACGCTCGTAGAGGCGGGGGTGGGGAATGAGAATCTCCGGATCCTCGCTCGTCTCCTCGCCCACCAACAAGACGTCGACGTCGAGGGTGCGCGGACCCCAGCGAACCTCGCGCGTCCGGTTCGCCGCCGACTCCGCGTGTCGAGCCCGTAGCAAGAGTTCGCGTGGGCTGGCGTCGGTCATGATCTCGACCACCATGTTCCAAAAGTCCTCCTGGGCCACGCCACCGACCGGCTCGCTTTCGTAGACGTGGGAGAGACGGTAGGTGTCCGACGCCACCACCAGAGGGATCGCCCCTTCGAGGTGAGCTCGCCGGTCCCCCAGATTGGAGCCGAGGGAGAGGTAGGCGTAACGCACTAGGCGCGCGACACCACGCAACGAACGCCGGCGGTCGCCACGTCGAGCGCGACGGGGGGCCGAAGTTTTCGCGCCGCCACCATCACCGAAGTGATCGAGGGGTCCAAGGCGAGAATCTCGCGGGCCACGCGGTAGGCCAACGTCTCGAGCAGTAGAAACGCTCCGTCGCGGGTCACGCGCGAGGCGATCTCCAGCACGGCGGCGTAGTCGGTCGTCTCGGTCAAATCATCGTTCATGGCCGCCTCTTCGAAGGGACGGTGCACGTCGATATCGAGCGCCAGCGGCTGAGCCCGATCTCTCTCTTCGCGCAGGACCCCGACGATCGCGCTGAGGCGCAGTTCGCGAAGCTCGATGACGTCACTCACGTAGATTCTCGGGCAGATCCATCATCACCGAACGACCGTCGGGTCCGATGGAACGCTTAAAGAGGCGCTCAACCAGCGCGACCGACGACGGCACGGTGGTGACCTTCTGACTCCAGACCAAGTAGCCCGCCACCACGCCCAAGAGGCGGTCGGAGACCTCGTCGCCGTGCAGCAACACGGTGGTGCTCAGGGCCATGCAGTTGGCGATGTCGAGGTAGCAGGCTTCGAGAACTTCGCGCTGCTGAGGGCCGCCTCGCAGGGCGTAGTGGCTAGCTGTCAGACCGTGCTCGAAGTAGACGCTCATGTTCTGCATCACGGGCAAGATGGAGATCACCCGTCCAAAGCCCTGATGCTTCAGCCACAGCAGTTCCTCGTCCCGGCGCACCTGTCGATGCACCGTGGTCGATCCACCGGGGCGCTCGGACACCGCGAGAATTCCTTTGTAAACCCAGGTGAACCCGCGTGGCTCGATGCCCGCCGCCCACTTGCCTCTCACGACGACACGCTCTCCAGCGGAGCACTCAACATCTCGCGTAGTTGGACCGTTTCTCTCACGTCGTGCACGCGCACCATACTGACACCTTCTATCAAGGCCCAGACAGCCGTTGCTAAGGATCCCTCCAGTCGCTCCTCCACGTGGAGCTCGCGAGATCCGAGTTGTCCGAGGAATCGCTTACGACTGGTACCGACCACCACGCCCGCCCCGTACTCTTTCGCCAGAGAAACAAAGTCGCCGCAGTGGGCGAGCACGGTGAGATTGTGCTGCAGGGTCTTGCCAAAGCCAATGCCCGGGTCAAGCCACAGCCTGTCAATTCCCACGCGTCGGGCCTCTTCGGCCGCGCCGCGCAAAAAGTCGCTGATCTCGCGAACGACGTTCTCGTAGGTGGGGTTGTCCTGCATGACCGAAGAGTCGCCCTGTCGGTGCATTGCGATGTAGCCGACGCCCAACTCACCGGCCAGCGCCGCCAAAGAGGCGGATACGTCGTTCAGAATCGACGCTCCGGCCACGACGGCCGCTCTGGCCACCGCCTCTTTTTGGGTATCGATCGAGACCGGGCCGTGTCGCGACAGCGCGGCAATGACGGGAAGAACGCGCGCGAGTTCGTCGGCTTCTTCAACCGGCGTGGCGCCGGGTCGCGTGGACTCACCTCCCACGTCCACCACGTCGGCCCCGTGGCGAAAGTGAGCGAGACCTCGTTCGATGGCCTGATCCTGCGGCGAGGTGCGCGAGGCGGGGAAAAAGGAGTCGGGCGTCACGTTCACGACGCCCATCACCAAAGGGCTCAACGTCACGCGGACCGTCGCGCGCGTAAGAAAGGCGAGGCCTCGACCTCTGCTTCGCGGTCGAGCACCTCTACGCCTCGCCGACGTAGGTGTAGATGGCGTCGAGATTTCGGTACCGTTCGTTGACGTCGAGACCATATCCCACGACGAAGTCGGCCGGGATCGAAAATCCCACGTACTTCAGAGATTGCTGGACCCGCTGCTCACCCACTTTCAGTAACAACGCGCACACCTCCAGGCTGGCCGGGCTGCGCGCGCCCAGGTACTGGCGTAAGTAGTTGAGCGTCAGGCCGGAGTCCACCACGTCTTCTACGATCAAGACGTCGCGGTTGGAGAGATCAACGTCGAGGTCCTTCACGATGCGCACCACCCCGCTCGTTTTGGTGGCGGCCCCGTAGGAAGAGACGGCCATGAAGTCGACCTCTACGGGCAGTTCGATGGCCCGCATGAGATCGGCCATGAAGTTGATAGCCCCTTTTAAGACGCCCACCAAGAGCGGCGGGCTGTCCCGGTAGTCACGGGTAATGGCCTGGCCCAGCTCGCACACGCGGTCGTGAACTTCCTTGGCCGATACCACTACCTCGCCCAGATCGTGGCGAGCCCAGGTGGCCGTAAAGTCCTCCGCGCTGTGTCTATCCATGCATGGTCAGCGTAGTGGAGCCGTCTTCGAGCACCAGGCGCTGATCGCGTCGAGCGAGCCGTCGTCCCCCGCTCAGCTCGGTCGCCACCACGTCACCGACAACCACGGCCAGCGCTCGCTCGACCTCGGCCGCGCTCGGGGGGTGACGCTCGTGCACGTCGTCGAGGGCCCCCAGTTGGCGGCGTAACCACCGTCGAAGACGAGCGCGGGGCCATAGGCGCAGTTGGCGACAGTCGGCCTCGGACAGGGCCAGCGTGGCGTCGCTCACTGACAGTGCGTCGATCCACGAACGTTCTTCGAACAGCACGCCAGCCTGGCGCGCGATGACCGGAACGACGTCGCGCTCGGCCACCTCGCACATCAAAGGAAGGAGTTGGTGGCGCACGCGATTGCGACGAAAGGCCATGTCGTCGTTGGACTCGTCGTGACGCGCCACGTAACCCGACGCCTCGACGAAGTCGTGAAGATCGCTGCGACGAAGACCACGTAACGGCTTGGTCGGATCGTTCACCATCGGTGAGAGCCCGTCGACCCCAGCCCCGCGCATCATGTTCAAGAGCACCGTCTCGACAAGGTCGTCCATCGTGTGCCCGGTCAGGGCGCCGTCGGGCAGCACGCGGCGGCGTTCGGCGCGAGCTCGTGCTTCAAAGTTCGCCCCGCTGTGCACCTCCACGTCGTGCACCACGCAGGGCACTGCCAACGTGCGACATAGTTCTTCCACGAAGCGAGCGTCGCCGCCGCTAGTTACGCGGGCGTGATGATCGACGTGGTGCACGTCAATCGTAAGACCGCCGGCCACGGCGAGGAGGAGCAGACCGAGCGAGTCCGGTCCGCCCGAGACGGCCAACGACACCGACGTCGCGGCCGGGGGAAACGCGCACGCCTTAAGAAGTACAGAAGCGTCGCTCGTCACGACCCAAGGCTAGACATCGGGCGACGAACCCCAAGGCCGCGACGGGGCCGAGGTGTGGCGACGCCACGCGAGGTAGCCGCGCCCCGCTGCGAACCAGGCCGCACTAAAAACGCTCACGTAAAACCCGACGGGCCAGTCGCTCACGTACGAACACGCCAGTGCTACCCACACCGTGACTAAGGCAAAAGCGACCGACAGGGCGAAAGCAATCTCGGCTCGATCGGTGAAACATCGTGCCGCGGCCGGCGGACCGATCATCAGCGTGAAAATTAAAAGCGCCCCGACGACGGGCACGGTCATGGTCGTGGCGCAGGCGATCACCACCAGAAAAGCGGTGTCGACGAGTTCCGGGCGCAGTCCCTGCGCGGCCGCGATCTCGGGCGCGAGAGAGGTGAGCAGAAGTCGACGATAGAGAACGCCGACGAAGAGAACACACACCGCTCCGAGCACCGCGACGGGCACGATCTGTCCGCGGCTCACTCCGAGAATCTCCCCGAAGAGGAGAGAGAAGATCTCCGGCTCGTACTCGGTGCTCTGACTGAGAAACGCGGCCCCCAGGGCCAGCATCATCACGAGCGCGAGGGCGGTCACCGCGTCTGCCCGTCCCCGTCTCGTTAGTCGCCCGATGCCGAGAGCCGCCCCGAGGGAGAACACCCCAAGACCGATCAGTGGATTGACGCCGAGCAGATTGGCCCCCGCAGCCCCGGCGAAGGCCCCGTTGGGGATGGCGTGGGCCGGAAAGGCCGCTCCGCGCAAGACGACGAAGAATCCGACGACCCCGCCGACCACCGCGACGATCGTGCCGATCTCCCACGCGTTGACCATGAAGCCGGAGAACATCAGCGCACCCGTTGCGCCGCCGCGGCGTGGCCGTCGAGGCGCGCGCGCTTTAGAGCACGTGGTATCGGGTGAAGACCCGACGCGACGTACGCCAAAAAGACGAGCAGCACGATGAAAAAACTGACGGGGAGCCCTTGGCTGGAGGGAAACCAGTAGTAGCTGTCGTAGGCGAAGAGCACGCCCAACCAGGTGGCCGCCACGCCGATCACCGCCGCGAAGGCGAAAGCGCGGCGCAAACTCCTCGTGAGTCGCAGCGACGTCGCGGCCGGTCCGATCAACAGCGCGGTCGAGAGAATAGATCCGATGGCGATGGACGAGAGTCCCACCGAGATCGCTAGGGCCAACATGAAGAGGAGTCCCACCGCGCGTACCGAGATCCCGCGCGCCGCCGCGAGATCCGCACTCAGCGATGACAACAACAGCGGTCGATAGATAGAGGCGATGAGCGCCAGCGTCACCACGCTCAGCACCGCGACCACGGGAATGGTCGAGGAGTCCAGCGTGAAGATCGAGCCGAAGAGAACCTGCTGGGCGGCTCCGGTGGTCGCGCTCTTCGTGGTGTCGAGATAGAGATAGAGCGCGGCCACACCGGTCGCCACGCCCAGCACCACGCCGGTCGCGATGTCGCGGCCCCGAAGGCGTTGCACTCCCACCAGATCCATGGCCCCGGCGCCCAGCACGCCGGCGCCGAGAAATCCGAGCAACGGAGTGAGGCCGTAGAAGAACGACGCCGATCCTCCGGTGGTCGCGACGTCGGTCAGCGCGTGCCCCGCGAAGGACTGCCCTCGCAGGACGGTGAACACCCCGACGACCCCAGTAACTACCGCGCTGACGGCGCCGATCACCAGGGCCACGTGGACCGGACCGCTCGAAAAGAATCCCGGTTCGAAGAGAAACGTCGCCACGTCTACTCGATGGTCAGCGTCGAGTGTTCGGGTATCTCCACGTCGCTCTCGCTCGGTTGGGCCACCACGAAAACTCGTCCGTGCAGCTTCAACACGTCGACGTGATGGCCGTAGAGCGTGCTGAGAACGTCCGAGCGCACCACTTCGTCCGTGGTTCCGCTCGCGGCCCGGCCGTTGGTGAGATACACAATGCGGTCCATGACCGGCAAGAGCGAGTTCATCTCGTGCGCCGACAACAACACGGCGACTCCGTGGTCTTTAGCCACGCGGTGCAAGAGCGACACCACTTCTTCCACGCTCTTGGGGTCCAAATTGGCCAGCGGCTCGTCCAAGAGGAGGAGCGACGGCTGACTGATGAGCGCGTGCGCGATGAGGATGCGCTGTTGCTCCCCACCCGAGAGGCTGCCCACCCGAGTGTCGGCGAAACGCTCGGCGTCAACGTCCATCAGCATCTGCTCGACGAGTTGGCGCTCGTCCTTGGTTCGACGGGAGAAGCCAAACCGGTGCGCGTCGAGACCAAGGGCCACGAAGTCGCGAGCCCGCACGGGCACGTCGGGGTCGAGGCTGACCTTCTGAGGCACGTAGCCGAGGACGCGAGCGTGCCGTGACAGAGGTGCGCCGTTGACGCGAATCTCACCCCGGTCGATTCGCTGCAGTCCGAGGACGCTGCGAAGCAGAGTGGTCTTGCCGACCCCGTTCGACCCGATGAGGCCCGTGAACTCACTGGCCTGAACTTGAAAAGACACATCGTCGAGAACTTCGCGGCCCGCAAACGCCACGCTCACGTGATCCACGTCAAGAACCGGCCCGTTGCTCACAGTCTCTCGGTTGAGGCGTGGTGCTCCACGGCCTTCTCGATGGCGTTGAGTTCGGCCATCATCCAGGTTTGGTAGTCGTAGCCCGGCGTGGGCATCGTTTCGTAGACCCCGACCACGGGCACGTGCTCCTTCGTGGCGGCGCTCTTGAACGAGGCGGTGAGGGCGTCCACTACTTGTTGGTTATAGCAAAAGACCTTGACCCGGTGCTTGGCGAAAAGGTTGTCTTCTAACGTGATGTCTTCGGGCGAGGGGTCGACGCCGTTCATGACGTCGGCCTGAAAGACAAAGGGCGTGAGAATCCTCGTACCCATCGCCTCCAACAAATAGTCGGCGACCGGTTCGGTCACCGCCACCGGCGTGGCGCGGTGCTTCGACTTGTACGCCGCGATGGCCTTGATCCATGGCTGCAGGGAGGCGTCGAAGGCGGCGGCGTTGGCCTCGAAGTACGCGCCGTGAGTGGGGTCTATGGTCGCGAGATCCCGGGCCATGACCGCCGCAACCTTGGGCATCGTTGTGGGGTTGTACCAAAGATGGGGGTTGGGGGTGCTGCTCGGAAGATCGAGGACCCGTTGGGCCACGATGACCACACGATGGGAGTTGGGAGACGCACTTTCGATGTTGTTCATGAAACCGTCGTAGCCGACCCCGTTTTGAACGATGAGTTGCGCGTTGCTCACCTCTTGGGCCACGCGGGGACTTGCTTCGAAGGTGTGAGGATCGGTGTTCGGGTTGTTCAAGATGGAAGAGACCTTGACGTACTTCCCCCCGATTTGGGACAGTACGTTGGCGTATTCGTTCTCGGCGCCAATGGCCTTGATGACACGGCCCTCGGTGCCCGCTGCCGCCGGAACTGACGAGAGAACGGGGGAAACCCCCAGAAATAGCAACACGCAGGCTGCCGAGGCCAGCCCCAGGACAACCCCCCGAGCGCGTCGGCCAATGGAAAGTGACGTATCTGTCATGCCACTAACGTATACTGAGACTGAGTCTCATTACAACTAAGACGCGCGTCGCTTCAGAGAGGGGGACATGCAGTGTCCGTACTGCGTCCACGAACAGCCGACGCCACGCGACCTAGCGCGAACGCTCACCTTGATCTACACGAACTAGTCGAGACGCATCTACGTCGCATCGACCAGCGTTACACGTCGGGTCGTCAGGCGGTGGTCCAACTTCTCGCCACGTCAGGTCGACCCCTCAGCATTTCGGACATCTCGAGCGCCGCGCCCGACGTGCCCCGAAGCTCGGCCTACCGCCACCTCTCAGACCTCCAACGAGCGGGAGTCGTCCGACGAATTGCCGCCAGTGATGAGTTCGCCCGCTTTGAGTTGGCCGAGGACTTGACGCATCACCACCATCACTTGCTCTGCTCAAACTGCGGCAAAGTCATTGACGTGACGCCGAGTCCGGCCTTTGAAGCGACGGTGGCGTCCATGGTCGACGATCTCACGTTAGAGCAGGGCTTTCATGCGACGTCGCACGCGCTCGACGTCATCGGACACTGCGCCTCGTGTCAAGCGACGTAACGTTGCGCGCCGAAACGCGCCACGCCCTCAGCGTCTATCCGATAGAGCGAGCCCGCGAGCTGGGCGTCGACGGCTTTCTCACCGACCGCGCCGGCGGCGTCAGTCTTCCCCCCTACGACTCACTCAATCTCGCGTACCACGTGGGAGACGATCGTGAGTCGGTGGATGAGAATCGTCGACGCGTAGCTGCAGCGGCGAGAGTCGCGGAGGGTCAGCTGGTGACCGTCACTCAGGTTCACGGCGCGACTGTTCTGAGGGCAGACCTCGTGACGGCGACCAGTACAGCGGACGCTCTCACCCACGAGTCCCCCGACCTGGCCCTCGCCGTGATGGTGGCCGACTGCGTGCCCCTGTTGTTCGTGGACGCCTCCTCCGCGCGCTTCGCCGTCGTGCACGCCGGGTGGCGGGGCTTACAGCGAGGGGTCATCGCTCGCGCCGTCGCCCTCTTTTGCGACCCGGCCACCGTCTACGCCTTCGTCGGGCCGTCGATCTCCATGGAGGCCTATCAGGTCGGCCCGGACGTCGCGCAGTACTTCAACGAGGTGCCCGAAGCCCTTTGTCACGATGGCGGTGGCCGCTTCCGCCTCGACCTTCGACGCGTCGCGGTGAGTCAGTTGCTAGCGGCCGGAGTGTCCGATCAGCACGTGGAGACGTCGATCCAGGTGACCGACGGAGGAGAGGTGTTCTTCAGTGATCGCGCGCAGCGACCGTGCGGGCGCTTCGCGCTCGTCGCCAAGAGAGCCTCCTAGCATGAGGCGCTATGAGTGAGACCCCCGTGGTGAAAGAGCGTGCGGCGCTCTTTCGCTACGTGAGTCTCGAGATCGACGAGAGCACGCTTCTCGCCACGTACGAACTCGACGGGCGGCGCTTCAGCGAAGCCGTCACTTACGAAGGGGTTCTCCTGGAGGACAACCCGGCCGTGGCCGCCCTGGCGTGGTTGTGGTTCCTCGTGGCCGGACTCTCCTACTACAAGGCCGGCGCGGCCCGGCAGATCGATTTGGGGTCCACGCCTCTCGGGCCGCGCGGACGCGCGCTGCTCGAGGCCGCGTTGCACCAGGGCCTCGGCGAGTTCGCCTACAACAACGATGTCTCGCTCGACGACGTGGACATTGTCGGCGGGACCGAGGCGACGAGCGTTACGGGCGATTTTGACCCGCGCAGAGTTCTCGTACCCTTTGGCGGGGGCATCGACTCGGTCGTCACCACCTCGCAACTCTCGCCCGAACTCGACCAGACATTGTTCGTGGTGAGTCCCGCGCAAGGGCGATTCGCGTCGCTGGAAGCGACGGCCGCGTGCAGCGGGCTCGACGTTCTGCGGGCCACACGCGCGCTCGACCCCCAGATCCTCTCGCCCGACCCTTCCTTTTTCCAGGGTCACGTCCCCGTCACCGCGATGGTCGCGTTGCTAGCGGCCATCGCGGCGGCGGCCACCCAGCGCGGCGGTGTCGTGATGAGCAACGAGCACTCGGCTTCGGCGGCGAATCTGCGATGGAACGATCTCGAGGTCAACCACCAGTGGAGCAAGTCCTTCCAGGCCGAGGTCTTGATCGCCGAGGCCGTCAACGAGTGCGTCGGGAGTGGGCTGGTGGTGGCGAGTTTTCTCCGCGATCGAAGCGAGGTGTGGGTGGGCGAAATCTTCAGTCGCCTCACCTCATACCACCACGTCTTTCGCAGTTGCAACCGCGCGTTCGCTCAGGTCGCCGAGGAGCGACTCGACGCGTGGTGCGGCGAGTGCGACAAATGCCTCTTTATCAATCTCATGCTCGCGCCGTATCTCTCGCGCGCCACGTTGCGCGAGATTTTTCGCCACGAGCCCCTCAGTGACCCCGCTCGCCACGACCAACTGCGCGTCCTGGTCGGCGCGGGAGCCTCCTTCAAGCCCTTCGAGTGCGTGGGCGATCCCGACGAAAGCGCCGCGGCGTTGGCGAAGGTGACCGGGCTCGACGATTGGCGCGACGAAGAGCGACTCGAGGCCCTCGCTCGAGAGTTACGTCCCGATCGCTCGTTCGAGGAACTGCTCGAGAGTCAAGGACCCAGCCGTGTTCCGGCCCACTGGCTTCGCTGAGCTCGCCGGGCGGCGGGTCGGACTCTTCGGCTACGGCGTCGAAGGGCGCGCGGCGTCGGCGCGTCTGGCCGGCGTCGCCGACCTCGTCATCGTGGACGAAGCTGACGGACTCGGTCCCGACGTTCTCGTGGCCAGCCGCGGTGGTTTCGAGGCGCTGCTCACCTGTGACGTCGTGCTCAAGAGTCCCGGCATCCCCCGGCGACGTGAGGACGTCCTTACCCTCGAACGTCACGGCGTCACCGTCACCTCCGCTCTCAACTTGTGGCTCCACGACGTCGATCGCTCGCGGGTTGTCGCCGTTACCGGCACCAAGGGGAAATCCACCACCACGGCACTCGTTACGTTCTTCTTGGGAGCCCAGGGACTGGAAGCCCAGCGACTGGGTAACATCGGCCAGCCGCCCTACGACCCCTCAATAGATACGTCAAGCGGTTGGCTGGTGCTGGAAGTCTCGAGCTTTCAGGCCGTGGACCTAGACGTCGCGCCCGCGGTCATTGTGGTGACCTCTCTCGGCTCCGATCACGTTGATTGGCACGGGTCGTTAGAGCAGTACCGCAGCGACAAGCTCTCGCTGACTCGGGCCGCGGGACCTCACCACACGCTGGTCGCTAAGAGCGCGACGCTGCGCGAGGTTCGCGACCAGATCGGCGGCGAAGTTGAGGTGGTGGCGCCCGACCCGACGGGGTTGGCCGAGGCGCTCGGGCTGATTGGTGCTCACAACGACTCGAACGTCGCCTTGGCGTTGCGGGCCGTGACGACGCTGACCGGTGTGGATCCCACGACGTTGCGCCAGACGGTCGCTTCGGAGGCCTCGCGCTTCACGCCGCTACGAGGTCGACTGACCCTGGTTGCCACCGAAGCGCTCAACGGCGCCCGGGTGCGCTACGTCGACGACGGCCTCGCCACCTCGGTGCTACCGGCGCTCGCCGCACTGGAGGTTTTCGTCGACGAGCCCGTGGCCCTCATCGCCGGGGGGTTCGACCGGGGCGTCGAGTACGGCGAACTCGCCGAGGCGCTGGTGTCGCGGCGCCCACCCACCACTCTGATCACGTCGGGCAACGCTGGTTCACGCCTCAGCGACGAGGTGCGCCGCCGCGACCCGGCGCTCACTCAACACGGCGCGATCTCCATGCTCGAAGCGGTTCAGCTCGCCAGAGCCGCGCTCGATCACGGAGGCGTCGTTCTGCTCTCGCCGGGGGCACCCAGCTTTGATCGCTATCGCAACTGGGAAGAGCGCTCCGAGGACTTCACCCAGATCGTTCGTTCTCTTCTGTCGTAATCACTGATCGTCAGATCCTGGAAATTGCGTGAAAGTTCTGCGCGGCCGGTGACAGGTACGAAGCGAGGGAGAAAGACCTCGACGTAGACATGAGACAACCCGGCGTACGACCGTCGTCGCCCTTAAGGAGAGAACGTGAGCGATCACCTCGACGCATCACCCGGCCCGCACTCGGGCGACGAACAATCACGTACGTGGGCCGACCATGACGGCTATCGGCGACGGGTGGGGTTCCGATTCGTCTTTCTACTGGTCTTCGCCGTGGTGATCGCGGCCATCGCCTTCGTGGGCGAGTCGCTCGGCCACAGTCATTCTTCGAGCGGCGCCACCATCTCGGTCACCGGGTCGGGTACCGCCAGCGGCGAACCCAACACCATGAGCTTTCAGGTGGGCGTGCAGACGGTCGCGGTCAATGCCAAGGCCGCGCTGGAACACAACAACGCCAAGATGAAAGCCCTGGAAGCGTCACTGCTGAGTAACGGCGTTACGAAAAAGAATCTTCAAACGACGGGCCTCAACGTCTATCAGAACACCAACAACCGCGGCGCGGTGACCGGCTACACGGTTCAAGACAGCCTCAACGTCACCACCCACGACCTTCAAAAGGCCGGTGCCCTGCTCGGAGCGGCCGCGAAAT
Organism: Acidimicrobiaceae bacterium; assembly: GCA_025463285.1. Lineage (GTDB taxonomy): Bacteria > Actinomycetota > Acidimicrobiia > Acidimicrobiales > RAAP-2 > RAAP-2. The sequence continues at coordinate 21,465 of JAOBWI010000025.1, read as the reverse complement.
CTGTCGGCAACGACATTCAACTCAGTGGCGTGACATTCTCCATCTCCAATCAGTCCGCCGTGCTCGCGCAGGCTCGCGCCGCCGCCATGCGCAACGCTCACACCGAAGCAACCCAGATCGCTAGGGGTGGCGGCACGACGGTCGGCCACATCGTGCGGGTGACGGACGAAGAGAACACCGGTTCCGGGATCGTTCTTCCCTTCGCCGAAGCCGCCGCGAAGACCGCCTCCAGTGTTCCGATCGAATCTGGCTCGCAGTCGGTCAACGTCCAGGTGAAGGTCGTGTACTCACTGGCCAGCTAAGAACGATGCTCCGCCTCCACGATCGACGAGCCCCCGGTCCTGGAGGCGGCGTCGTACGTTACCCGACGGTCTCCCATCGCTCAGACGTTGGTGATCGCGCCCGGCCACCAGCCCGCACGAGCATCAAGGGAGCCCGTCTAGAAGGGAGCCTGGGAGGAGATTCGAACTCCTGACCTACGCATTACGAATGCGTTGCTCTACCGACTGAGCTACCCAGGCGCAAAGAGCAAGAGTAGCCGATCAACCCCCGGCGCCCCTCGTGGGGAGTTCAGATCTCGTTCAACGAGAGCATCAGGTCGTGCAGCAACAGAGTCTCATCGACGTTGGTGGCTAGCCGTTCGTTCGCCTCGGCGAGGACGTCGATCGCTCGAAGGGACGAGCTGACGCGGCGATCACTTCTGGTGTCACCTTCCGCACTCGCTTCTAAGTTCTCAAGCAGCTGTTCGCGGTACACACCGGTCAGTGCGCTGAAACCAAACCGCAGCTCGTCGAGACGGAAACGACGTTGTTCGCGCTTGAACTGCGCTTCGACGTCTCGTCGATTACCCACCGATCGCAGGCCCATCTCACGCGCCTCACTGGTGCGTCGCGCCATCTCTTCATCCTGCAACAGTTGCAAAGGTGCGATCGCTTCATTCAGTGATTCGGCGATCTCTTTGGCCACCCGCGACGAGGCGGCGGGCGTGCCCGTTAGTCGCTCCGGCACACTTCGCCAACTCGACATTCGTGTCACTAGCTGGCTATCGCGCACCAGCACGCGAGCACGACGCAGGTTGCCGTTGGCGGCCGCGGCCGCGTCGCGAGCCACTCTCTCGCTCGCCCCTTCGCTCTCCAGGATGGTCCTCAAGTCGATGTCGCTGAGGGCTCGCAGCTTCACGTCGACGCAGCGCGAGATGATGGTGTCGAGGGCCTCGGGCACCTCCCCCGCGCTCAACAAAAAGATGGTCCGCGGCGGCGGCTCTTCCAGGGATTTGAGCAGCGCCGGCGCACTCATCGAAGCGCCCGTCGTGGTTAACTCGACGTCTTCGATAACGACGATCTGATATCCCGCACCCAAAGGTCGTCGCCTCGACACCCGCTCGGCCTCGCGAATCTCTTCGATGCGCCACGACGTCCCCGAACGCTCGGCGACGTGGACGTCGGGGTCCTGTTCGCTCAAGACCACTCGACAGATCTCGCACTCGCCGCAACCATCCCGAGGACACTGCAGGGCCGCGGCGAAGCAGAGCAGCGCGTCGCGAGCACTCGTTCCCGCGGGTCCACTGAAGAGGTAGGCGTGCACCGGGGCCGCGGCGTAGTGGCGCAACGACGCGACCACGCGGTCTTGACCCACTAAACGATCAAAGACGTCGGTCATCTCACCAGGGTAGGCGCGCCACCCTTTCGTCGATGACGCGGGCCACCTCACCTTCGCTCATTGCTCCGTCCACCACAAACCACCCGTCGTCCTGGGCCAGTTCGAGGTAACCCTGGCGTACGCGCTCGTGAAAGGACAGGTCCTCGGCTTCGAAGCGATCCTTCTGATCGTGATCGCGTCGCTCGTTCACCACCCCCAAAGACACATCCAAGAGGATGGTCAAGGTGGGCACACACGCGCCGATGGCGAGGTCACTCGCCGCGCGCAGCAGGGCGAGATCCACGCCACGCCCGTAGCCCTGATACGCGAGGGTGGAGGCGAAGAATCGATCACTCACCACGGATCGGCCAGCCGTCAACGTCGGCTCGATGACGCTGCGCACGTGGTGTGAACGGTCGCTCAGCATGATGAGGGCCTCGGTCTCGGGCTCCATGGGTGTGGCGGCGTCGAGCACCCAGTGACGTAGATCTCGCCCTAAGGGCGTATCACCGGGCTCAAAGGTGAACAGGGCGTCGTGCGCGGCGGCCACCCGGCGCGCCTGCGTACTTTTTCCGCTGACGTCGATCCCCTCGAACGCGAGAAAGACCGCTCGGGTCACTCCTGGTCCTCGGGTCGGACGTCCTTTAGCATCGCGGCGTTGGCTTGGACCCCCTGAGCGACGGCGGCGCGCTTGGCGGCCCCGGTCGACTTGGTCGCCGACTTGGTCGCCGACTTGGTGGTCTTCTTGGTGGTCTTCTTGGTGGTCTTTTTCGCCGACTTCTTGGCGGATTTGGCCGCACTCTTCGTGGGCGCTTTCTTTGTCGTCTTCTTTGCGGCCTTGCGTGGCCGCGTCGAAGGTTCGGCGTTTCGCCGTTCGGCCAGCAACTCCGCCGCGCGGTCCAGGGTCATGGTCTCGGGCGCGTCGCCTAGTCGCAAGGTGGCGTTCGTCTCGCCGTCGGTGACGTAGAGACCGAAGCGGCCACTGCGCACCACGACCTCACGCTTGGTGATGGGATCTTCTCCTAGTTCAGCCAAGGGACGCGCCGCGGCACGTCGTCCGCGCTGTTTGGGCTGGGCAAGAAGGGTCAACGCCGTGTCCAAGTCGACGCTAAAGATCTGCTCTTCGCTCTCCAAGGAGCGCGTCTCTTTACCCCAGGTGAGATACGGACCGTAGCGACCGTTCTGGGCCAGGATCTCTCCCCCTTCGGGGTGCGGGCCCACGGTGCGTGGAAGAGAGAGCAGTTTTCTGGCGTCCTCTAACGTCACGCTGTCGGGCGACATCGAGGAAAAGAGGGACGCCGTGCGGGGCTTATCCTTCGAATCGGTCATCTCACCGACCTGAACGTAGGGTCCGTAGCGTCCGGCCTTGAGATAGATCGTCGCGCCGTCGTCGTCCTCGCCGAGCGCTCGGTCGTTGCTGGGAGCGGCGAGCAACTCCAAAGCGTGCTCGACCGTAAGAGAATCGGGCTCGGTGGCTTCGGGAATGGAGACCCGCTCCTCACCGTGCACCAGGTAGGGACCGTAACGGCCCGAGCGAACCGACACGGGCTCTCCGTCGGGCGCGCTGCCCAGTTGGAGCGAGTTGATCGCCGCGAAGTCAAAGTCGTGGGGCTCGTGGGTGACGTGTTGAAGACCCAGCTGGGCGAACTCGCTGGTGGCCGAGTCGTCGCCGAAGTAGAACTTGCGCAGCCAAGGCTCTAAGTCTTGGCGACCCTCGGCGATCTCGTCGAGCTGGTCTTCCATCGCGGCGGTGAACTGGTAGTTGACGAGATCGGCAAAGTAGAACTCGAGGAGATTCACCACGGCGAAGGCGCGAAAGGTGGGCACGAGAGACTTGCCCTTCTTCCAGACGTAACCTCGACGCTCGATGGTCTTCATCACCGAGGCGTACGTCGAGGGCCGCCCGATACCGAGGTCCTCCAACTTCTTAATGAGCGTCGCTTCGGAGTAGCGGTCGGGTGGCTGGGTGTCGTGGGACTTCGCCTCGGCGCTCTGCACCGGCACGTCGCTGCCCTGCGTCAACGTCGGTAGCAGACGCTCTTGGTCGGCCAGTTCCGCTTCGGGGTCGTCGGTGCCTTCGACGTAGGCCCGGCGAAAGCCCGCGAACTCAATGCGCAGTCCCGTCGCGCTCAACTCCAGCGCCACCGGTCCTTGGTAGCTCTCGACCGCCTCGAGTGACCCCGAGAGACGAACCTTGTCCTGGGTTAGTCGGGCGTCGACCATCTGAGAAGCGATGGTGCGCTTCCACACCAGTTCATAGAGCGCGCGCTCGTCGCCGCTTAAGTGACTCTGCGCCTCGTCCAGGGTGCGAAAACTCTCCCCCGCGGGGCGAATCGCTTCGTGCGCCTCTTGGGCGTTCTTGACTTTGCGGTCGTAGCGGCGCGGGCTGTCGGCCACGTAGTCATCGCCGAACATCGACGCCGCTTGGCTGCGAGCGGCGCGAATCGCTTCGTCCGACAGCGTGGTCGAGTCGGTTCGCATGTACGTGATCCAACCCTGTTCGTACAGTCGCTGGGCCGCGCGCATGGTGCGTTCGGGATCGAAGCGCAACTTTCGACTGGCCTCGATCTGCAGCGAGGAGGTCATGAAGGGGGGCTGAGGGCGCTGGGTGCGCGGCGTGGAGGTGATCGACTCCACCGTGAGACGTCGACCTTCCAGTTGGTGGGCAATGGAGTGGGCCACCGCTTCACTCAGACGTTCCACGTTGGCCTTAGCCTCGAGCCCGCCCGCCGCGTCGAAGTTCTTGCCGCTGGCGAGGGCCGCACCGTTCACGCTGTCGAGCGTGGCCTCAAAGGTGGTCTCGGCGCTCAGGGTGGCGGTCACGTCGAACCAGGTGGCCGAGCGAAAGGCCATGCGTTCTCGCTCGCGCTCACAGGCCAGTCGAATGGCGACCGACTGCACTCGTCCGGCCGAACGCGCCTTGTCGACGGCGCGCCAGAGCACCGGGGAGACCTCGTAGCCGACCAAGCGGTCGAGGAAACGTCGGCCCTCCTGGGCGTCGACCAGACGAAGGTCGAGGTCGCGGGTCTCCGAGACGGCCTTCATGATCGCCGCGGGCGTGATCTCGTGAAAGACCATCCGCTTGACCGGGACCTTCGGGTTCAGCACCTCTTGAAGGTGCCAGGCGATCGCTTCGCCCTCGCGGTCTTCGTCGGTCGCGAGGTAGAGCTCGTCGACTTCCTTGAGGGCCGCTTTTAGCTCCGCGACAATCTTCTTGCGGTCGTTAGAGACGACGTAGACGGGCTTGAAGTGATCGTCGACGTTGATACCTAGCCGGGCCCACTTTTCGCCCTTCACCGAGGCCGGAATATCGGCAGCGCTTTGGGGTAGATCGCGCACGTGACCTATGGAGGGTTTTACGATGTAGTCCGGTCCGAGCATGCCTTGAATGCGAGTGGCCTTGGCCACGGATTCAACGATGACGAGCGCTCTAGCCATGCTCACCACCTCTCAGGTCTCTCACGGCGAGACACACTATCGTTACGAAGCGCGCTCACTGCACAAGCTAGGCGGGGTAAGGACTCTTCATCCGCTCTACCCCCGCGGTCACGCCACTCCACAACGACCGCGAGGCGAGACGCGTCGTTACGACTTAGTGATCGCCTTGGGGCGCCGCCACAATTTCGTACTGCGGATTTAGAATCACCGCTTCGCGTCGAAGTGACGTCACGGTGCCCTTCACCATCAAGCGCGTCCCTCGTTCGATGCCCGGCACGTTGGTGCGCCCCTGGAAGACGAGCGTGATGGAACCGCTGTTGTCAGAGAGCACGCAGCGAAGTTCGTGCACGCCACTCTCGTTGCCGATAGCCATGGAGCGCACGCGTCCGGCGAGTTCGACGAAGTCGCGCTCGACCACGTCGCCTATGGGCTCGGCGTCGGCGGAGCGTTCGGCCAGTTTGAGATCGGCCGCTAAGTGGGCGTCTACGCGTACGCCCCCGCGAGTGACTTCGTCACCGGGTGGCTCTTCGAGCGCGGCGCCTTCGAGCTGTCGGCGGCGCATCCCCTCGGGCACGCTGCGACGCAGCGCGTTGTAGGGAATAATCGTGGCCGCGGTGCGCGGTACGTGCATCACGGCACTGGCGATGTTGTCGGCCGTGCGGTCGTGCAGAAGTCGTTGCAGTCGTGACACGAAGCCTCGCCGGGGCAGGATCACCATGCAGAACACGTCGGGGTCGCGCACCGCGTCGGCGACTAACTCGAGCGCCGCGCGGTCGACTCGTCGGTCTTCGCACTCAACGATCTCCAGGCTGATACTGGCCGAGGCGGTATTGGGCCGACCCCAACTCGCCTCCAGACGCTTCGTCACCAAGTTGTCCACGTCAAAGTGCACCGCGCGTACCGAGTAGGCGTTGAGCGAGTTGCAGTACAACAGCGCTCTCTCGGTCGGTAGGTCGTAGTTGTCCACGAAGACGATGACCCGATTCATGCGAATGTGCATCGAGGCGGCCTTGCCGCTGTTGGCCTCGAAGGCCTTCTCTTCTCGCACGTAGGTCTTGTGAAAGCGAATCAGTCCGTAGTACATGATCGGACCGACGACCACGATGATCCAGGCGCCTTCGGTGAACTTAGCCAGGAGGAAGACCAGAACCACAATCGAGGTCACGCAGGCCGACAGCGCGTTAATAAAGACGCCGCGACGCCAGTGGGCGTTCTTCTCGCGCAGATGTCGCGCCACCATGCCCGCGCCGGCCAAGGTGAAACCGGTGAAGACGCCCACGGCGTACAGGGCAATCAGGGCGTTCACCGAGGCGTTAAAGGCGATGATCAAGACGAGCGACACCACGCCCAGGACCAAGATGCCGTTCGAGAAGGCCAGACGGTGTCCCCGTTTGGTGAGCTGCCGTGGCAAGTACCTGTCGCCGGCCACGTAGTTGGCCAGGAAGGGAAACCCGTTGAACGACGTGTTGCCACCGGTGTAGAGAATCAACACGGTGGCGATCTGGACGACGAAGAAGATGACGTGCCCGAAGCCGTGCGCCCCAAAGACGTCCGAGACTTCTTGGCCGACCACCGTGGGGGAACCGAGTTGGTAGGGCAGGGCGTGAGTCCAATGCGCCAGCAACGTCGTGCCGATCAAGAGAAAGGCCAGCACCGAGGACATCACCACGAGCGTGCTGCGCGCGTTATGAGACTCCGGACGTCGGAAGCTGCCCACGCCGTTAGAGATCGCCTCGAGGCCCGTCAGCGACGATCCACCGTTGGCGTAGGCGCGCAGCAGGGTGATGAAGGCGAGCCCCATCAGGACCCCACTCCCCGAGTGACCGAGTCGGCCGTCCACGAGCAACTTCGTCGCCGGTGGGGGAATCATGTGGAGGGTGCCCACGGCCTTCTTGTAGTAGCCGATGACGATGGTGATCGAGAGCATGAGCACGTAGAAGTAGGTGGGAATGGCGAAGTAGGTTCCGGCTTCGCGAATTCCTCGCAGGTTGCCGAAGATCAAGATCAAGACCACCACCACGGTCAAGAGCAGTGTGGCGTTCTTGATAAGGGGAAAGGACGTAGTCAGGGCCGGAAAAGCCGTGGTGAGTGCGGCGGTGCCCGCGGAGCACTGCACGGCGACGGTCACGGTGTAGTCAATGAGCAGCGCGACCGCCGCGATCTGGGCAACCTTCGGACCGAAGTTGTCACGAGCCACCACGTACGAACCGCCGGCCGTGGTGTAGTACTTGATGACGTCGAGGTACGAGGTCGTGACGAAGAACAGCACGCCGATGATCACGAACATGATCGGTACGACCAGCGCGAAGGCCGCCAGGCCGATGAAGGGCGTCATCTGGGTCAGAATCTCTTCTGTTCCGTACGCCGAGGACGAAATGCAGTCCGGGGCCAAGACGCCCAGCGCGATGGGACGATTGAGTCGCTCGCCGCTCAGTTGCTCAGAAACTAACGGCTTACCGAGGAAAAGTCGCTTGAGCCGGTAGTCCCACGACTCGGGGTAGAACTTGGCCAAGTTGGCGTGCGAAGTGAGCACGGGTGCGCGGGGAGACGCTGGTCTATTTTCCCCTGACACCTCTTCGGACACGGATTTGATACTAAGCCACTGCCCTTCTGTACTAACTCGTGGTGAACGCCACGTGCGCTCGAGGACAAACAAAAGGCCCCGTGTAGTCTGATACGTCGTGCACATCATTGTGGTTGGCTGTGGTCGAGTGGGCTCGGAACTGGCCATGGAACTCTCCGAAGAGGGTCACTCGGTCGTGGTCATCGACAAGAATCGCGACAATCTGCGCCGCCTGACCCACTTCCACGGAAAGACCATCGTCGGGTCGGGCTTCGATCGTGACGTGCTCTTTCAAGCCGAGGCCACCACGGCCGACGCCCTGGCCGCCGTGACCAGCGGCGACAACACGAACATCCTCTGTGCTCGCATCGCGCGAGATCATTACAGCATTAAGAACGTGGTGGCCCGCATTTACGACCCGGCGCGGGCCGATATCTATATGAAATTAGGCATTCCCACCGTCGCCACGTCGCTGTGGACGACCCAACAAGTGAAGCGCTGGATGTTGCCCTCAGACGACGCCATCGAGTGGACCGACACCGGCAACACCATGCACCTCGTCGAGCGCATCGTGCCCGACGCCCTGGCTGGCAAGCCGATCACCAACTTCAATATCGGCGAGAACGTCCGACTAGTCGGTCTCATCCGCGGCGGTCAGGGACGGGTCAACGTCGAAGGACTCTTCGCCCAAGAAGACGACATTCTGGAGTTCCTGGTCACCAACGACGGTCTTCGTCAACTTCACGATTTACTCGCTACGGCTACCTCGTGAAGGTCGTAATCGCCGGCGGGGGATCGGTCGGTACTTCCATCGCGCTCGACCTCATGGATCGTCATCACGAGGTCACGTTGATGGAGCACAACGTCATGACCGCGGAACGACTCAAGTCGATGTTGCCCGGCGTGAGCGTCATGGCGGCCGACGCCTGCGAGTACGCGAGTTTGGCCGCGGCTGACGTGCGCTCGGCCGAGGTCATGATCGCCGCCACGGGCGACGACGAGGACAACTTGGTGATCAGCTGGCTCTCCAAGCAAGAGTTCGGCGTGCCCCGAGTGATTAGTCGCATCAACAACGCCCGCAACGAGTGGCTCTTTAACGAGAGCTGGGGCGTGGACGTGTCGGTGTCCACGCCGGCTCTCATCACCTCACTCGTCGACGAGGCCGTGGAGGTGGGCTCCATCATCCAACTGATGACCTTGGCCCACGGCCGCATGCGTCTCATCGAAGTGACCCTCGACTCGAACGCGCCCGCCGTCGTTGAGAATCTCACGCTGGACGATCTGCGACTGCCCGACTCACTTCGAGTGGTCGCGGTCGTTCGAAACGAACAGCCCTTGGTGCCCACGGGGACCATGCACTTTCTCGAACAGGACCACGTGGTGTTGATGGCGCGCACCGACGCCACCGAGGACTGCACCTCCGCTTTCGTCGGTTAGCGCAGAGGTTTTTTGAACCTAGCGACCTAGCATGAGGGGGTGCGCGCGGCCTTCTTTGACCTGGATAAAACGGTCATCGCGAAGTCGTCACTAATAGCGCTCGGGCCGGAACTTCACGCCCGGGGACTACTCCAGAGGCGCACCTTAATTCGAGCCGGCATCGCGCAACTCTGGTTCCAGCGCTTTGGGGCGGATGAAAAGCGGCTCGAACGAGCGCGTGAATCGGTCTTGAAGATCACCCGAGGATGGGACCGCGACGAGATGCGACGGCTGGTCAAAGAGACCATCAACGAGGCGATCGAGCCGTTGATCTACGCCGAAGCACTGGAGTTGATTGACTTTCACCTGGCGCGAGGCGAAGAGGTCTACTTGGTCTCCAGCGCGCCAGCGGAGATTGTCGAACCCTTCGCCGAACTGCTCGGCATGACCGGCGCCATCTCCTCACAAGCCACCATCGACGAGGAGGGCAAGTTCACCGGCGAGATGGAGTTCTTCGCCCTCGGCGAAAACAAAGCACTAGCCGTACGGGAGTTGGCCGAGCGCCGCGGCATCGACCTCAGCGACTCGTCGGCCTACTCCGACTCCGAGTCCGACGTGCCCATGCTCGAGACGGTGGGACATCCCTACGTGGTCAACCCCGATCGCGTACTCACCAAATTCGCTCACGACCATCAGTGGCCTATCTTGACCTTCAACCACCCGGTGACGGCGCTCAGCCACTCCAAGTCCCACACGCCGTTTTTCGTGAGTGCCGCCCTGGTCGGACTCGCTGCCCTGCTGGGTGGCGCGAGGTTCCAGCGCCGCTAAGAGTTACAGCGTCAAGAGGTCGCGCGCGCCCGTGTCGGACGAGGGGTGGCGCAACTTGCTCATCGCGCGAGCCTCGATCTGACGAATACGTTCGCGAGTCAAGTTCATCTCCGCGCCCACGTCTTCTAAGGTGCGAATCTCACCGGCGCCGTCAAGGCCGAAACGCATACGAAGAATCTTCTGCTCGCGTTCATCGAGAGGCTGGAGAAGCTTCTCGATGGCGGCCGGCATCATCTTGACGGCGGCCACGTCGAAGGGCGACTCAGCCGATCGGTCTTCGACCACGTCCCCGAGTTCGGCGTCGCCGTCTTCGCGCAACGGCTCGGACAAAGAGATCGGCTCGGAGCGAAAGCGCAACGCCTCGATCAACTTGTCCTCGGGCATCTCGCACTCGTCGCAGAGCTCTTTGATGGTGGGAGGGCGGCCGAACTTTAGCTCCAAACGCGACTGCGCCTTTTGGACGCGCGCCAGCGTGTCACCGGCGTGTACCGGCAGACGAATGGTGCGCCCGGTGTTGGCGATGCCGCGGGTGATGGCTTGACGAATCCACCAGGTGGCGTAGGTAGAAAACTTAAAGCCCTTGCGCCAGTCGAACTTCTCGACGGCGTGCATGAGGCCCAGGTTGCCCTCTTGGATGAGGTCGAGCAGGGGCAGTCCCGACGCCTGGTACTTCTTGGCGATGGAGACCACGAGGCGCAGGTTGGACTGCACGAAATCGCGCTCGGCCTGGTCGCCGCGGTGCGCGGCTCGCTTCAGGGCCTGCTTGCGGCTAGGGGTCAACTTGATCTTCTTGTCGGTCTCGGACGCTTCGAGTTCGGCCTTCGCTTCGCGGCCTTCTTCGATCGTCTGGGCGAGGTGAACCTCGTCGTCCTTCGTTAAAAGGGTGTACTGGCCAATGTCGGAGAGGTAAAGACGTACGAGGTCCTCATCGTCACGATCTATACGGTCTTTCGCCATTGTCTCCCCTTTTATTGGCTTTGGAGGCGTTTTCTTCTCCGGTACTTCTAGTTATACGCAGGTACGCAACCTACCGGGAGAAACCGAAACTCTCAGCGTTTCCGGATCGTTCGAGGGTGTCGCTCAGCCCGCGAGCACGCTCTTGCCAGTGGCGATCCTCGCTCACGCCCTCGGTTTTCGCCACCTCCCCGGCCGCGAACATCTCTCGAATCAGCGTGGAGGAGGCCCCGTTTAGCACCTCGAGGGCCGCGGTACTGAGCTCGACCTGTTCTCGGGCGTCTCGCAGCGAGACCAGCACTCGTGGGGCCACCACCACGGTGAAGCAGAAGAGCACCATCGTGCCGGAGAGGTCGCTGGCCAACGCGTCCACCAACACGCCCTGCATCGAGGGCACCATGACGGTCTCGACGTCCCCCAGGTACTCACGAAAGCTGAGCGCCACCTCGCCCATCGCGCGCGCCGTCTCGTAGGTGCGCACCACGTAGGCGTCGTCACTCAGATCAACGGCGCCCGCACCCAACACGGCGTACAGGGTGTCAAAGCACGAAAAGAGGTGCGCCATGACCTCGCGCTCGTCAGCCACTAATCCTCGGGATGGAAGGCGTTGGTAATGGGCATGCGTCGATCGCGTCCAAAGGCTTTCTTTGAGATCCGCACCCCGGGGGGCATCTGGCGGCGCTTGTACTCACTGCGATCGACGAGGAGCGTTATCCGGGTCACCAGGGCTCGGTCGTAGCCGAGGGCGATGATCTCCTCGGCGGTGGCGTCCTCTTCCACGTAGAGCTCGAGCAGCGGATCGAGGACTTCATAGGGTGGCAGTGACTGATCGTCGCGCTGGCCGGGACGCAGCTCGGCCGACGGTGGTTTCTCCAGCACGCTCAAAGGAATCGGCTCGGGGTCACCCACGCGGCGCGCCAGGGCGTTGCGGTAGTGACAGAGCTGATAAACCAGCGTCTTGGGCACGTCTTTGATCACGGCGAAGCCCCCGGCCGAGTCGCCGTAGAGGGTGGAGTAGCCCACCGCCATCTCCGACTTATTGCCGGTCGTCAGCACGATCGCCCCGGTGGCGTTGGAGATCGCCATCATCAGCACCGCTCGGATGCGCGACTGTAAGTTCTCGTCGGTGAGTCCGACCGGACCGCCGAGGAGGACGTCGGCTAGCGACGAGGTGAACACCGCGTGTTCGTCTTCGATAGGCAGCGTCGTTACGTCGATGTCGAGACGCGCTGCGAGTTCCCGGGCGTCCTCTTCCGAGCCCTCCGACGAGTACCGACTGGGCATGGAAAAACCGCGCACCGCGCGCGCACCGACTGCGTCGACGGCGATGGCTGCCACCAGTGAGGAGTCCACGCCGCCCGAGACCGCGAGGATCGCTTCACGAAAGCCGTTCTTGCGCAGATAGTCACGCGTCCCCATCACCAGGGCTTCGTAGATCTCGTGCACCTCATCGAGCGGCTCTTCGAGGTGGTTGACGTGACTCGCTCGGGCCTTTGACTCACTTCGCGCGTAGAGCGTCTCGAGAGGAACGCCCACGGTGGACTCGCGTGCCTCCAACTCACAGACCAGTAGTTCCTCGCTGAAGGCGCTGGCGCGAGCGATCACCTCACCTTTCGCGTTGACCGCCATGCTTTGGCCGTCGAAGACCAGTTCGTCTTGGCCGCCCACCAGGTTGACGTAGGCAATGGGACAGTTCGTTTCGACGGCGCGCTCGCGCAACATCGCTTCGCGCTCTTCGCGTCGTCCGCGCGCGTAGGGTGAGGCGTTCGCCACTACCAGCAGCGTGGCCCCCTGCGCGGCCAACTCGGCCGCCGGTCCGTGACTCGTCCACACGTCCTCACAGACCAAGAGTCCCACGGCAATCCCACGTACGTTGACGATCGTTTGAGGTCCGATGCCCGGATGAAAGTACCGACGTTCGTCGAAGACGTCGTAGTTCGGAAGCAGCCGTTTGGTGGCGGTGGCGACGACACCCGCGTCACCGAGGGCCACCAGCACGTTGGCCACGTGACTGCGGTGCTCTTCGTCGTCAGCGGTCCGTACGGCGTCGCGACCATCGCTGGAGGGCGCCAAGGTGACGCCGTTCGTACCATCGGGCATGACGGTGCCGACCAGAATCGGTGGCACGTTGTCCGACTTCGAGAGGTCAAAGAGCGCTTGGGCACTGGCCTCAATAAAGCCTTCTTTCAAGAGAAGGTCCTCGGGAGGGTACCCCATCAAGGACAGTTCGGGCGTGAGGACGAGGTCGGCCCCCACCAGCGCGCCCTGGGCGCGAAAACGGCCCAAGGTTTCAACGTTTTGCGCGAATCCGCCGACCACCGCATTCATCTGGGCCAAGGCGAGTCGAAGCGTTGCCACGCAGTGAGCCTAATAGGGGCTCGCGCAACGTTCATGGCCGCAAAGGTTCACACTCTGGTAACAGAACGCCGGGTGGGCCTGGTGCCGAACCACCAAACTAGAAGGGGTCGCGTAGAGACGCGATGACACATAGAAGGAGCAGCGTTGTCGTATCAGGCTGAATACATTTGGATAGACGGGTCGAAGCCGACTGCGAAGCTTCGCAGCAAGACCAAGATCGTCGCCGACGGTAAGACGCCACCCTTATGGGGCTTCGACGGATCGAGCACCAATCAGGCCACCGGTGACCGCTCGGACTGCGGACTGAACCCCGTGTTCGTCTGCCCCGACCCCCTGCGCGGACCCAAAGACGTTCTCGTCATGTGCGAAGTCTTGAACCAGGACGGCTCGCCCCACCCGTCGAACACCCGCTCGCGTGCCGCAGAGATCGCGAAGAAGTTCGCTAGTTTCGAGCCGATGTTCGGCATCGAGCAGGAGTACACCTTCTTCCAGGAAGGTCGTCCCTACGGCTGGCCCGAGGACGGCTTCCCGGCCCCACAGGGCCCGTACTACTGCGGCGTCGGTGGGGCCAAGATGCCCGGACGCGACATTGTCGAAGCTCACACCATTGCCTGCCAGCGCGCCGGTATCGGGATCGAAGGCACCAACGCGGAAGTCATGATGGGCCAGTGGGAGTTTCAAGTCGGCATCCTCGGACCCGTCGAGGTCGGTGACCAACTCTGGACTGCTCGATGGTTGCTCGAGCGCATCGCCGAAGAGTTCGAGGTCGACGTCAGTTACGAAGCAAAACCCATCAAGGGTGACTGGAATGGCGCCGGGGCGCACACCAACTTCTCGACCAAGCAGATGCGCGCGGCCGGAGGCTGGGACGCGATCATCGCCGGGGCCGAGGCCCTGGGCACTCGGGTGAAAGAGCACGTCGCCGCGTACGGCTACGGCATCGAGGAGCGACTCACCGGCGAGCACGAGACGGCGCCCTACACGAAGTACTCCTACGGTGTTTCCAACCGCGGGGCGTCGGTGCGTATTCCCGCCGCCGTGGCGGCCGCCAAGCGTGGCTACATAGAGGACCGTCGTCCCAACTCGAATATGGACCCCTACGTCGTCTCGGCCATCATCACCGAGACCATCTGTGGGGCCGCGTCGGCGCCCGCTAAGAAGGCGCCCGCTAAGAAGGCGCCCGCTAAGAAGGCCGCAGTGAAGAAGGTAGTGAAGAAGGTACCGGCGAAGAAGGCAACGAGTACTCGCTAGTCCCTCCCAATTAAGAGAAGCCCGCCGCTAACAGCGGCGGGCTTCTTGAGTTTGGCTCGAATCGCCATCCCAGAGAGAAGGTGAGAGAATGTCCCACATGAAAAGCCAGGCCCAGTACGTGCTGCGAACCGTGGAAGAACGCGGCGTGCGCTTCGTACAACTCTGGTTCACCGACGTCCTCGGCCGCCACAAGGCCTTTCACGTCACCCCGGCCGAGTTAGAGGACGCCCTCGACCAGGGGATGACCTTTGACGGCAGCGCCATCGACGGCTTCTCGCGCACCACCGAGTCCGACCTCTTGGCCCGTCCCGACCTCACCACCTTTCAGCTTCTGCCGTGGTACGAACCGGGCGAGGGCGTGGCGCGAGTCTTCTGTGACATCGTCAACATTGACGGGACCGCTTTTGACGGCTGTCCACGTCAACAGTTGCGCCGCGTGCTCGACAACGCCCGCGCTCAGGGGTACACCTTCTTCGTGGCCCCCGAGATGGAGTTCTTCTACTTCAACGACCTCGACCCCTCGACCGGTCCGGTGCCGATTGACCGAGGCAGCTACTTCGACCTTCTGCCCGACGACACGGCCAGCCAGTTGCGCCGCCACACCGTACTCACTCTGGAAGAGATGGGCATCGGCGTCGAGCACGCCCAACACGAGGACGCCCCCGGCCAACACGAGATCGACCTGCGCTACACCGACGCCCTGACCATGGCCGACACGGTCATGTCACTACGCCACGTGGTAAAGGAGCTGGCCCGTCAGTACGGCGTGGCGGCCAGCTTCATGCCCAAGCCACTAGTCGGAGTCCAGGGGTCGGGCATGCACACCCACCTCTCGCTCTGGCGCGACGACAAGAACGCCTTCATCGGCGAGCACACCTATGGACTGAGTGACCTAGCCGCGAAGTTCATCGCCGGACTGGTGAAACACGCGCCGGAGATCACGGCCATCACCAACCAGTGGGTCAACTCCTACAAACGCCTGGTACCGGGTTCCGAAGCGCCGACCGGGTCCGAGTGGGCGCGTTACGACGCGGGCGCCCTGGTGCGGGTTCCCTCGGTGAAGCCAGGACGCATTGACTCGACTCGAATTGAGTACCGTTCGCCCGACTCGGCGGCCAACCCCTACCTAGCGTTCGCGGTCATCTTGGCGGCGGGACTGCGTGGGGTCACCGGCAATTACGAGCTGCCCAAGGAGGGAAAGCGCACCGCGCCCCTACCCCAGTCACTGGCCGAAGCCTTGAATCTGATGGAGAAGTCCGCGTTGATGCACGAGACGCTGGGTAGCCACCTGGTCGAGTGGTTCCTTCGCAATAAGCGCGCCGAGTGGGACTCCTACCGTGAGCAGGTCACACCGTTCGAGCTAGAGAGATATCTCCCGTTGCTGTGAGTATCGACGTCGTTCTCTGCGTTCCCTCGTGCGAAGGGCCCGTGCGTAAGGCCTTCGACGTCACCGGGGTGACGCCGGCCATCGCCGCCTCGGGGCGCCTGAACGAGATTGCGGCCTTAGAGCCGACCGACGGCTTCGCTGGCGCGCTAATCAACGCCGCGGCCCTTCCCTTCAGTGACGCCATGAGCCTCTGTCGACAGCTCCGCCAGCGAGAACGAGGGGTCGGACCGATCATTTTGCTGCTCGACCACTACCAACTGGACGATCTCACCTTTCGCGAAGATCTCTTCGACGACTTCGTAGTCGGGCCCTACGACGTGAGCGAACTGGCCACGCGACTACGTCATCGACTTCGCCGAGCCGGCAACGACAGCGTGGCGCCGCGCGTGGAGCACGCCGAACTCTCCATGAACCTAGAGACCTATCAGGCCTCCATCGCCGGGCGAGTCATGGACCTCACGTACATGGAGTACGAGTTGCTGCGATTCTTGGCGACCAACCCTCACCGGGTCTTTACCCGCGCCACGCTGCTCTCACGAGTCTGGGGCTATGAGTACTACGGCGGGGCCCGCACCGTTGACGTACACGTTCGTCGCTTGCGAGCGAAGTTGGGCGAGGAGTACGCGCACTTGATTCAGACGGTGCGTTCGGTGGGGTACAAATTCGGCAACCAGACCGAGTTCAGCGACTAGCTCTCGGGCAGGTAAGCCCAGAACTCCACCTCGGCGTGCGCCTCGCGCGGTAGATCAGCCACCGCGACAGTACTCCTCGTCGGAAGTGGCTCCCTGAAAGCCGCGAGCCACACATCGTTACACGCCGAAAACTCGTTCATGTCCTCGATGAACAGTGTGGCTTTGACCACGTCGGCCAAAGTAGCGCCCGCCTCGGCCAGAACGGAGGTCGCGTTCACTAGCGCTTGTCGCAACTCAGCAGCTGCGCCGCCCTCCACCAGTTCTGCGGTCTCGGGGAGAAGTCCTAGTTGCCCGGACACGATGATGAAATCGCCCGCGCGGCGCCACGGTGAGTAGAAACGAGCGGGAGCCACGTGACTCAGCTAAAGGAGTTGCCGCAACCGCAAGTGCGCGTCGCGTTGGGGTTGGTGATGTGAAATCCCGCCCCCTGTAGTGCGTCGGTGAAGTCCAGCGTCGAGCCGTTCAGTAGTTCCGCGCTCGCCGGGTCGACCACCACTTTGACCTCGCCGAAGGAGTTCACGACGTCGTCGTCGGCGAACTCGGAGTCGAAGTACATGTCGTAGTTAAAACCCGAGCAACCGCCCGACTTGACCGCCACGCGTAGGGCTAAGGGCTCGTCGGCGCCCGCGGCGGCAATCAACTCCGCGACCTTGGTCACCGCGCCCGCGGTCAGCGTGATGGGTTCGGCGACCTTCGCGGTCAAGTTCACGTTGGTGGTGGTCATCTCGAGGCAGCTCCTTTGGGAATCCGTACTTCCATGGTAGCGAAGGATCTCTCCAATGAACACCCTGGCCCCGAGCTGGGTTACAAGGGGCGTTCGCCACCTCCCCCACCACCGGGGGCCCCCACGACGAGGACCCCGTCACGATCGACAACCGTGGGCCGTACGCAGGGAATCGCTTCTAGAGAACGGGCGTAGCTCAATACATCCTCCGCTCGGGCCAAGCCCGCCACGGCCTGAAGGTTACGAATATTGGGGGTGACCATGTCAAACTCCCCTCGCTGGTAAGCGGCGAGGGCGTCGACCGGTCGAATCCACTCGTCGGCCACCGTTTCGCGCGCGTCGTGGGTTGCGCGTTGATCACTCGGGGCGAGCGCCACAAAGAAACGGGTGTCGTAGCGCCGAGATCGCCCAACCGGGGTGATCCAGTGCGCGATGTACTCCAGTCCTCGAAGATCGAGAAGCAGATCTTCGCTCTTCATCATGGTGAGAAAGTCCAACTGCCCCGCGTTGATCGCTCGGCGATGGACCGCCATCCTCTGGGCGTCGTCAACGTCGGCGAAGCTCACGGGACTGCCGTTCTCGTCGCACGCGATCAACAGACCGGCCTCTTCGAAGAGCTCGCGTAGACAGGCCACGTAGAAGGCGAGCCCGCCACGCTCCACCTGAACACGTCGCGAGGCCTCCGCCTCGTCGAGGCCATAGACCCGACCATTCGCCTCAGCGTCGGCAGCGTCGAGCGCACCACCGGGAAAGACGTGCGCTCCGCCGAGGAAATCGCTTCTTGAGTTTCTGCGGAGCATAAGAATCTCGTAACCATTTGGTCGATCGCGAATCGTCATCACGGTTGCCGCGGGCCGTGGTATCAGCGTTTCGACCATGAAGGCCAACTTACCGAGTCCGCACCCTCTATGGTTCGCTCACCACGCGTCCACTAAGTTTGTTGGTCGAACAGATAAAGGAGCACCGTGGCCAAAACCTCGGCAGCCAAGCGGCGTCCCGCGCCCACCAAGGCACCTAACAGAGCTCCCGCCAAAGGCGGACGACCGGCCGGACTCTTCACGTGGATGGCGGTGGGACTGGTCATCGTGGTCGTCGCGGCCCTGGTCATCATCAAGGTGGCGAGCGGTGGTCCGGCGAAGACGCCCGCGGCGTCGAGTTTCCAACCGGTGAGCCCCGCGGTCATGACCGAGTTGACGACGATCCCCGCGTCCGTCTTCAACACGATCGGCATTACCTCACCGATCGCCGGCGTCACTCCACCCCAAGCCGTCACGAAGCAACCGGCGCTCCTAGCGGCCAACTCCTCCGGCGCAAAAGTTCCCGAAATCCTCTACATGGGCGCCGAGTACTGTCCGTACTGCGCCGCCCAGCGTTGGCCCACCATCATCGCGCTGAGCCGCTTTGGCACCTGGAGTGGTCTCGGGAATATGTCGAGCTACTCCGGCGACGTTTATCCCAACACGCCCACGTTTACGTTCGTTAAGGCCAAGTACAAGTCCAAGTATCTGGCCTTTCAGACCGTGGAGGAGTACACCAACTACCTCGACAAGGCGGGCACGTACTACGCGACACTGCAAAAGCCGTCCTCCGCGCAACTCGCGTTGTTGGCCAAGTACGACCAACCCAAGTACATCAAGGGGCTGACCACCGCCGAAGCCGAGTCGATCCCGTTCCTTGACTACGGGAATCAGTATCTGGTGGCCGGAGCCAGTTACTCACCGTCGACTCTCACGGGTTCCACGCGCAACGAGATCGCGGGCGCTCTCAGCAACGCCTCTAGTCCCATCACGGCCGCCATCATCACTTCGGCCAACTACCAGACCGCCGCCCTGTGCAAACTGACGAAGAATCAGCCCGGCGACGTGTGCATGAGTTCGGGCGTCCAGAGCGCAGCAAAGGCGATGGGCATTAAGTGAGCGAGTCGGAACTTCGCGTTCCGCACTGGGCGGTAGCGACGACATTCGTCCTGAGCCTGATTGGACTGGCTCTATCGACATACCTCACCATCACGCACTTCGAACCTCAAGCGCTCGTGTGCACGGGCCGCGGGTTCATCAACTGCGCCGCGGTCACGACCTCGGCCCAGTCGCAGATTTTGGGTGTACCGGTGGCCATCTTGGGACTGGCTAACTACGTCGTGATGAGCGCTCTCAACTCTCCTTGGGCCTGGCGCTCGCGACATCGCTGTGTTCACGAAGCGCGATTCGTCTTGGCCATTGTCTCGATGTGCTTCGTGCTGTGGTTGATCTACGCCGAGTTGATCATCATCAACAACATCTGCCTGTACTGCACCGGAGTGCACATCACGACCTTCGCGCTGCTGATCGTACTGACCTTGGTGAGTCCCGCCCAGCTGGGCTGGACTCGTTCACGCACGAGTTAGCGCTCGTCGTTCGAACTCGTTGAGGCCGCCCCAGATCCCGTAGGACTCGTGGCGATCCAGCGCGGCGCGAAGACACTCGTCGCGCACCAAACAGCCGGCGCAGATTCGCTTAGCCAACTGTTCGCGCTCAATGCGATCCTCTTTACGCTCGGCGCTGTCGGCCGAGTAAAAAAGCGAGCCTTCGCTGCCCCGACAGGCTGCGGCACTCGACCAATCCAACGACGTAGCCTCCATGCCACACTCCCCGTCCATGCCCCGACTCGCAGACTAACCACGGAACGGTCGCTAACACAAGAGAAGATTTATGCGGGCGAAACGTCCAGCCAATTTTCACGAATCCCCGTTCCGCTACGCTGATTTTCATGGCTACCGTCTTGCTCGTCAGTGACCTGGCGTCCCTGCGCCGCGAACTCGAAACGATGCTCGCCGGCCCCGATCTCTATATTGAAGAGGCCTCCAGCGGCGTCGAGGCCGTGGCCCGGGTGACGCGCGGCGAGATTGACCTCGTGGTGGTCGACCTTCAGGTCGGGGCGATGGGCGGCATGGCCATCACCATGGAGCTGCGAAACCTTGAGTCCTACGGCGCAGCGGACTCCGTGGCCGTTCTCATGTTGCTCGATCGTCGACCGGACGTCTTTCTCGCGCGCCGAGCTGGCGCCGATGGTTTCGTGGTCAAGCCCCTCGACCCCCAACGACTGCGGAGCGCTGTTCGCGCACTGTTGCGAGGCGAGAGTTACGAGGACGAGTCGTTGCGCCCAGCAACCGTCCGCGTCGGCAGTACCGACCATGAATGAGTGACGCGAAACCTCCCCCGAGCGGCCTCGCGCGGTTCCGCGCGCGGCTATCGGGACACGAACACACCCGACCCAGCTCTCCCGAAGCGGCGGCCATTCACGCGCGGGTCGATCAACTCAGCGAACTAGAGCTTCGCGACGTCATGACGCCGCGGGTAGATGTGACCTTTCTAACCCTGCCGGTCACCCCCGAAGCGACGGCCGAAGCCGTACGCGACACGGGACACTCCTGCTTCCCGGTTGTCAGTGAGGACCTCGACGACGTGATCGGCGTGCTCTATGTGAACGACCTCTTTCGCAGCTCTCCCGTGAAGCGAGAGGTCGGTGCGTCACTGCCCAGCGCCGAAGAGATCACTAGAAAGATCCGCCGTCCGCTCATGTTGCCCGAAACCTTCGACCTCCTCGAGAGCCTGGGCGAGATGAGAAGGCAGCATCGAACCTTCGCCTTGGTGCTCGACGAACACGGTGGCGTCGCAGGAGTGGTGTCAATACGCGACATCTTGGAACAACTCGTGGGAGACCTTAACGACGAGTTCGACGAGGACGATGAGCCCACCATCGTGCGAATTCGCCAGGATCGTTGGCTCGTAGATGGGCAGACGCATGTCGATCGTGTGGAAGAAGAGCTGGGACTCGAGATTCCTGAAGGCGAGTACGTGACCATCGCCGGTTTCGTTCTGGACTTGGCTGGCGAGATTCCAGTGGCGGGAACGACGTTTACGTTCGGCAACTGGACGTTCCGCGTGCAGTCTGTAGAGAAACGACGCATCAGCGAACTGGTGGTCGAGTTTCATCCTCCCCCCGAGCCGGAGATCACCGCGTCGATTTAGCCTTTGAAGACTCTTTGACCCAACGACTAGGCTTAGCGGGCTGCGAGGGAACTCGCCGCGGGCTGTAGCGCAGCTTGGTAGCGCGCTGCGTTCGGGACGCAGAGGTCCCGGGTTCAAATCCCGGCAGCCCGACCACCACGTAGTAACCAGGTGAATGAAACATAGGCCCCCATCGTCTAGCGGCCTAGGACACCACCCTTTCAAGGTGG
>JAOBWI010000069.1 GCA_025463285.1 Acidimicrobiaceae bacterium | reverse complement strand
TCCTCACATCCAAGGTATGGAGCCTCCAAGATTTCCAGGCCGAATCAAGTTCTTAAAGATCGGATACTCGAAAAGAAAGGCCGGGGAGGCGACATCTCCGTCGGGCAGGCCATTCATTGGTCGGAAGGGAATCGGAAAACTCGCACTTCTCTCATGTGCTAACAAGATTGCGATTATTACCAAGACCAGTAGTTCCTCCTACGTCGGAGGAATCATCGATAACAACGAACTTGATCGAGCAATTACGGATGATCTGACGCCGGACGAGTATCCCCTTGAGATTCTCGATGAGAGCCGATTTGCCGACTACGTGGCGGGGCACGATCACGGAACCATCATTTTCTTTGAAAATATCAAGGATGGGATTAGAAACTCCTTGGACAATTTGAAAAAGACAATCGCGCTGTACTTCAGATTCTCGCTTATTGATGACTCCTTCAACATTTATGTCGAAGATGAGCTCGTAGATATCAGTTGCTTGAATGATCTGATAGCCAATACAGAGTTTCTCTGGAAGTTAAACGATATAGATGATCCGTACATCAAACGCCTCGAAGAAGTCTTTGATGAGACGAACGAGGTGTCGCAACTGAGCCTTGATGCTCGCGTAAAGGGATTCATCGCCTCTGTTAAGAAGCCCAGCCAGTTGAACATCATTGGAACCGGTGAGCAAGTCAAGGTCGATCTATTCGTCAACGGTCGGCTACGCGAGCGCGACATTTTGCGCCACATACCCACTGCTCGACTCGCCGAGAGTTATCTGTACGGGCAGATTCATTTTGACGTACTTGACGATGGCGAGGACAGATTCACCAGCAGCCGCGAGAGCGTCATTGCCAATGACCCGCTTTTCGAACAGTTGCTGAAGATCGTACAAGAGGACATCATGCGAGTGATCCTCGTCGATTGGGACAAGTGGCGACGAAAGCACAACAAAGATGGCGACCCTGAGGATTCCAGTATCACTCTTAAGGAGCGGAAATCTGGGGAACTTTTCAACGCCGTTGCGGATGAATACAAGTCGCCAGTCGCTGAGGATGGCACCACTCACAAGGTTGATCAGTGGGTTCAAGACCTTGGCGAGGATGCTCGATTTAGTTTTACTTCCTACGCCGAGTGTTACGTAGGCGAAAACTTGCTCAGGCAGTACATTGAAGATCAATCAGTGGCCCTCACGGATCCGGCTAATCGAGAAGTTACCGAGTGGCGCGGCCGAGAAACGACGAGCAAGGCTGACGGAAACATCAATATTGATATTCGAAAGATCGACAATGACCTGAGTTACCTTGACATGGCAACTCTTTCCAAAGTCGTCGACCACACCGGCGGCACCAATAGTCTGCCCAACGACGCAAAGCAATATAAGCCGTTGCGCGATGCGCTGATGCACACCGCGTTGTTGTCGGACGAGGCAAAGAGAAAGCTCACGACTGTGTTTGACAACATCAAGGCGAGGATCAAAGCACTTCTTTAGACGCGGTACTGTCAGAGCGACAACGAGTATGGGTGATAACCGTGCAATTCATACAGTCTGATCTAGGAAATCGCAATCGCGGAGACGTCTTGGAAGTCACGCTCAGTAACGGGGCGAACGTACGCCTTCTTGATTCATCGAATTTTCAGAGCTACCGAAACGGGCGGCAACATCGATACCATGGGGGGCTCGCTACAAAGTCTCCAGTTCGGATACCCATTCCGAGTAGCGGACACTGGTACGCGGTGGTTGACATGCAAGGCCTTCGTGGTTCGACGAGAGCGTCGTTTCGTGTCATTCCGGGATCCGCGCTCCGTCCTCTTCCACCAATTGAGCAGCGCAACCCTGGACTTGCAGCAATCGCCGAGAACGTAGCGCTAGTAAATCAGAACGAGGACGCACAAAATAAGGCCTATGACGTTTTCATTTCGCATGCTTCCGAGGACAAGGACGAAATTGTTCGGCCTCTGGCCATCGCTCTTCAAGAACAAGGTCTTTCGGTCTGGTACGACGAGTTCGAACTTCGGATCGGCGATAGCCTCCGTCAAAGGATTGATGCGGGAATTTCCAAGTCCCGTTTCGGCATCGTCGTCCTCTCGGAGCAATTTTTTGCCAAGGGCTGGACCCAGTACGAGCTTGATGGCCTCGTGACTATGTCGGTGTCCGGCCGACAAATTCTCCTCCCGCTCTGGCACAAGATCTCGAAGGAGCGGGTCATTGACGTTAGCCCGTCGCTTGCTGACAAGGTTGCTCTTCAAACTTCGGAGTACGAAATTGAGGAGATCGCCGCGGAAATTGCCGCCATCGTGCACCCGACTTAGAAACTTGTGAAGCGGCACAGCTTCAAGCCGGCATCTCGCTTGAATCACATATCTTGAGTCTCAGCCTGACCGTACCATGAACTGATGACTCAAGAGCCTCGCTCCGTTAGCGGAGATACGCAGCCGAAGTACTGCTACGAATTAAGTTGGTCTCTCCCTTGCACATTCGAGCAGTTGCGGGACCGTCTTCCTGTACTACTCGATTACATGAGTTCGAATGGATGCGAGTGGATTCTCAAACTCTCCCCGCACAACGGGGCAAACAGCTACGTTGAAGTTTTGATTACTCGTGAAGGAACATTTTGGCCCGTATTCACGTTCGACCTCGGAATATCAGACCATGAGATATTGGACTTAGAGCCCTCCGAACTCACACCAATTCTTGGATGGGATTCGCCCAATGCGTCGACGCTGGACCAGCACTATTCTGGCGACGGGGCGTTGAATATCAGCTCTGCAATTTCGGAAATCATGTTTCATTCGCTCGCGCAAGTTTTGGGGCGAGACCATACTGATGCCTGTCAAGTCAGGCTTTTCAGCGCGCGGCCCACTGCCAATTAATCATTTGATCCCATCCGGGGAGTCTGTTAGTCGGCGCCATCCCCAGCAGCCGCGGCGTAGCGCATATCTTGCTCGTATCCGGGTTTGAGTATGCGATAGAACCAGCCAGGCACCGGCGGAGCATCGCGTCGTAAATCAAACACCTGGTCTTGCAACTCCCTCAAGGCTGCATGTGAAGCGCTGGTGTCAGAAAACATGGCGTTGGTTTCGTCTTCTAGATGGAGACGGCGATTGGCAGCCTGAAAATGCTTCTTGGAAAGCTCAACGGCATCCAAAACGGCTGGCAGTGAAGGCAGGGCGATCGTTGTCAAATATTCAGCGAGGGTTGCACCATGGACGAGGGATACGATAACTCCCAGCAGCCCCCACAGAAATGCGGTCACCATAAGTAACCGTCCGTACGCCTGATGTTGGCGTCGGCCCCATACAGCGTTGGAGCGCTGGCAAGTGATAACACTTTTTGGCCACGGGATATCAGCTTGCGTCGGGTACCAACCGGAATGCTTGGCCGTGGACTTGGGTTCCTTGAACCCCTTACTTGCAGCCCGAATCTCTTCATCTGAAAGTTGTCGCACCAGCGCGTCGTTCCAACTGAGCCCGAGAACGTCGCAATCAAACAGTTCCTGTGCCGTTGCGCCTTTGGACTGATACCCCTGTCTCAATGGCTCAAAAACAAGCCGAGACGAAAATATCCATGCTCCTGCCACTGCGCCGAGCAACGGTCCCCAGTTGGGCTCGTAAATCAGTGACGAGGATTCCGGAAATTCCTCACTCTCGATCATCGAAATTCCCCACCTGAGAGCTGCAGCAGGTTGTTGCTGAGACTACTTCGTGATGGGTTGGTGCACCGCCTTTCTGGTCACTTCGGATCGAGCTCGATGACTGCGCATGCGGTAGCTTTCGCCGTCGATGTTGAACACCACGCTGCGATGGAGCAGCCGATCCAGCATGGCTGCGGCGACCATCGGATCGTCGAAGATCTTGCCCCACGAGGCGATGCCGAGGTTGGTGGTGAGCACCGTCGAGCTCTTCAAGTAGCGCTGGGTGATGACCTGGAAGAGTGCGGCGGCGGCTTCATTCTGCAGTGGCAGGTAGCCCACCTCATCGATTATCAGCAGTCGCGGTCCAGCGAAGAACCGCATTGTCGTCGCCCACCTGCCTTCAAGGGCTGCGCGGTGGCACCTCGCCACCAGATCGGCCGCGGTCGTGTAGTAGGTCCGGTAGCCGGCGTCGATCGAGGCGCGCGCGAGGCCGATCGCCAGCATGGTCTTGCCGACCCCGGGCGGTCCGATGAAGAGCACGTTGGTGGCGTCTTCTAAGAACCCCAGCGTGCCCAACTCGTTCACAAGACTGCGATCAACCGAGGGCTGCGCGTCGAAGTCGAAGTCACTGAGACGCCACGGTGCTGGCAACGACGCGAAGCGTTCCAAACTCGCGCGTCGGCGGTGCTCGGTCGCCTCGACCTCGAGGCCGAGCAGTCGTTCGAGCATCGCGGTGTGACCGAGACGTTCGGCCTTGGCCTGTTCCAAGACGCCCGGCAACGCCTCGGCGGCGGTTCCGAGGCGCAGCACCGACAGGTGTGAACGCAGCAACTGGTAGGTGGAGTTCTCGTTCACGACGCCACCAGTCGGGCGTAGTCCTCGAGGTCAACGTTGACCGCTCGTCCCGCGTCACCGAGCAACCTGGCCGCCTCGGTGAGCGCGGCGTCACTGATCCCCACGTGGGCCTTCTTGTCACAAGGTCGCTTCGAGGTGAACTGGACGAGCACCACGCGCTCGAGGGCGACGCTGTGCGCGCTGTCGCGCACCACCACGCCCGCTCCATCGTGCGCGAGACGGTGGGTCGCGAGCGGCGCCCCGACGATCGAGCGGATCTCCAACGAGTCGCCACCCAGTCGCTGGTGCACTTGAAGTGTCGAACCGGTCAGTCCCGGTGGCACGCTGTAGCGATTGCCCCGGAAGTGCAGCGTGGCGTTCGCGCTCACGATTCGTTCGACCACCATGGTCGCTGGGTAGGGGGCGGGCAGCGCCGCCAGGACCTCGGCGTCGGCCAGTTCGCCCACTGTGGTGCGAAGCTCGCTGACGCGACGCGCCCGTGCGTCGGCCACCGTTTCGCAGAATCGGTCGAGGGAGCGCTGCGCACTCTCGGGGTCGACGTCGGTCATCGTGCGCCACCACCGTCCCGAGACGAAGCGCACCGACGATTCCACGACCCCCTTGCGATTGCCGCGTCGCGGCGGACAGGGTTCGACCACGGCGCCGTAGTGCTTGGCGACGGGCGCGAAGGACGCCTGGACGTCGCGACTGCCCGGGACAATCACCGTGGCCAAGCGGTCGACACGCCAGACGCGCGTCGTCCCGCCGAGTTTGCGCATCACGCGGTCCATCGCGTCGATGAGGTGGGCTTGATCCATTGACTCACAGATCACGCCACGTACGCGGCTCGAATGCGCGAGCGTGCCGAGCAGCACGTAGAGAGTGCCACCCCAGGGACTGCGGCGACGCTCGAACCAGTCCCACTGAATCTCCTCGCCCGGTGGGTGCACGATCTCGACGGTGTCGCGTCCCTTCACGCCCGCGCACGCCTCGCAGTGCGGACGTAACTGCGCCTGGCGTACCTGACGAGCGAAGCTCGGGTAGCTGAGCGCGTAACCGAGCGCCACAACCTCGTCGTAGAGGGCGCTGGCCCAGACGTGCGGATCGTCCGCCAACCGCTGGGTGAGATAGGGAGCGAACGGTTCCAACGGGTCCGGTGCGGATCGCATCCGAATGCCGGGAGCTCGTTCTCCGTTGAGGTAGGCCCGGATCGTCTTGCGATCGCGACCCAGGTGGGTGGCGATGGCCGTGATGGTCCATCCCCGTTCTTTCAATGCGTGTACTTCCACGTCTTCTCCTTGTGTGAGCATGGAGGCGGGTCCCTTCGGTTGGTTGGCTTAAGTACCACCAGCCTTGAAGGGGCCCACCTCAATTTGGTGGACCTAGTGGCCCACTGTCGCTCTCACAGGGTGGGGAATTTCGATGATCGACTCCGGGGAGTTTCCATGATTCTCGTCATCAGCACCAGTGGGGACGCCAGAGCCAAAACGATCGCGAAAGCGGATCCCCAAAAATGCCATCGATTTGCCACGCGATAGAAGTGATCCTTGGCTTCTTGTCGGCGAAGGTTACGATCCGCGTCTTGGGCAGTCCCAATATCGTGCATCGACGGATTTTTGAAAGAGAACTGCGTCATGGTCTACCCGTAAGCAGGAAAATAATCTCCGAACACCTTTCTCCATTCAGATACTGCGTCGGAAATCTTCCCGTTGTTTGCTAACTG
>JAOBWI010000014.1 GCA_025463285.1 Acidimicrobiaceae bacterium | reverse complement strand
GACAAGCAGGAGGTCGAGATTCATCAGCAAACAGAGCGCCGCCAGTCCCGTGCCGATCGCCAGTGCACCGGTGTCGCCCATGATGATGCGCGCGGGCGGAGCGTTCCACCACAGAAATCCGAGGCAGCCGCCCACCAACCCCACCGCGAGCAGCGCTAAGTCCAACGCCGCGTGCAGATGGTAAATCTGGTAATGGCGAAACTGCCAGTAGCCAATGATGGCCAGTACGCCGAAGCAAAAGGTGGACGCGCCCGCGGCCAAACCATCGAGCCCGTCGGTTAAGTTCACGGCGTTCGACGTACCTACAATGACAAACACCGCCAGAACGATCCAGCCAACGGCCGTCAGGTTCCATCCCGGCAGCGAGAATCGAGTGAACGAAAGGTTGCTCGACGTGTGCACCCAGTTAATGGCCAAGACCGCGAAGACAACGGCGATGGCCAACTGTCCCACGAATTTGCCGCGCTTGTTCAGTCCCAGATTCCGCTCGTTTCGTATGGCCAAGAAGTCATCGAGAAAACCCAGCAAAGCCGACGCGACGGTGACGAGCACGGCGAGAATCCCCGACCGCGTGAAGACCACCGACGTAGCGATATGGCCCATGGCGTAGCCCATGACGGCGGCGAAGACGATGACGACGCCGCCCATAGTGGGGATACCGGACTTGTGCTGATGGGTGGAGACGTACTCGCTTACCTGGTGGCCAAAGGCTCGTGCCTCCACGAAGCGCCGCCAGAAGGGCGTCAACAGTAGGGCTAAGAGGAAACCCACGCCGCCGGACTCCATCAGACTCAGCACGCGCCACTCACCCGCAACAACTCTCTCGCCACCACGCGATCATCAAAGGACAACACTTGATCGCCCAAGGTCTGGGTGGTCTCGTGCCCCTTACCGGCGATTACCACCACGTCGCCCGAGTGGGCCAGCTCGAGGGCTAGGGTGATCGCCGCCCGTCGGTCGGTTTCTCGAAGGACTTCTGCCCCCGTTTCAACGCCCGACATCACCTCATCAATGATGGCATCTGGCCTCTCCGACCTCGTGTTATCCGAGGTGACAATGGTTATATCGGAGAGCTCCGAGGCCGCCCGACCCATTTCGGGGCGCTTCGTTCGATCACGATCTCCCCCGGCACCAAAGACGCAGACGAGTCGACCGTCGGGTTGCAGGCTGCGCACGTCGCCCAACAAGCGACGTAAACCTTGGGGAGTGTGCGCGTAGTCCACCACCACCGTCACCCCGCGCCCGTACAGGACCTCAAAGCGTCCAGGAACTGCGGACACGTCCGCCATGGCGGCGGCCACCTCGTCGTCGGCCGCCCCGAGCGTGCTCATGATGGCCATTGCCATCAGCCCGTTATCCACGTTGTAGTCACCCACCAGCGGTGAGTTCACGAGGTGGTCGCGCCAAAAATACGTCGAACCGCGAAGCGTGGAGACGACTTCGAGAGCGTCGCGGCGCGACACCGGGGTCACCGGTAGGGCCGTCGTGGCCGCGAGTCGTTGCCCGTACTCGTCGTCGACCCAAATAACCGCCCGTTTGGCGTACTCGTTGGTGAAGAGCGAAGCTTTCGCCTCGAAGTACCGCTCCATCGTGCCGTGGTAGTCCAAGTGGTCGTGACTCAAGTTCGTAAAGGCGGCGACGCAGAAACGAAGTCCGTCGATCCGGTGTTGCTCGAGAGCGTGGCTCGAGACTTCGAGTGCCACCAGTGACTTCGTAGTCCCCGGGTCAAATCCGTCGACGATGGAGGCGAAGGTTCGATACAGCTCGGGCGCGGCGGGGGTCGTTCGTTCGTTCGTCAACGTCCCGATGCTCGCGGCGTTCCAGGAGAGCGCCGTCGCCAGCGACGACACAATGCTGCTCACGCTGGTCTTGCCGTTAGTCCCGGTGACGCCGACCAACTTCACCCGCGTCTCGGGGTGTCCCACGATCATGGCGCTGGCGTGCGCGAGCAGCACCGCGAGTTGACTCGTGGGGACCACGACCACCGCCGCATCCAGCGCGAGGCGCTCGTCGCTCACGACGCAACTGGCGCCATTAGAGACCGCGTCACGCGCAAAGGACGCGCCGTGTTGGTGCGCGCCCGGCATCGCGAAAAAGAGCGTGCCCGGCTCACAGAGCCGCGAGTCGTTCTCCACGCGCGTGATCTCCAGACTGCTGGTCGCCACGTCCAAGGTGAGGTCGTCCAAGATGTCGCCGAGTTGCATCACGTGACGTCCGAGGCGATGCTCGCAGCGGCGCCCTTGAGCGGCTTTTGGACCGCGCCGTTCGAGGGAATTCCGTAGTGGTGAAGGGCGTACGACATCACTTGTTGGAACACGGGGGCGGAGACCGCTCCTCCATAGATGTCGTTGAGGGGGCGTTGAATCACGACGATCATCGATAGAACGGGGTCGTTGGCCGGCGCAAACCCGACGAAGCTGGCGTTGTAGCTGTTCGTCAATTTGTCCTGTCCGGGGAAGGGAATGGTGGCCGTGCCGGTCTTACCGGCCACGCTGTAGCCCGGGATAATCGCGTTGGTCCCCGTACCGACGAGCACCACCTGCTCGAGCATCTTGACCATGGTGGCGTCCACGCTCGGCGAGAGCGCGTCGTGGGTCGCGCTCTTCGGCGTCGCCTTCAGTGCGCCATTCGCGTAGACGTAGCCCCGCACTAATTTGGGCTCCACGAAGACGCCGCCGTTAGCTATGGCGTTATAGGCGTCCAGCACCTGGATGGCGGGCACCGCGTCCACCTGTCCAATCGGCAGGGCCACCTGATCGCTCGCGTACCAGTTGCTGGCGTCCACCAAGAGTCCCGGCGTCTGGTCGGGAAAATTAATCGCGGTGGTCGATCCGAAGCCCATCCGCTCCACTTGGGTCAATAATCCTGTTTCGCCCACGCGCTTGCCAATCTCGTAGGTGCCGATGTTGGACGACTGGGCCAAGACCTCGGTGGTGCTCAGGTGCTCCAGACCGTGGGTTTCGGCGTCGTGGAAGTATCGACCCCCCACCACTACCGAGTTAGGTACGGGGAATATGGTGTCGGGCGTGATGAGGCCGGCCTGCAGCGCCGCAGAAAAGGTGACCACCTTGAAAACGGACCCCGGCTCGTAGGCCTGGGAGAACGGCAGGTTGTTGATCGTCTGATCGATACCGGGGTAGCCCACGTTCTTACCCCAGGACGGAACCGGGCCGAGCGCGCCCGCCTGGGTCTTCGTATTCACGAGCGACGCGTCGGCGAGGATCTCGCCCGTTTTCACGTCCATAACGACCGCGAGGCCGGTGAGTCCGTCTTCGAGTTTCAGCTGTCGCGCGAGATCTCGTTCGGTGACGTACTGCAGCGACGAGTCGAGTGTGAGTTCAAGTCCTACGCCCGGCTGGGCTTTTTTCACCACGGTGGATCGCGACGCAGGGAGATTCACCCCCGAAGCGGAAACGAAAGCGCGCGTGACTCCCGTCTTGCCCGCGAGGAGACTTTGATACTCGTACTCCAGGCCCGTCGTTCCCGAACCGCTCGCGTTGACGTTCCCCAGCACCGAGGTGGCCAAGGTTCCATCCGGGTAGGTGCGCACCGACGAGTTCTCGACCACAATGCCCGGGAACACCAGGGACGAGAGTTTGTGGCCGTCAGCGAGATCCAGCGAACCATTGATGACCACGTACCCGCTATTTTTCCTTGACAGTAACGCGGTCAACGTGGCGACCGGCACGTGGACCAGAGGTGACATGGCGAGCGCCTCGCTCGCCGGGTGTCGTATCTGAAAGTCGTCGGCGATGACGAGCGAGGTGGGACGCGATACGGCCAACGTCTGACCGCCGCGGTCGTAGATTCCCCCCCGCAACGCCGTGGTGACAATGTTCTCCTTCACCTGTTCTACCGACATCGAGGCGTAGTGAGCGTGGTCGAACACCTGCAGGTACACGAGGCGCACGCCCAGACCGCAGAACGCGAAAGCCAGTCCCGCGCGAAGCAGCAAGAGTCGACGCGGGCCTAGCGACTTCTTGCGGACGACCTCGCGGCGGACCTGGGTTCGACTATGTGTCGAGGTCTGATGGACGCTCACCGAGTAGTCCTTGATGTCGCCGGTGCATAACCCAGGAACTTCGGTAGCGGCAGCGGCGCATCAAGTGACGTAGAGGGAATTTGCGTGACGGTGGTGGGGTCCACCAAGTGCAACGCTCCCGCCTGTGTCGCGATTTGACTTGGCGCGGAAAGATTGGTCAGCGAACCCACTTGCACCGCGTAGGCGGACTGCTCTTGAAGCAGTTGGCTTTGCAGTTGGTGGATCTCAATTTGACGATTGGCTTCAATCATTGAGCCGGCCAGGGACAGCGCGAGCGCCAACACCACGATGACGGCCGCCTTTCGAGAAGTGGAGGTACCGCGCCAACGCTGCACCGCGACGTCCCGTCGCGGTGCCCTCGCACGGTGCGACGCTGGACGCGTCGGTACCGGACGCGCGACGGGACGTCGCGGTACAGCGCGGCGCGGAAAACTTATGACGCTCACGGCGCCACTTTTCGGACCGCGCGCAGACGCGCGGCACGAGCTCGGGGGTTCACGGCGATCTCGCCCGGCTTGGCGAGCTGGGCACTGGCCTTAAAGACGGCGACGCGCTTAATCGCGCCGCAAACGCAGCCGAGTTCCGGCGAGCAGCGACACCCGCCGCTCTGTTGTTCTGCGAAGTAGGCCTTGACTGCCCGGTCTTCACCCGAGTGATAGGAGATGACGGCCATCACTCCCCCGACCGCGAGTTCGTCCAGCGCGGCGCGTAATCCCTCGCGCAACTGCTCGTCTTCGTCATTGACGACGACACGAAGCGCCTGAAAGGCCCTCGTGGCCACGTGTCCTCGCCGTCGAGCCGCCATGGGAACGGCGCGCTCCACCGCGTCACTCAGCTCCCACGTTGTCTGGGGCTGGCGCTCCAGAACCGATTTGGCAATCGAACCGGCGAATCGAGACTCGCCATTCTCACGAAGGAGGCGAGCGAATTCGTGTTGATCGACTCGCGCCAGATACTGCGCGGCCGTTTCACCTTTCGTCGGATCCATTCTCATATCGAGCGGAGCGTCGGCGCGAAAGGAAAATCCTCGCAGTGACTCATCGAGCTGGTGTGAGGAGACTCCCAAGTCCATCAGCACCCCAACCACGTCGCTGCCCCCGAGGAAGTCTCCGTTGTCGCGCACCACTTCTCGCAGTTCGCCAAACGTAGCCGCCACTACTCGCGCCCGATCACCGAAGTCGCGCAGCCGCTCGCTCGCCACCGCGCGAGCGTCCGGGTCTCGATCGATACCAAGGACTCGTAGTTGGGGCGCCGATCGCAAAAGGGCGACGGCGTGGCCAGCGCCTCCCAGGGTGGCGTCGAGGACCACGCCGGCGGGTAGACCGGCAAACATCTCGACGATCTCGGTCGCGAGTACGGGGTCGTGATAACTGTCTCGGGCCATCCGCGGCCTGTCAATCGGGACAACGGGCGAGAGGGCGGAGGAGGAATCCCGCGTCGCTGTCACGATTGTCAGGCTGCGCGTGGTCCGCGGCCGGTACTGCTGAGTCGCTCCGTTCACTAGTCACTGCCCTGCTTAAAGATCTCTTCGGCCGCGTTCACTTTCTCGGCGTACGTGGTCGGACTCCACAGTTCGACGTGATCAATGGCACCGACGATCAAAACGTCGCCAGAGAGCTGACCGTACTCACGAATCGCGCTCGGCAATGCGAATCGTCCCTGCTTGTCGAACTCCACGTCGGAGGAGTTGGCCGACCAGTACCGAACTTGCTGTCGCTCCAACGACCCGCCCGCTCGACTCATTTGAAGTCGCTCATCCATCTGACGGGAGAACTCGCCCGGGGTCCACAGCGCCACGCAACCTTCGGTGTTGGGGCTCAGGTGACCACCTCGTTCGAACTCCAGACGAAACTTTGCGGGCAGGATGAGTCGACCTTTCGCATCCAGCGAGTGCTGAAACTGACCGACGAACCCGAGCATCCCTGTCCTCTCGCGGGATCACCACTATGCCCCACTTCGTGACACATTACACCACTACTCACCACCACTCACCAAATCGCGCGACTTTTGATCGATTTTTGGGCCAGCTCGAGGCGCGAGGACGCCACTCGAAAGAAGACGATCACTTGTTCGTAGGAGATGTTTCAGTCGGTGAGAAAAATGTCGCGACGCTCCCACGGCCCGCTGAGTTGAGCGAGCCGCTCGATTACTGCCGCGTCGTCGAGGCGTAGTGATGAGAGGGGGTGGAGATCGAGCGCTTCGACCAACCCCTCAGGCACCGTCGCCAAATACTCCGTGACGGCGCGCGTGTCGTCTCTCGGCAGAACGGTCGACAGAAAGATTCCTTCACGCACGCGCCACTGCGTCACGCCCACCACCTTGCGGTCGTCCAGGAAGACCTCTCCCGGACCCCGTCCGGCGAAGCAGACGACGCGGAAGGCGGGGTCGCCCGTCATCGAACCCTGGTGAACGCTCACCTCGCCTTCGACTTCGCCAAGAAGTGCCTGAGCCCACCACGTGCCGACGCGAAAGGAGCTGGCGTGAACATCGTGCGCCCAGCGTGCGTCGTGCGCCGGAATCCACCAATCAACCCAGATGTCGTCGGGGCGTAGAAGCACCAGTCCCCCGCCGCCGCGACGACGACGGATCGCCGTTGTCGCGAGTGACGACGAGTTCACGACGTCAACGGACTGACTCCCGCCGAGTACCAACGTGGGGCCAGCGACGTGCGCCACGAACATGGTTGCTCGCCGAAGGCCTCGAATGTCGCTGTAGTCGTAGAGATCGCGTACCTCGATCACGAGGCCCGAGGTAGGTACGGTGCCCACAACGGGTCGGGGTCGGGCACGTGGCGCCAACGCCACCACGGACCGTCCGGCACGCGGGGTTCGAACTGCATACGCCAGCCGATCTCTTCGAGCAGTCGGTCACCTTTTTGCATATTGTGTCGTCGACACGCGGCCACCACGTTGGTCCACTCATGTCGACCGCCCCGTGAGCGGGGCACCACGTGATCGATCGTGTCGGCGTGCTCCAGGCAGTACGCGCAGCGGTAACTGTCGCGCAACAGCAAGGAGCGTCGCGTGAGCGGCGGCGTCCTAATTTTGGTCGGCAGCTTCACCATGTCGTGCAGGCGAACGATCGCCGGAATCTCGATCACGATGCTGGACGATCGACAGACGCTGGGCTCGTCGGGCATCGCGATGGGCTCGGCGCGACCGGCCAACATCAAAACGACGGCGCGTCGTTCCGAGACAAGCTGCAACGGTTCAAAGGTCGCGTTCAATAGCAGCACTCGCCCCACGTTCAACTACCTTTCATTTCGTTGGCGAAGTGACCACGTGGCGGCGTCGACCACTTCGCGAGCGCTCAGCGTCGCTGACGAGGATCCCGACGCGGTCATCATGCGAAAGCGCCAGTACGACGCACCCGGCAGGGGTAAAAAAGGGGGCCGCCGCCACCACCGTCGTGCGCGAAGCCGCCATCCCGCTCGCATCACCACCGGCACCGTGGACGGGTGGCGACAGAGGTAGCGAACCAACTCTCGAAGAGATATTCCGTTCACGTCGACCCTCGCCAACCCACCAGGGCCGCACCCAAGAGCGGCCCGTCAGCGCCCAGCGACGACCGACGAATCTCGACATCGTGCGAGTAGGACAGCATGGCGACCGATCGCGCTGCCTTGTTCGCCTCGCTAAAGAACTCGTCGCCGAAACCGAGCGCCACCGAACCGGCGATAAAGCAGTGGCGAAAGTCGAGCACCGAACTGAGAGTGCCGACGGCGCGACCCACGAGCTGCGCCGCACGCAGCCTCGTTGCGTGGTCGGCCTCCTCGGCTGGTTTACCCGTGCGCTCTTGAATGGCTCGGCCCGACACCTCAGCCTCGAGACAGCCGTACGCGCCGCACGAACAGAGCGCGCCGTCTCGCACCACGTTGAGGTGACCGACGTGGCCCGCGTTGCCGGTGTTGCCGTCGAGCAGTTCACCGTTTAGAACGATTCCTCCACCCACACCCGTGGAGACCACCATCGAAAGGTACGACGTCGTATCTCGGGCACCCCCAAAGACTCCCTCGGCGAGTGCGAGCGCACGAGCGTCACCGTCGATGTATACGTCAACACCCGTCGCGTCGCGAAGCGACGAACGAAGTGGGAACTCCCGCCACGAAGGAATATTGAGCGGCGAGACAGTCTCACCTCCGCGTGTCATCGGCCCGGCGCAGCCCACGCCGATCACCTCAACGCTGGCGCCCTGCGCCACGTCGCGTACCAACGACACCAGGGCCTCGAAAAGCCCGTCCGAGTGTTGGGACACCTCCATGCGCCCTCGGCGAGTGAACGAACCATCGGGGGCCACGATCGCGGCGTCGAACTTGCTCGCTCCCACGTCAATCGCTAGGCACGGAGACGCGCCGCGCGCGCCCCCGATAAGGGTCATTCGCTTTTATGGCGATGACGCGACAACCAGTCGCGGAGCGAACTGGTCCGGGGACCATAGTTCGCTTGGGCGTCGTCGCCCTGGCTGGAACGAGTGATGTCCTGCCACGACGCGCGCCCCAAGAGGCGAGCATTTCGCTCAACTACAACTGCGGAAATGAACATGAGGGCTACTCCCGCGAGCCCCAAAAGAACGGAGTGAGAAAAACAGAGGACGAGGATCAGCAGGCCGGCGACGAAGCCGGCCACGCCCCATCGCACCCGGCGACCACTGTGGGAGTAAATGTTGGTTTCGCGAACGTTTTTAGCGAAACGGGGGTCCTGCTTTGACAAGGACTCCTCAAGCTCGGCTAGGACGCGCTGTTCGTGCTCCGATAAGGGCATCACGTCTCCTTCCGCTCGACCTAAAGGTACTTTATCTTTCTGCGCCTAACATTCGCACGTCGCGCCCGGCGTTTTGGGTGACCGGAATGTAAAACTTCCCAAGGGGGTACGTGGTGGGTCCGATGTTCCAGGTCGCAACGATCTGTACCGGCAACATCTGTCGCTCGCCCATGGCCGAAGTTCTGGTCCAGCACCTCGTCGCCGAGGATTCTTCGCTGAGCGAACGGGTCAACGTGACGAGCGCCGGCACCGCCCGCTGGCACGTCGGCAACCCGATGGACCCCCGGGCTCGGCGCGCGTTGGACCGAGCGGGCTATCACCGGGCGGGGACGCTCGGGGTCTACGCCGACTCGGACTTCCTCGATCGTCAGGATCTGATCCTGGTCATGACTCGCGAACACCGCTACGACGTGCAGGCGCGACTTCGTCGAAGTGCCCCCGAGGTTATCCTGTGGCGCAACCTTTTCGAAGAGACGCTCGACCTCGATATAGCCGATCCCTACTATGGCGACGACCGCGAGTTTGACGAGTGTCTGGCCGCGCTGAAGAGTGGCGCGCCGGGGCTTTTGTCTCTGCTGCACCATCGACTCGAGAGGTTCCGCGCTTCTTAAAAACGACGAGCCGGCGACGAGAACACCACGGGCGTGAAGATATCGTTCGGCGCATGATCGACGAGTGAAGCGACCATCGCTCGACTCTCCGTTCTCTAGCGCGACGAGGCGCGGACACCCGTTCACTAGATTCGTGGGGGTCCATGATCACAGTCGAACACCTCACCAAGCGCTTTCGGGACACCATCGCCGTAAACGACCTCGACTTCGAAGTTCACCCGGGCGTGGTCACCGGGTTTCTCGGGCCCAACGGCTCAGGGAAGTCAACCACCATGCGGATCATTCTGGGCCTCGATAGACCCACCAAGGGCCAAGCCACGGTCAAAGGCAAGCGCTACGCGGAACTTCGCGACCCGCTGCACGAGGTGGGCGCTCTACTCGACGCCAAGGCCATCCATCCGGGTCGCAGCGCCCGTAATCACCTGCGCTCTCTAGCCGCGTCGAACCGGATTCCCTTCTCTCGCGTCGACGAGGTGCTCGAGTTCGTCGGGATCGCCTCGGTCGCCAACAAAAAGGTCGGCAACTTCTCCCTCGGTATGAGCCAACGCCTGGGCATTGCGGGCGCGCTGCTCGGCGACCCTGAAATCCTGCTCTTCGACGAGCCGGTCAACGGCCTCGACCCGGAGGGGATTCGCTGGATTCGTGACTTCTTTCGCTCCTTAGCTAACGAGGGTCGCACCGTCTTCGTCTCGTCCCACCTGATGAGCGAGATGGCCGTCAGCGCCGATCAGATCGTTGTGATCGGACGAGGAAAACTAATCACCCAAGGCTCCATTGACGAGCTTACGGCGAGCGCCAAAGGTAGCGTCTTCGTCCGCGCGAACAACCATCAACAGCTCCTCAACGCCCTTCGCGCGAAGCAGGGCACGGTCACGGAACAAAATGACGACGGGCTTAGCGTCAGCGATCTCAGCGCGGAAGAGATTGGCCAGATCGCCTTTGACGCCGGCGTGGTGATCTACGAGTTAACCCCGCAGCGCGCGTCGTTGGAGGAGGTCTTCATGGACTTGACCTCCGACTCGGTGGAGTACGGCTCGACGGGAGTTCGACGTGAGTCGTGACGTCTCCCTAGGGTCGGTCGTACGTTCTGAGTGGATCAAATTCCGCTCCGTTCGATCAACCGTCGTCGGCGTGGTGGTCACCTTGTTCTTGACCCTCGGGCTCGGTGCCCTCGTCACCGTCCTCACGCGACTTCACTGGAACGTGGTCACTCCGTTACAACGGGCCACCTTCGACCCGGTCTCGACCAGTCTGGTCGGCGTACTCTTCGCGCAGTTTGCGGTGGGCGTCATCGGCTCACTCTTTGTCACCAGTGAGTTCTCCACCGGATCGATTCGCACCACCCTCAGCGCTGTGCCGAAGCGCTACGAGTTGGCGCTAGGAAAACTGATCGTTCTGGTGGCGTCGATGTTCGTGATCGGCGAAGTAGCCAGTTTCGCTACGTTCTCCATTGGTCAAGCGATCTTTTCCGGCGTCGTGCCTACGGCGTCTCTCTCCAACTCCAGCGTGCTGCGAGCCGTCGTCTTCGCCGGCCTCTACCTCACCCTCCTCTCCGTCCTCGCCTTCTCCCTGGGCCTCCTGCTTCGTCAAAGCGCCGCGTGCATCAGCGTCTATGTCTCCATTCTGCTGATCATTCCCATCATCGCGCTCTTCCTGCCGACGAGTTGGCAGGACGACATGCGACGCTTCCTTCCCTCCGAGATGGGCCACGCCATGATCTCCACGGCGAGCGTGCCCAACAACTTTGGGGCCACGACGTCGCTGGTCGTCCTCGTGGGCTACGTCGCGGCGCTGTTCGCCGTGGGCGTGGTTGTCTTCACTCGCCGCGACGCCTGACTCGTCGCGACGCTCGCCCTAGGGTGACCCCATGGAGTTGCGTGACGCCTTGCGTACGACCGGGTCGGTTCGTCGCTTTCGCGATCAACCGGTGGACGACGAGGTTCTTTACGCCGTGCTTGATGACGCGCGCTTCGCGCCCTCGGGAGGAAACCGACAGTCGTGGGGCGTCATCGTCGTCAAGGACCCTGTTCGCCGCCGCGAGGTGGCGAAGAGCTATCTCGACGCCTGGCATGACTACGTAGCTCACCTACTAGCCGGCGTCACTCCCTTCTCTCCCCTCGCCAGCGACGAGGACCGACTCGCCGCCGCGAGCCAACGCGGAGCGGCCGAGTCGAGGTCCGTCGCCGACGGCTTCGCGGAGACCCTGGCGACGGTTCCCGTGACGCTCGTCGTCACCGCCGACTTGAGCACCCTCGCCGCGACGGACCGTGATCTCGATCGCTATCACCTCGTGGGCGGCGCCTCAATCTATCCCTTCGTGTGGAGCCTTCTCCTCGGCGCGCACGAGCGTGGACTGGGCGGGGTGATGACTACGGTCGCTACGCGCAATGAACCGCGACTACAAGAGATACTGGATCTTCCCGCGACCACCGCCGTGGCCGCCATTGTGGCGTTGGGCTACCCCGAGAGTCGTTCAACCAAACTCACCCGACGCCCCGTCGAAGCGTTCACGACCATCGACACCTTTCACGGAGTGCCGTTTCGCCCGTAGTCGAGAGCAAAGACGTTCCTCAGCCTCGCCGTCGGTCGTCGGCGAACTCTACGACACTCAAGACGACGAGCGGCGTGTCACTTCGCTGACTTAGAAAATGGCCCCGTTGATCACCATTTTGCTCAACGGCAGGTCTCCCTGAGCGACACCCCACTGACGGAGAATCTCGCGGTACGTGCCGTTGGCCACCAGCGTGCGCAGGGCCGCGCGAAGGGCGACGGCTAGGCCCTCGCCGGTCGACGTCTTGGCGGTAGCGAGACCGTAGGGCGCGACGTCGTGCGCCTTGCCCACCAGCTCCAGGCGTCCTTTGGAGACCGAGACCAGGTAGCCGGCCGCCTGGCTATCGACCAAGGCCTCTTGCGCCTGGCCCGCCAGCACCGCGGCCTCGGACTCGGCGTCGGTGTGAAACGAGAGAACACTCAGCGGCTCGTTGGTCGGGCACTTGGCCACTTCGCCGGTCGCCGTGACCTGTTCGGGGCTGTCCGCCACCACCGCCAGCGTCAGCCCACAGAGGTCGGCGATCGACCTAAACGACGCCGCGGAACCACTGAGGGCGAACACGCCTTCGCCGGCTTTAAAATAGTCGACAAAGTTAACGGATTTCTCCAGGGACTTGGTATCGGTAAAGGACGAGTTACCGATCTGGTACTTACCACTTTTGATCCCGGCGACGATGGCCGAGAAGGTGATGTTGTTCTCCACGAACGTAACGCCCAAGGTCGCCGCCACGGCGCTCATGATCGACACGTCCAGGCCCACCATTTTGGTTCCGCTCATCCACTCGTCCGGTGGATACGACGCGTCGGTCGCGATCTGCCAGGTCACCCCGCGTAGTGACGCCGGCACGAGACGGGCGTCGGCGGCGTTAAACCTCGCGTAGACGTTGGCCGCACCAGCCAGTCCGCTCGAAGCGACCAGCAGCGACGTGACCCCCGCTACCAGGATCAAGCGACGAAAAAGTGAAATCCGCTGTACCAACTCTTTCAAACTCTCTCTGTTCCACCGCGGACGTGCGCCGGACCATTGATACCAGATATCACCATAAAACTGGCCCCACGCCACGCAATAGTTACACCCGCACGACAGGAGCGCACTCGTGGGTCTCGCGGTTTTGGGGTAGTCGCGTGAAGACGAGGACGGCGGCAAGGGCGGCAACCACCGCGCCGACCAGACACCCTCGGTGCAGTCCGTCCATGAAGGCGTTGGTCACTTGTGCGTTCAGGCCTCGTTGGAGAGCGAGGGGAAAGTGCGCCACCGTGAGTTGGGCCGCGTGCGTCGAGCTGGCGGCGTGGCGTAGTTGAGCGCTCGACAGTCCGTGCGACAGGTACGGGCGAAGCGCGCGTCGCACCGCGGGTCCGAAGAGCGACGAAAAGACCGAGCCGATGACGGCCACGCCCATGGTGCCCGCCAGTTCACGCGTCGTCTCGTTGACGGCGGCCCCGGCACCAATCTGTTCGGGGGCGAGAGTACTCATGAGCGCCGCGGTGGACGGAGCGTTCACCAGCGAGAAGCCGAGGGCCAGAGTGACCATCAGTGCGACCACCGGACCGAAGTACGCCGCGTGAGCGCCCACCACGTCACCCCAGGCCAGGGCCCCGGCCAAGATCATCAACCCCGCCGACACCACGTTGCGTGCGCCGAACTTGAGAGCGGCCACGGCGCTGAGTGGCGTGGCCACCATCGCCACGGCGGCGAAGGGCAGAGTGTGCACGCCCGCCGACAGCGCCGAGTAACCGCGGATCAGCTGGAAGTACTGGGTGATGAGAAAGATGAAGCCCAGCAGACAGAAGTAGTTGATGGCGATGGCCCCCGCTCCGGCGGAGAAACTGCGATTGGCGAAGATGCGCACATCCAACAGCGGACCCTGGCGTCGCATCTCGTAGAGGACGAAAGAGGCGAGCGAGAGTAGAGCGAGGAGAAATATCGAC
Source organism: Acidimicrobiaceae bacterium (assembly GCA_025463285.1). Classification (GTDB taxonomy): domain Bacteria; phylum Actinomycetota; class Acidimicrobiia; order Acidimicrobiales; family RAAP-2; genus RAAP-2. The sequence continues at coordinate 7,415 of JAOBWI010000014.1, read as the reverse complement.
AGTGTGGTGCCGCTGCGCCAACCCCACGCGGGTCCTTCAATGATGGCGAGCGTCAGCGTGGCGACGCCCGTCGTTCCAAGAATCAGTCCCCCCAGGTCGAGCGGCCGACGACGGGGGCTCTTCGACTCGGGCACCACGAAGGCCGACGCCACGATGACAATCACCACGAGGGGTGCGTTGATCAAAAAGATGGAGCCGTACCAAAAGTGGACCAAAAGAGCGCCACCGACCACCGGGCCAATGGCGATCGCCACGCCCGCCGCCGCTCCCCACAGGCCAAAAGCTTTGGCGCGCTCGTTGAGATCGTCAAAAGTAATCGTCACCGTTGACAAAGTGGCGGGAAAGATGAAGGCGGCGGCGGCGCCCATCAGCGAGCGAGCAACTAACAAGGTGGCGACGCTGGTCGAAAAGGCCGCCATCAATGAAAAGGCCCCAAAGGCGCCGAGGCCGGCGTGCATCACACGTTTGCGACCCAACCGATCGGAAAGTCCTCCCCCCGCTAAGAGCAACGCCGCGAAAGGTAGTGAGTAGGCGTCGACGATCCACTGCAGGGACGAGTTCGAGGCGTGCAGATCTTTCGACAAGACCGGGAGGGCCACGTTTACGATGGTGTTGTCAATCACCACGATAAGGACCACTAGGCAGAGAACACCGAGCACCCACCAGCGGCGACGGTGAAGAGTCGTGGGCACCGCGAACCTCCACTAGAACAATGTTCCATTAATGTAGAACATTGTTCTATAGTTGTCAAGTATGGAACGAACCGCTCGAACGCCCTCGAACCAGATCGGACCCGACGTCCTGCGCGCCGCCCTCGCCATCCTTGACGAGGAAGGCCCGGACGGCTTCACGGTGCGAGCCATCGCTCAACGCGCCTCGGTCGCGCCGATGGCCCTCTACAACCACTTCGACGGGGTCAACGGAGTGTTGGAGGCCCTATGGATCGAAGGTTTCGACACCCTGCGCCACGCCATCACCTTTGCGTCGGCGAGCGCGCAAGAGGACCTGGTGAAGGCCGGTCGCGGGTATCGACAGTTCGCCCTCGAGAACCACGGCCTCTACACCGTCATGTTCATGCACCGTTTTCGCAACTTCGAGCCATCCCTCGAGGCCTCCCAGGTCGCGGCGCAGACGTACGAGGCGTTGGTGCTGAACGTAGGGCGCTGTCAAGATCTCGGTCTCTTCGATCGCTCCAGCGCACGTGACGCGGCCCAGGTCATTTGGTCGGCCTGTCACGGCTACGTCTCACTAGAGCTACTCGGCATCAACTTCGCCGCCGACCGCGACGCGACGTTCGAACTTCTCTTGGCGACGTTACAGAACGGACTGCGCTAGCGCGCTGTAGTGCAAGTCGCTGGGCCAATAGCCGCGACGATCGGGAGTGAGCAACATATCGGTGAGTTCACGCCGGAGGTGATGTTGGCGCCACAACAGTTGCTCCTGCGCGCCTAGAAGCACGCGCTCACTATCACGACACTCGGTTCGCCAGGTCGCATCGAGCGCCAGATCGAAACAACGATACGAACCGTCGCCGAACTGCACGTACGCCAGGTCCTCTCCCGCGGAGACCGCCAAGTTGCATCGCGCCAAGGTCCAACTCGGGGCCGACTGGGTGGCCCCCAAAAAAAGAAAACGGCTGTCCCACTCATAGTGCGCGGCCTCGCGCCATCTCACGTCCTCGTCCAAGAAGAGCGGACCGAGCGAGCGCCCGTCGCACTGCGCGGGTGGCTCGACGCCGAGCGCCTCGGCCAGCGTAGGCAGGAGATCCACGTTCTCGGTGAAGCGGGTGATGGAGCGACCACCAGGCAGCCGGGGGTCACGCCACAGTCCAATGACGTGGTAGCTCTGAGGGAAGAATCCCAACTTCTCGATAAGACCGTGGTCGCCCAGTTGATCGCCGTGGTCGGCCGTGACGACGACCAGCGTGTCGCGCCACTCCCCTCGCTCTTCGAGCGCCGCCACGATGCGTCCCAGTTGAAAGTCGACCTCGGAGATCATGCCGAAGTACTGAGCGCGCAGCGCCCGCAGGGCGTCCTGGTCGGTCGGAGCCGCGGCCTGGAGCGACGAGAGGGCCGCCTCGTGCAGAGGGTGACGCTGGTCGGCGTTGACCGGCGCGATCGGCAACGCCACGTCGGCCGGATCGTAGCGAGTCGAATACTCGCCGGCCGCGGCGTAGGGCGGGTGGGGACGCAGATAGCTAAGGTGCGCAAACCAACCACTCTCTTCGTGCCCCAGCCACTGCAAGAACCGCGTGGTGAGAAAGCCGCTGAGAGAGTCCTCGGCCGGTCGCGTCGGTTCGTCACGAAGCAGTTGCTGCCAGTTTCCCTGCACGTCGTAACCCTTCTCACGCAAGTACTGGGACCAACCGGCCTGGCTTTCGGGGAGATAGAGGCCGACCGAGAGCCCGGGCAGAACCCCGTCGTAGTCGTTGAGACGAGGGTCATCAGCGCCGTTGGCCCGGTAGGGATCGATTCCCTGGTCGGTGTAGCCAAAGAGCGTCGGATCGTATCCCGCGCGGCGCGCGACGAAGGCCACGTTATCGAGGGTGCTCGCCAACGGGGTGCCATTCGCTACCACTCGATTGTTCATCTGATACATGCCCGTAAAAAGCGCCGCGCGTCCCGGAGCACAGGGGGCCGCTTGGGAGTAGTGACGCTCGAGGCGAACTCCTTCACCCGCAATGCGATCGAGCGTCGGCGTGGTGACCAGAGGGTGGCCGGCCGCCCCGTAAGCGTCGCCTCGGAACTGATCGAGCGTGATGAACAGAACGTTCACGTCGCCGCGTCCACCAAGCGGTGAACGTGCGCGGCCAACTCGTCGAGAATATTGAGCGCGTCGGGAACGACGCCGCCCATCTCCAAGAACCCGTGGACCATCTCCTTGGCCTCGAGGAGTTCGACGGGGACGCCGAAGTGTTCGAGCAGTCCCGCGTAGGCCACGCCTTCGTCGCGTAGGGGATCACACTCGGCGACTACGACGACCGCCGGGGCCACACCGCTCAGGTCAGTACTCAGCAGTGGCGTCACGCGAGGATCGGTGTGATCAACAAAGCCATTGTGATAGAGGTAGTAGTCGTGGCGAAGGCTCTCGAGGTCCAAAAGGTAACCCGACCCGAATTGATGGGCAGAGTCGGTGACTATCTCAGGTCCGAGCGTCGGGTAGATGAGGACCTGAGCGGCGATCTCGACACCGAGGTCGCGAAGTTGCCGGGCGGCGACGGTGACCAGGTTGGCACCAGCGGAGTCGCCCATGACGATGAGGGCCGGGTCTCGCGCTCCAAACTCCTGCGGCCGCGTCGCCACGTAGCGAACCACGTCGGTCGCGTCGTCGAGCGCGGCCGGGAAAGGGTGTTCCGGGGCGAGTCGATAGTCGATCGCCAGGAGAGGCAAACCGGTATCAAAGGCGAGACGTCGACACAGCCAATCGTGGGTGTCCAGATCTCCGAGCACGAAGCCGCCCCCGTGAAAGTAGACAACGAGAGCCGGCGTCGCTTCCTCGACTGGGACGTACAGCCGCGCGCCCAGGGTTCGTCCCTCTAATTCAATGGAGCGGTCCTGCACCCGGGACATCGGCGCCACTTCGCCGCGAAGGGCCTCGGCTTCCAGACGAAAGGCTCGGCGCCGGTCGTCCGCGTTCACGCTCGACGGCGGAGGTTCAGGGTTCTCGCGGGCCTGGAGGAGATACGGCTCGAACGCCGGATTGATCATGACACCTCCCCACTCGAACAATAAGGACGACGAAGGCGACAGTAGCGGGTGGGCGAGTTGAGCGGCGACGTCGTTTCGAGACGGCCCCCGATAGCCGTAGGGTGACGGGGTGGAAACCGCCGCGTCGATGACGCCGACACCATCCTCGACGTGAGTTTTCAAACGAGCGCTCGCAACCTCATTGCGGAGCTCTCCGCCCACCCCTACGGGGTCCTTGCCGGAGAGCTGGTGCGCTTTCGCCCCGACGCGAACGACGACTCGGTCGGAGCTCTCGTTCGCAGTGCCGCCATCTTGGACCCCCGGGAGCGACTCGAGTTTCGCCGCGCTCTGTCCGAAGAGGACGCGGACACCCTACGACTCTTCGCCATGCGCCGAACTCTTCAAGCGCGCCGCAGCGCCTCTCTCGGACTCATCGTCGAGGCCGTCAGCGCGTACGCTCTCCTGCCCCAAAAAGACGTGCCGTGGGAGTCGTGGCTGAAGGCCACTCTCTTCGTGGCCCGCTCGCTCGGCGAGAACCTCGATCTCTTGCGCACCAACTTTCTCGACGTGGCGAGCGAACGCTCGAGTGACCGCTTCGATATTGCCCAAGGGTCCCTGCAGCGCATCGACGAGCTCCAACAGTGCCACGTCGTGGAAGTCGCCACCACCTACGGGACGGGTTTTCTAGAGACGCTCGTCTTTCGCAGCTCTCCCACCTTTGGCGTCTTTGGGGCACCCTCTCGCCTCGGGGATAACGAAGTGCCCTATCAACCCACCACGAATCTGGCCCAGCTCGCGGTTACCTTGGCCGACGCCTTCGACGCCACTGACGCCCTTACGACCGGACCGATTGGTCAAGATCAGTTGGCCGCCTCCTCGTTCTCGATGGCCGTCGCTGGCTCCTACATCGCCACCTCGGGGTGCTTGAGCTTCGTCGTCGACGAGGCGGGGGCCGCGTTTACCGCGTTCCTCGCCGAGCTGCTCGACGACAACGGGTCCGAGCTGGCCAGTGCCGCCATTGACACCGGAGGCCAGTGGGCGCTCTACGATCAGCGCCGTCTGATTGTTCTCACGCCGCAGCCGCGCTTCGATGAGGATGAGGCTGCGCCGACCAACCTTCACCAGTACGACGACTTAGCTCGAGCGGCCCTACGCGACCCCTCGAGCGCGGACTGGAGACCTCACTAAGCGGCGGGTCACCCCCGAGAGGAGTGAGCCAAGTATCACGTCCGCGGAACTCCCCGAGCGCACGTCGACCCAACGGATGTACTCCTGATGGGTAGAGATCACTTCGTAGCGCCCGTCGGGCACCGTAAAAGAAAACTCTCCCACCCAGGGCGGCTTCGTTGGAAAGGTGCACAGGCCCGCTGTCAGAGGTGGGCCGCCGCGCGCGAAAAGCGGAACGTGGACCCTTGGAGCGGACGACCGGGCTCGAACCGGCGACCTCGACCTTGGCAAGGTCGCGCTCTACCAACTGAGCTACGTCCGCGTGGTACGTCGATTGTAGCCGACGCCCCCGCGCGAGCCAAGCCGAGCTAAGGCTCGGTGGCGCCTATTAGTGCGCTCGCCTCGTCGAGAACGTAGTCGCTCAGCAACGAGAGATCGTCAAATCGATCAGCGCAGGCGAAGAGTCCAAACTCCAAGCTCTCTCCGAATCCCAAGACGGTCACGTTGAGAGAAAACGCTCCGACCAAAGGGCCGAACGGGGTGGCCGAGGCCACCCGGCGACCGCTCAGCCAGAGCGGTATCGGTGGTCCGGCCACCGAGGAGATCATGACGTTGGCCATGGGAATGCGATCGAAGAGGTTAAAGGCCGAGATGAACTTTCCCCCCAGCGAGAGGAGCGTGGGTCCGAGCACGCGAGGCATGTCTTGAAAGATCTTCGCCCGATGGGCCCGCTGCTCGCCCACCGTCTTGAGAGAGTCGCGCGATATGGCCCGCAGACGCTCCTCGGCGTTCTCGATATCTGTATGCAAGGCCACGAGCATTCCCGAGATCCGATTTCCGAGGTCCGCCGTATCGCCTTCTCCGCGAACGTTGATGGGCACGAAGGCGATCAAATCTCGCTGGAGCACTTCGCCTCGCTCGTCGAGTAGTCGCTTAAGCGCACCGCTGGTCGTCGCCATCACGAAGTCGGTGACCGATACGCCTCGCGCTTTGGCCGCGCGTTTGACGTCGCCTAGGGGCACCCGAATGCGTAGGTAGGCCTTTTCGATGCCCGCCGCCCCGTTGAGCGACGTCTCGCGCGCTTCGAAGATTGACGGCTGATCGGGCGTCGCGTGTCGACGTCCATGCAAAGACACCACGCTCACGAAGGCCCGCGCGATCTCGTAGAGCCGAGCTCCCCAGGAGGCCACGCTCTCCACCACCAGGGCCGGGTTACGCCGTATCTTGCCCAGCCCCTCGCGCAAGAGTCCGAGAGACGTGGTGACGGTGTCGTCAGTGCCGTGCTCCTCCTCGTGTGGAGCGGGAGGGCGAACCGCCGGCGAGATGTCAAAGAGGTTGGCGAAGGTTTCGGCGAACGAGACCCCGTCGGCCAACGCGTGATGGGCCTTTAACACGAGGGCCGTGCGTCCGTCGTCCAGTCCCTCAATGACCAGAAGTTGCCAGAGGGGACGCTGCGGGGAGAGGGTGCGCGAAAGAAACTCCGCGATCATCGCGTCGAGTTGTGCGCGAGAGCCCGGCGTCGGCAGGGCCACGCGTACGACGTGTCGATCCAGGTCGAATTTCTCGTCCCGGATCAAGATCGGCCAGGTCATATCGAAAGGAGCGCGCACCACTCGCTGACTTAGGACGGGGACCTCGTGAATCCTGTCGGCGATGTTGCGCTGAATGATGTCGAAACGCTCCTGCGGGTCACTGACGTCGCCGGGCTCGAGTTCGACCACGGCGCCAATATTCATGGACGTCCCGGGCGTCTCCAAGAGAATGAAGGCGCTGTCGAGCGGGTCAAGAAATTTGGTCATCGTCCGCTACTGCCAAAGCCGCCCTCACCACGCGACGCGGTGGGCAACTCCTCGACGAGAGAAAACTCCGCCGGCTCGACCGCCAGCACAACGAGCTGCGCGATGCGGTCCCCCTTCTCCACCTGATAGTCACTCACGGGGTCTAAGTTCACCAAAGCCACCTTGACCTCGCCGCGATATCCGGGATCGATGAGGCCCGGAGCGTTGGCGCAGGTGACGCCGTGACGAGATGCCAGACCGCTGCGGGGCAGCACGAATCCCCCGAAACCCTCGGGAATAGCCACCGCCAGTCCGGTCGCCACGAGGGCTCGACCCCCGCCCGCTCGAAGGGTGGCTGGCTCCACGGCCACGAGGTCACAGCCAGCGTCGCCGTCGTTCGCGTACCGAGGCGCCACGGCGTCGGGATGAAGCAACTTGGCGAAGATTTCCATAGCGCGAAGGCTACACACGCCATAAGCGGTCGCTCATTAAGTAGTGTCGCACTGTGCTGGTGTGGATGGATTTGGAAATGACCGGACTGGAGCCGGAACGCCACGTCATCGTCGAGATCGCCACCTTGCTCACCGACGACCACCTCAACACCGTCGCCGAAGGACCGGACCTGGTGATCCACGCCAGCGCTGACGAGTTAGCTCAGATGGGCTCGTACGTCACCGAGATGCACACCAAGTCCGGCCTGTTGCCCCAGATCATCGCCTCGTCGATTACCGTCGACGAGGCCCAGCGAGCCACGCTTGAGTTTCTAAAGGCTCAGGGCGTCGAG
>JAOBWI010000004.1 GCA_025463285.1 Acidimicrobiaceae bacterium | reverse complement strand
CTTCCGGCGTACGCACCGGAAGCCCAAGCCTTCCCTGACAAATAGGAAAGCCAAATTTGAAATGGTGGAGCGGGCGACGAGAATCGAACTCGCGTTCTCAGCTTGGGAAGCTGATGTTCTGCCGCTGAACTACGCCCGCATTTTCCTATATGACTCCGCGAGTCTAGTGATGTAGAGCGTCAGCTACTTAAAGATCAGTTGGATGGTGCAGCCGACCCATCAAATGCTGAGGATGTCAATGACATCCTCGAGGCCGACGAAGTCGACGGGATTTCGGGTGTACAGCGTGAGGCCGTTAGCGTGCGCCGTGGCAGCAATGAGCAAATCGGCGATTCGAGGCCGGTGAGAGCGGCCAGCATCCGTCACCGCGGTAACCACTTCGCCATAACTACGCGCGGCGTTGACGTCGAACGGGATGGGGTTAAACATTGACTCAACTTGTTGGAGTCGAGATTGACGGCGAGCGCTTTCCGCACTGGTCGACGCGAGTCGCGGGCCCGCAGTCAACTCGGCCAAAGTGATCGAGCTGATCGCCGATTCGTCGGGCAGCGCGTTAGCGACTTCGCGACGGTCCCAGTCAATGATGACGGACGTATCAAGGAGACCCGAAGACATTAGAGCCTCTGGTTCAGAGCGCGGTCAAGATCGTCGCGAAACCGTTCGAAGTCAAGGCGGGGCCCCCTCACCGCGAGTGCCAGCAGTTCGCTCTTTGGCACAAACTTAGGACGATCAGTCTGGACTGGTACCAGTTCGGCTACGGCGAGTCCGTTGCGAGTAATCACAAAGCGCTCTCCAGACACCACCGCGTCTATCACACGCGCGTTGTCGTTTCGCAATTCCCGCTGAGGGATTGTCCTAGTCACTCTTAAAGTGTAGCACATGGTGCTACGAAGTGCTACGACCCGGTTGGGCATGATCGTCGACAACGAAGCTCATTCGGGTTGGAGCCAAGCAACGCAGATTGGAAGACGACGAACGCGACATCAGTCCTTGCTACCCGCTCCACGCGCCACGGACATCAAGTCCAGATCTGTTGATCCACGTCTTCTTTTGCGAACGTTGGTTATCTAATCCCCGCAACCGACCGCAACCTCAAGTGCGGAACACACCTGACGCATTCGCCCGTCGCTGAGGCGTCCTATCCTCTCGACCAAGGTCGTTATCGACGCACTTTCCACCGAATCAAGATTCACCGCACAGCGGCGACTGACGGGGTCGTCTCCGGGTTCGAGGACAACCTCGCTTGGTAGGTTGCGAATCGCCGTTGTGCACGGGGCGATCAACGTTCGCCGCAATCTCGGGATGGCCGCGTCGCGAGAAATCACGACCACGGGCCGTCTTTGAATATCTGGCATCTCGCACCACCAGACTTCGCCTCGTAGCGGCGTTGTGGTCACGAGGCAGCTATACCGGCACGAAATTCTGCGAGGCTTCCCCACTCGTCGGGTTCTTCAATCGGGATTTCGTCGTATGCGACATAGGCAGCGTCAATCTCCCTCGCACGGTTTCGGGCCACAAGCGCACCCAAGGCCTCGTCAAGCAGCGTGGCGTCATTTGCATTGGCACGAAGGCACCGAGCCGCACTCAATAGGTCACCATCCACCGTTGTGCTGACGCGTACCCTACTCATGCCACAATTATAGCATGATGTACCCGAATGGAACATTTCGTTGGGCTCAGTCGGAAACCCGGCGACTGGCTGGGTTCGTCAATTAGAGGTAGTACATTGTGTACGCTACGGGCCCCTGAGGTACAATGTGTACATGAGTAACGCTGAGTCACTTTCCGTGAGCGACACGCGACAACAACTTTCATCCATCATCGAACGTGTGCGATCCGAGCACAGCCCGGTCTACGTGACGCTCAGAGGACGACGAGTGGCCGCCATTATTGACGCCGATGATCTTGATCGCATTATCGAACTCGCCGAAGATATGGCCGACGTGCGTGCCGCCGAAGAAGCCCGGGCCGAAATGAGGGCAACCGGCGCTACGCCAATCCCGTGGGAGCAGGTCAAGGCCGATCTCGGCTTGACATGAACTATGAGATTCAACTGTCGCCAAGCGCGGCGCGTCAACTTCGAAAACTAGATCCCAACGCTCGTCGGCGAGTTCAGGCGGCCATTGACCTTCTCGCGGGAAACCCGCGTCCACCGGCTGCGAAACAATTGGCCGGTGGCAACGGCGAATGGAGAGTTCGAACAGGCGACTACCGCGTCATATATGAGATCTTCGAAGGTGAGCTTTTGGTACTGGTTCTTCGAACGGGCCATCGTCGTGAGGTGTACGAGCGCTGAATTCGACGAATCATGAAAAGAGAACGAGTCCGATCAACAGCATGACTCGGCGCACCCGACCTGAGAACCGAGCCCGATCCGGGTCGCCCGCCGAGACGTCAAGCGCTGATATCAGTCCCTCGGTTCCATCAGGTCTTCTAACGCTTTGGCCAAGACGCGGTCTCGGTCTTTTGTCGCATGTTGGTACCTGAGAGCGGCCTCGATTGACGCATGGCCGGCCCTTCGCATCAGTTCCGCTGTCGTCGCGCCGGAGGCCGCAGCGAACGTCAGACCCGTATGGCGAAGATCGTGGAGATGCAAATCTGGACGCCCAACCCTCAGGCGCGCCCTAGTCCAAGCCCGCTGCAATACGCCCACTGACAGTGGTGGGCCGTTAGGGGAGCAGAAGAGGAGCGAGTCTGGCTCTGAATCGGTGAAAGACTCTAAGTGCTCAACGACGGCTTCCATCACCGGCCGGGAACTGCCAGAGATCTTCGCCCCGCTCGTGTCTTCGGAGATTTGATTATTGACGTCCCATTTCGCGTGATGATACGGCTCTGCTCAATGTGGATCATTGAGTGCAGCGTGTCCACATCTTTTCGCCTCAAACCGAGGATCTCACCTCGCCTCAACTGACACCACGTGGCTAGGAGCACCACGAGCTGTAAGCGGCCGGGCATGGCGTCAGCGAGAGCTCTCACCTCTTCGGCCGTTGCCACGGGTCGCTCTTGAGCGTGTTCGCTTCCAGCTCCTCGTATTCGGCAAGGGGAGTTCACGATGACGCCGTCTGTCACCGCGGTGGTCATGATTGCCGATAGCAAGCGGTACGACTTCGCGGCCGTGCTGGGGTGTCGTTGCGCCAACTCGGCGTGCCAGACCCGGATCGTTGAGGGCGTCAGGTTCTTGAGAGAAAAGCTCCCGAGGGTGGGATGGATGTGATTGTCGAGCAGATATTCGTAGAGTTCCTTGGTTCGGATCGCCAGATCGAAACGGAGATCGAGCCATTGATCGGCGAAGCCCTTGAGAGAGGTTTCCTCCGTAGGACTCTTCAATGTTCTCTCCTCACCTCCCAAAGGTCGCTGCAGCACGAAGCGTCAACACTGCTCTAGAAGGAATCTCCGCGACGACGATGGCACTGACAGTCCCAAGTCAGGTGGATGAAGCGAACATGTTCATATGCGATATGCATCACTCCGATGGCGAACGGCCGTCACCTTCACGGTTCGATCAATGTCGTTGATGAGGTAGAGCACTCGATAGTCGCCGCGGCGGGCTGACCACGCCGGGTTGACGGGTGGGCGAAGGGGACGACCGACGCGACGAGGATTGTCTATCAGTGGTCCGGTGATGAACGAGTAGGCTGCTGCCGCGACCTTGGCTGGGAGCACATCAGCCAAAGATCGCGCTGCGGGCCCTGAAATTTGGAGCCGGTACGGCTCGTCTGTCACTTCTTGACCGGAAGGCGCCCCGCCGCGCGCATTCGGGTGGCCAACTGCTCGCCGTTCAATACGTCACCTCGTTCGAGTGCGTCCACACCCTCACGATGTTCCAAAAGAAGAGTCGAGTCATTGAGCACGCCGATTGTCTCCTGCAAAGAGTCGTAGTCGTCAGCCCCGAGTAAGACAGCCGCACGCTGGCCGTTTCTGGTTATTTCGTAGCGCTCATGGGTTGCTGAGGCTCCCTCAACGAGCTTGGAGAGTTGCGCTCGAGCCTCGGCCAATGAAATGGTAGTCATGTACAGAATTATAGCGTGTTCAGCTCTTCAAATGCACTTCGCCTGGCCCAACGGGGCGAAAGCGGCGTCTCCGCCTCGTGGATGGACGCTAAAGAGTTGGCGTGCCAGGCGCCAGTCCCTTTTCTGACGCATCTTGACCACTCGCGTTGGGCGATGTGCTCGGAGTGGGAGCATCAGTAGCGGCCGAAGCCGAAGAGTATGTTGCGTCATTTGCGTTTGCACCGTCGGTGGCTGATGGTGGTTCCCACGGGGCAGGTGAGGGGACGGGAGCAGCTCCCCGTTTCAGGTGACCGATGCCCGCGCCGAGCAGGATGGAGTTGGGGACGAGCAAGACACCGTCATCGGTCATCACCGTGACGTAGGTCAAACCGAGGCCGAGGACCTTGACGTCGAGCACGCCGGTCACACCGGAGCGAATACGAATATGATCGCCCACCACGAACGGTCTGGCGAAGAGCATCACGATGGCCGCAAAAACGTTCCCCAAACTTTGTTGAGCCGCGACGCCCAGGATGATTCCGGCGACACCCGCACCAATCAACAAGTGGTCAAGCGACACTCCGAGTACGGCGAGTAGCGCGATGATCAAGACCACGTAACCGAGACCGTAGGTGACCAGTCGAATCGTCGCCCCCGCGCCCTGGTTGGACTGTCGGGTAACGAGTCGACCGATGGCTCGCGAGAGATGGACAATGGCGTAGACCCCGGTGATGATCAACACCACGGCCGCCGCCCAGGCGTAGAGCTTTTGGTGGAGCGAAGAGTTCTGGATCTGGCCGAACGCCTTGCCGAGGCCGAGGGCGGCTAGCGCCATCACTCCCATAGTGATACCGAGCAACCACTCGGTCTTGAGCGTGTGCTTCGCCCTCGCAGGGATGCCTTTACTCATTGAGCCACTGTATAGAGGGGTGGTTCCGTTATTCAATTGCGGGCTAAACGGAGACGATGGCGTTGCTCTAGGACCCCTAATGTTGGTCCAAGCGACGACGGAAAGCTTGATCACGACCATCGACAACGAAGTCATACGGACCGAGGACTTGACGAAGTTGTATCCCGGTATGGACGTGGCTGCCGTGGATGGTCTTAACCTCACTGTTTTCCAAGGCGAGATCTTTGGTCTTCTCGGACCCAATGGCGCGGGCAAGACAACGACCGCGGGCATTCTCACCACCCGGGTCGTACCCACGTCGGGCCACGCGTTCGTCGCGGGCATTGACGTGCGAAAGCATCCCGCGTTGGTAAAGCAGGTGTCCGGGATTGTGTCCCAGCAGAACACCCTCGATCGTCAACTCACGGTGTGGGAGAACTTGTATTTTCACGGTCGACTTTTTGGGATCAGCGCCCAAGAGTCAGGTCGCAGATCCGATGAGCTGCTCGACCGGTTTTCGTTGTCGAAGTGGGCGAAGGCCTCGGTCTACGCCCTCTCGGGCGGCATGGCCCAACGTCTCATGGTGGCTCGGGCGATTTTTCACTCCCCGGCCGTCCTCTTTCTCGACGAGCCCACGGCGGGGCTCGACCCGCAGAGTCGTCTCGCGCTCTGGGAGATGCTCCAAGAACTCAACGGCTCCGGCCAGACCATCGTCCTGACCACTCACTACATGGAAGAGGCCGATCAACTCTGCGCTCGCGTGGCGATCATGGACCACGGCAAGATTCTCGCACTCGACACGCCCACCAATCTGAAGATGAGCACCGGGGCCGACACTATCGTGACCGTCAAGGTCGCTAAGGACGGCGAACTTCTCGCGTCCTCTCTCTCACGGGAGTTGAGCGGTGTCGTGGGAACCCGAGTGGTGGAAAATATGGTGACGATGCAGGTGGAAGGTGCCGATCGACTCGTGCCGCGGGTGGTCAACATCGCCGAGGCTGCGGGGGTGGAAATCCTGGACCTCGCCGTCGCCGAGGCGACTCTCGAAACCGTCTTTATCAACTTGACGGGCAAGGAGTTGCGCGAGATATGACCACGCTAAGCATCCAGAGCGCACCGACGCGTTCCGCCTTCGACGCCAGTCGCGCCGCCCTCGGAGCTCTGATTCTTCGAGACCTCGTGGTGTTGCGCAAGACCTTTCGAGAGTTCCTGCTGCGAACCCTGGTCCAGCCGTTTCTTCTGTGTTTCGTTTTTCTCTTCGTCTTTCCCAAAATCGGTCAGGCGGTCGGGGGAGGAGGCGCACATGGGGCGTCGGCCTTCGCCACCGTTCTCGTGCCGGGCGTCGTCGGCATCTCGATCATGTTTCAAGGCGTTCAGTCGATAGCGCTCGTGATGGCCCAGGAGTTTGGTTTTACCCGTGAGATTGAGGACCGGGTGCAGGCCCCCTGTCCGATCTGGTTGGTGGCCGTGTCCAAGATTCTCTCGGGCGCCGTGCAGGGTCTTATTGCGGCCGCCATCGTCTTTCCTATCGCCTCGGTCGTGCACGCCGCCGGCGTCACGGCTGACGTGTCGCTGCACTGGCTCATCATTGTGACGCTGGTCCCTTTGGCCTGTGTCACCATGGCGGGGCTCGGTCTCATCCTCGGGACGTCGTTTGAACCCCGCAACATCGGTCTGATGTTTGGCTTCATCATCCTGCCCATCACCTTTCTCGGCGGGACCTACTATCCCTGGACGCATTTGGCGCCGGTCAAGATCGGCGGGTTTCATTGGCTCCAGACTCTGGTGCTCATTAATCCTCTCGTCTACGTGAATGAGGGAATGCGCGCGGCCTTCACCAACGCGCCGCACATGCACCTCTACGTCATCTACCCCGTGATGCTCGGATTTTGCACCGTGTTTTTGTGGTTGGGTCTGCGCAACTTCCGTCGACGCGTCCTGTCGTAGGCAACGGACCGTCGATCCGGCCTCTCGTCAGGTCGATTTGGTGCCAACGAGTATCGTGGCCTCTTGATGGTGCTCTCGGATCGGTCGATAAAAGAGGCGCTCGACGAGGGCCGGATAATCATCGAACCCCTGGGCGAGGACTGCATTCAACCGTCGTCGGTCGACGTTCACGTTGATCAGTACTTTCGAGTCTTTCGCAATCACTCCCAACGCGTCATCGATGTTCGCGAAGCCCAAGAAGACCTGACCGAGCTCATTGACGTGGGAACCGAGACCCCGATGATCTTGCACCCCGGAGAGTTCATGTTGGGCTCCACCACCGAGCGCATCGCTATTCCGGACGACATCGTTGGTCGCCTCGACGGCAAGAGTTCTCTCGGTCGCCTCGGACTCGTTATCCACTCGACCGCCGGCTTCATTGACGCCGGCTGGGACGGGCACATCACCCTCGAACTTTCCAACGTGGCCAACCTGCCCATCACGCTCTATCCCGGGATGAAGATCGGCCAGATCAGTTTTTTTCAAATGACCACGGCCGCAGACCGTCCGTACGGGTCGTCGGGGCTGGGCTCAAAGTATCGCGGACAGCGCGGACCCACGCCCAGTCGCTACTCCGAGAACTTCAAGAAATAGTGGTAATAGTGAGATCCTTCGAGGTAGCGCCGTGATAGCTCGTATCGTAATTGGCCTGGTCATTACCGTCGTGGGCTTTGGCGTCGCCAGTCGTCGTTTCTACTGGCTCTCGACACTGATTCGTAAGGGTCAGAGCGCGCCGCGGCGCTGGAACGGTGTACGAAAAGTGGCCGACGCCGAGGCCGTAGAAGTAGCGGGGCAGCGCAAGTTACTCAAATGGACCGTTCCGGGTCTCGCCCACTTCTTCACCATGTGGGGCTTTACCGTCCTTCTCACCACCATCCTCGAGGCCTACGGCGCGCTGTTCGACCGGAACTTCCACATTCCCTGGATTGGCCAGATGAGTTGGCTGGCGTTCGTTGAGGACTTCTTCGCCACCGCGGTGTTGGTGTCTCTCGTGGTCTTTGCCATCATTCGCGTGAAGAACGCGCCGGCGAAGAAAGAACGAGCCAGTCGCTTTTACGGAAGCCACACCAACGCGGCGTGGGCGGTGCTGGGGATGATCGCGCTGGTCATCATCACGCTGCTGCTCTATCGCGGTGCGCAGATCAATACCGGCCACTTTCCCTTTACACGAATCAAGCCGGGGTACTACACCGTGAGCGGTGGGGAACGCCTCACCACGTTTAACGCGCACTTCGTCACGTGGTGGGCGTTCGCCTCGAAACTAGTGGCCAGCTGGCTCGCGCCACTGGGGGTGGGCGTGAACAGTGTGCTCGAGGCGGTGTTCCTCCTTCTCAACATTGCCGTCATCTCGGGCTTCATCGTCTTCGTCTCGTACTCCAAACACCTGCACATCTTCTTGGCGCCCATCAACGTGGGCCTTTCGCGACGTCCGCGCGCCTTGGGCGGCCTCGACAAGACACCCAACATGAATATGGAGGAAGTCACCGAAGACACCGTCTTTGGCGCCGGTCACGTCGAGGACTTCACCTGGAAGCAGATGCTGGACTTTTCGACCTGCACCGAGTGTGGACGGTGCCAGAGCGTCTGCCCGGCGTGGACCACGGGCAAGCCCCTCAGTCCGAAGCTCGTCATCATGGGTCTGCGTGACAACATGTTCGCCTCCGCCGACCGGTTGCTCTCTGGAGGGAGCGACGGTGACGTGGCTACCTTGGTGCCGACCACGATCGATCCCGATGTGCTGTGGTCCTGCACCACGTGCGGGGCCTGCGTCGAGCAGTGCCCGGTTGACATCGAGCACATCGACGCCATCATCGACATGCGGCGCTACGAAGTGCTCATGGAGTCGCGCTTTCCCACCGAAGCCGGTCTCCTGCTGCGCAACCTGGAGAATCAGGGGGACCCCTGGGGACTCGGCTCGAGCAAGCGCACCGAGTGGCTCGCCGCGCTGGATTTTGACGTGCCGGTCTTTGACGGCGCCATTCCCGACGACGTTGAGTATCTCTACTGGGTGGGCTGCGCGGGGGCACTCGACGAACGTGGTCGTAAGCAGATCGAGTCGGTGGCGCGCATGTTGCATCGTGCCGGCGTGACCTTCGGTATTCTCGGTCCTCGCGAGTCCTGCACCGGGGACCCCGCTCGGCGGATGGGGAACGAGTACCTCTTCCAAGAGATGGCCAAGGTCAACATCGCCACCCTCGACGAGGCCCGGGCCAAGAAGATTGTGGCCAGCTGTCCGCACTGCTTTAACACCATGAAGAACGAGTACCCGGCCCTTGGCGGCAACTACGAAGTGATTCACCACGCGGAGCTCTTGAGTCACTTGGTGGCCAGCGGGCGATTGGTGCCCGGCGTCTCTTACGAAGGCACGGTCACCTACCACGACCCGTGCTACCTGGGCCGTCACAACCGCATCTTCGATCAACCCCGCGACGTGCTGGACGCCATACCGGGCGTGACCAAGGTGGAGATGGGTCGTTGCCGAGAAAAGGGCTTCTGCTGCGGGGCCGGTGGCGCGCGAATGTGGATGGAAGAGACCATCGGCAAGCGCGTCAACATGGATCGCACCGAGGAGGCTCTGGGCACCGGCGCCGACATCATCTCGACCGCGTGTCCCTTCTGCATGATCATGCTGGACGACGCCGTCAAGGCCAGTGGCCGCGGTGACGACGTGTCCGTGATGGACATCTCCCAGGTGGTCGAACGCTCGCTGAGCTGACGAAGTGGCGAGGGTGCTCGCCGGTACCCTTGAAGTGACGCCGACAGCCATCAGAAGGAGTCCATCGTGAACCTTTTCTCCGTGCGCGTTCGCGCTACGCGTCTGGTGGTCGGCGCGGCGGTTCTTTTGGGCGCGGTCGCTCTACTTTCTGGTGACGTCGGAGCCTCGGGTGCGACGGCTCGCGCGCTCCTGCGCACCGCGCTGGATAACGCCATCTCCTCTCACTGGGTGCACGAGAGCGTGCAGGTCAAACAGAAGGGTGTCGTCGTGCAAGAAGCCTCCGACGACATCGGTACTACCGAGGGTCTGCAGTTCGTCTCCTCGCTCGGGGGCGGCGAATCGCAGGTCGTTGCTTTCGATCGCCTCCAGACGCTCTACGTGCGCGCGAACACGCTGGGCCTCACTTCGATTTACGCGCTCTCCAGTACCGACGCCGCCACCTACGCCAACGAGTGGATGACGCTCACGCCGAGTAACTCGGAGTACGGCTCCATCGCGTATGGCACGACCCTGGCCTCGGACTTTGGCCAGGTTCGCTTTACGGGCGGGGTCGCCGAGAGTGGCGTGATGACTTTCAAGGGGCGTCGAGTACGGGCGCTCCGGGGTACCGTGCCGCCCCTCGACGGGGCGCCCACGTTTGCGGGCACCCTCTACGTCACGGCGACGGGAAAACCCCGCCCCGTGACCTTCGTGGAACGCAACGCCAAGGCGACCGTCACCGTGTCGTGGAGCTCGTGGGGACACCGCTACGTCCTGCACGCACCCACGGGCGCGGTCACTTTTCCTACGTCGTAGCAGCCTGAGAGATTCCTCATCTGAGGGTCGTGTTCACAATCTCGAAACACTGCGCTAACGAATGCGAAATTCTTACTTGCGACACTGAATTCAACATTTGAGGACAGCGTGGCCCTCTCTGAGTTGAAAGGGAGTCGACGTGCTCGACGCAGCTGCATATCTTCCGTATCCCAAATGGCTAAATCCGGCGGACAACACGTGGCAGATCACCGCCGCGACGCTCGTCGGATTGATGAGCCTGCCCGGGTTGGCGGTCCTCTATGGAGGTCTGGTTCGAAAAAAATGGATCGTCAACACGATGTTCATGTGTTTCGCCGGCTTCTCGCTGACACTTCTGGTGTGGATGCTCTGGGGCTACAACATGGCCTTTGGTCCTATCTCGCACTTCGGGTCGACGGGTTCGTTCTGGAGTGGATTTATTGGACACTTCGAGCCGCTAGCAACCGCCAGCTCCGAACAGGGTCAGGCGGTATCGGGAGCGAACAGCCTCGTACCGTTCCACTTCCCGACGGCCACGTTGGCGTACTTCCAGTTTGTCTTCGCCGCGATCACCCCGCTCTTGTTCTTGGGCGGGTTGGTCGGACGCATCAAGTTCAAGGCGTGGCTGCTCATCGTGCCTCTGTGGATCACCACGGTCTACTGCGTGAACGCCTGTCTGCTCTGGGGCGGGGGCTTCTTCGCCCAGAAGGGTGCGGTTGACTACTCCGGTGGCTACGTCATCCACTTATCGGCCGGCGTCGCGGCCTTCGTGGGCGCGTGGGTGCTGGGACCGAGGCGTTGGCAGGACCGAGAGAACGCCTTTCCGAGCAACTTAATGATGGTGGCGGTGGGAGCGGGAATCCTCTGGCTCGGCTGGAACGGGTTCAACGGTGGTGACCCCTTCTACGCCGGTGCGGACGCGGCCGCGGCGGTGCTCAATACCAACGTGGCCACGGCCTGCGGCGTTCTCACCTGGGTCTTCTGGGACATGTTCCTCTCCAAACAGAAGAAACCCACGTTCTTGGGCGCCATCAACGGCATGATCTGTGGACTGGTGGCCATTACTCCGAGCGCGGGCTGGGTGAACGGGGTGGGCGCCATCTGCGTGGGCGTCATCGCCACCACGATCGTCTGGTTTGCCTGGACGTTCCTGTCGAAGTGCCGTCCCTTCTCCAAGGTCGACGACGCACTGGGTGTCGTCTACACCCACGGCTTCGCCGGTCTTACCGGTGGACTGTTGGTCGGCATCTTGGCCGACCCGCGCATGGTGGAGTACGGCGTCCACGGCGCTGACTTCAAAGGAACCGGCAACTTTCACGTGGCCGGCTGGTTCTTCGGTCACTCCTTCCATCAGCTGTGGGAACAGTTCTTGGCGGCCGTCTGGGTAATCTGCTGGACAGCGGTGCTGACCTTCATCGTCTTTAAGTTGGTCGGATTCCTGGTCGGTGGTCTGCGAGAAAAGGATGATGTGCTGGCCATAGGTGACCTCGCCATCCACGACGAAGAGGCCTTCCCCGAGCCGACCTTCGGCGAACCCGTAGGATCGGCCAGCCACACGCACGCCGACAACGTCTAAGGAGAGATCATGAAACTAGTTACCGCAGTCGTCAAACCCTTCAAGTTGGACGAAGTCAAAGAGGCCGTCAAAGGCGTCGGCATCACCGGCATGACCGTAAGCCAGTCGAGGGGCTTCGGTCACACCGGAGGACACATCGAGGTCTTCCGGGGCAAGGAGTACGTCTTCGACTTCGTCGACAAGCTCCAGATCGAGATCATTTGCACCGACGAACTGGTGGAAGAGCTCATCGAGGCCATCGTGAACGCCGCTCGCACCGACACGGTGGGTGACGGCATGGCCTGGGTGACCGACGTGGAGCACGTCGTGCGCATCCGCACCAACGAACGAGGGCCCGAAGCCCTCTAGTTAACTCAACCGGCCTGGCGGCGAACAGCTTCGGCTGCTCTCGTGGCGGCCTCGGGATCACCGAGGTAGTTCGTCGCCAGGACGTTGAGCTCGCGATCGAGCGTGACCCGATAGGGAATGCCCGTCGGTATTTCAACGTCCGTAATCTCTTCTTCGCTGATGTTCTCTAGCACCATGCGCATCGCGCGCAGCGAGTTACCGTGCGCGACGATAATGACCGCCCCACCGCGCACTCCTTCGTACTTCAGATCCTCGGCAATCACGTCGCGAAAGTAGGGCGTGACTCGCGCCACCACATCCTTTAAACACTCGGTGCGAGGAATGAGCGCTACGTCCACGTCGCGATAGCGCGGGTCCTGGGCGCTGGCCCGTGGGTCGTCGAGCGCCATGAGGGGCGGGGCCACGTCGAAAGAGCGACGCCAGAGTTGCACCTGCTCGATGCCGAACTCCTCGGCGGTCTGTCGTTTGTCCTTGCCGGTCAAGTCGCCATAGTGTCGCTCGTTGAGTCGCCAGCTTCTCCGTACGCCGAGCCAGGAGCGACCCGTGGCGTGTAGGGCAATCTCCGCCGTACGAATGGCCCGGGTTAGAACCGAGGTGTGCAGGATCCGTAGGTCGAGGTCACCCTCGGCCGCCAGCAACTGGCCGGCCACCTGAGCCTCGACCTCGCCCTCGGGGGAGAGGTCGACGTCCTGCCAGCCGGTAAAGAGGTTCAGATCGTTCCACTCGGAGCGTCCGTGGCGCAAAAGTATGAGGTCGGGCACCCTTTGAGCGTAGTCCTGGGGCCGAATTCTCTTTTCGGCGCCCCTCGGTAGGCCTTATCAGGACTAATGAAATTCTTACTTGTTACTTAGGATGTAATTTTTCTTGACAAGGTAAGACTCAAGTCTGTAAACTTGAGAAAGTGATCTGACAGCCCGGACGGACCGGCGGCTCAGAGAAGAACGTAAGGAGTTTTCATGGCAAAGGCAGTCGGTATCGACCTCGGTACCACGAACTCGGTGGTGAGCGTATTAGAGGCGGGCGAGCCCGTTGTTATTCCTAACGCTGAAGGCAGCCGAACTACCCCGTCGGTGGTCGGATTTTCCAAGACCGGCGAAGTGCTGGTCGGTGAAGTGGCCAAGCGCCAGGCGATAACCAACCCCGATCGCACCATTCGATCGGTCAAGCGACACATGGGCGAGAACTGGAGCGTCGACATCGACGGCACCAAGTACACGGCCCAAGAGATTTCGGCGCGCATCTTACAGAAGCTGAAGCGCGACGCCGAGGCCTACTTGGGCGACAGCGTCAACCAAGCCGTCATTACCGTCCCCGCGTACTTCAACGACGCCCAGCGCACCGCCACCAAGGAAGCCGGTCAGATCGCCGGGCTCGAAGTGCTGCGCATCGTGAATGAACCCACGGCCGCCGCTCTGGCCTACGGTCTCGATAAGGGACCGGCCGAACAGACCGTGTTGGTCTTCGACCTCGGTGGCGGCACGTTTGACGTCTCGGTCTTAGAGATCGCCGACGGCGTGTTTGAAGTGAAGTCCACCCACGGTGACACCCACCTCGGTGGCGACGACTGGGACGACGCCGTGATGAATTGGCTGGTGAAGACGTTCAAGGACACCGAAGGCGTCGACCTCTCCCAGGACAAGATGGCGGTCCAGCGCCTAAAGGAAGCGGCCGAGAAGGCGAAGATCGAACTCTCCGCCGTCCAAGAGACGCAGGTCAACCTACCCTTCATTACCGCCACCGCCGACGGACCCAAACACCTCGACATCAAGTTGACCCGCGCCAAGTTCAACGAACTGACGGCCGATCTGGTGGAGCGATGCCGCAAGCCCTTCGACCAGGCCATCAAGGACGCGGGTCTGACTCTGGACAAGATCGATCACGTGATCATGGTCGGCGGCTCGACGCGCATCCCGGCGGTCCAAGAGCTCGTCGTCAAGGTCACCGGCAAAGAGCCCAACAAGAGTGTGAACCCCGACGAAGTTGTGGCCATCGGGGCGGCCGTACAGGCCGGTGTCTTGAAGGGCGACGTGAAGGACATCTTGTTGCTCGACGTGACCCCGTTGTCCCTCGGCATCGAGACCAAGGGTGGCGTGATGACCAAGATCATCGAGCGCAACACCACCATCCCCACCAAGAAGTCCCAGACCTTTACCACGGCCGATGACAATCAGCCTTCGGTCGAGGTCCACGTCTTACAAGGTGAGCGCGAGATGGCGTCCTATAACCAGACCTTGGGTAAGTTCCAACTGGTGGGCATCCCCCCGGCGCCGCGCGGTATTCCCCAGATCGAAGTCACCTTCGACATCGACGCCAACGGCATTGTCCACGTGTCGGCGAAGGACCAAGCCACGGGCGCGACCCAGTCGATGACCATCACCGGCGGTTCGGCCTTGTCGAAGGACGAGATCGACCGCATGGTGCGTGACGCCGAGGCCCACGCCGAGGACGACCGCAAGCGCCGTGACGAGGCTGAGGTTCGCAACAACGCCGACGGACTGGTGTACCAGACCGAGAAGCTGTTAAAGGACCAGGCCGAGTCGTTCCAGGGCAGTGAGCGTGACGACGTGGAGGGCGCCCTCTCCTCGTTGAAAGAGGCGCTCGCCGGTTCCGACGTGGACTCGATTAAGTCGGCGACGGACAAGTTGCTCTCGGCCAGCCAGAGCTTCAGCCAGCGCCTCTACGAAGAGGCGGCCAAGTCCAACGCCAACGAGCCCGCGGCCCCGGCCGGCGACGATGACGACATCGTCGACGCGGAGATCGTGGACGAAGCGTGAGCGACGACGTAGAGAACGAGTCGGTGGCGTCGTTAGAGGACGACGCCACCGAGGCGTTTGACGATCGCAGCGAAGCGGAACGTCAGCGCGACGACTACTTAGACGCCCTGCAACGACTGCAGGCCGATTTCGAGAACTACCGCAAGCGCGTGACTCGATCTTCCGACGACGCGGCTGCTCGGGCGGCCGGTGACATCATCGCCAAGTTGCTGCCGGTGCTCGACGCCTTCGACTACGCCCAAGCCCACTTCGCCGACGCGCAGAGCGATGAAGCCACCGCGCTCGCTCAGGCGAGAAGCCTCATGCTGGACGCCTTGAAGCGTGAAGGCTTAGAGCGCATCGACGAGGTCGACGCCAGCTTTGATCCCCAAATACATGACGCGGTGGCTCACGCCGAAGGCGACGAGACCTCGAGCGGCCCCATCGTGGATGACGTACTGCGCGCTGGTTATCGCTGGAAGGGCGTGGTGCTGCGTCCGGCCATGGTGAAAGTTAAGGGCTAGTAGAACGACATGGCCGAACGAGAGTGGTTTGACAAGGACTATTACCAGGTCCTCGGTCTCACCTCGAGTGCCACCGATAAAGAGATCACCCGCGCCTATCGCAAGCTAGCCAAGCAGTACCACCCCGACACCCACCCCGGCTCGGAGGAGCGCTTCAAGGAGATCTCCAGCGCGTACGACGTGCTGGGGGACGACGCGAAGCGAAAAGAGTACGACGAGGTGCGACGCCTCGGACCGGCCGCCAGCGGTCTGGGCGGTCAAGGGGCGGGTGGATTCAACTTTCAAACCGGTGACTTCAGCGACTTAGGTGATCTCTTCGGCGGGCTCTTCGGAGGATCACGCCGACAGAAGGCGGCTCAACGCGGGGGGGACCTAGAGACCGCCCTGCACCTCAGCTTTCGTGACGCCGTCAAGGGAGTCACCACGACGGTCAATCTGCCGAGCAACGAGGCCTGTCACACCTGCAAGGGAACCGGTGGCGCGCCGGGCAGTGAGTTCGTGACCTGCGAAAGGTGTCAAGGACGCGGCGTCATCAACGACGACCAAGGTCCCTTCGCCATGTCGAGTGTCTGTCCCGTCTGTCAAGGTCGCGGGGGACGCTTCGCCACGCCCTGTCCCACGTGTCACGGGACGGGCCGCGAACCCTCTTCGCGGAGAGTCAACGTGCGAATTCCTCCCGGGGTCGTCGACGCCCAACGCATTCGCCTCAAGGGAAAAGGTAATCCCGGCACCAACGGTGGCCCGGCCGGGGACCTCTACGTCGATGTCCACGTGAGCCCCGATTCTCGCTTCGATCGACGGGGTCGTAACGTGACGACCACGGTGAAGGTGCCGCTCACTCGAGCGATGCTCGGCACCACCGTGGACGTGCCCACTCTGGACGAGCCCGTCACCTTGAAGATTCCCGCCGGCACGCAGCCCGGCACCACGATGCGCGTCAAAGGTCGCGGCGTGCCCGCCTCGGGCAAGAACGCGGCTGGCGACTTGTTGGTAACCGTGTCGGTCGCCGTCCCGAGAAAATTGAACCGTCAACAGCGCGGACTGGTGGAACAACTCGCCGCCGCCCTCGACGAGGACGGTACGGTCGCCGCCGAGGTGGCCAGTGACTGAGCGCCCCGCGCTCCACGCGGTCTACGTCATCTCGGTCTTCGCCGAGCTGGCCGGCGTGCACCCCCAGACCCTGCGCAACTATGAACGAAACGGGCTGCTTCGACCGAAGCGCACGAGCGGTGGTTCGCGACGATTCTCCGACGAAGACCTGGTGGCCCTTCGACGGATCCAAGATCTCACCAACGAGGGCGTGAACTTAGAGGGCGTGAAGCGGATCATGGCGCTCGAAACGAAGCTGGAGACCCTCAAGAGCCAGCTGAACGAACAGGCCACCCGGGCCCGTGACGACTTAGAAGCGGCCCACCGCCAGTACCGGCGCGACCTGGTGCCGGTGCAGAACGCCCTGGCCGTCGTGGTGGACGCCAAGCGGCGAGCCCGAAAGGAACGATGATGACACTCGACCCCGCACGCTGGACCACCAAGACACGTGAGGCCTTCCAGGCTGCTAATACTCAAGCGGCGGCCGCGGGCAACCCCTACGTCACGCCGTCGCACTTGTTGTTGGCGTTGCTCAATCAGGCCGACGGCATCGCGCGTCCCCTGCTGGTGGCGGCGGGGCTCAATCCTGTCGCCATCAGCGCTTCGCTCAACGAGAAGGTGGCGGGGGAGCCGCGCGCCGTCGGCGGAACGCAGCCCGGTCTCTCGCCGGAGGCTCGCGAAGGAATGGAGGAGGCGGACGAGCTGCGAGGCGAACTCGGTGATGAGTACCTCTCGGTCGACCACATCCTGGTGACCTGGGCCAAGGAACTGGGCACCACTCGCGACGCTTTGCTACAGGCGCTGCGCGGTATTCGCGGATCGGCCCGGATCACCTCGGAGAACCCCGAGGAGACCTTTCAGTCCTTGGAGAAGTACGGCCGCGATCTCACCACGTTGGCGAGAAACGGTAAGTTGGATCCCGTCATTGGCCGTGACGACGAGATACGGCGCGTCATCCAGGTGCTCTCGCGCCGCACCAAGAACAACCCGGTCTTGATCGGCGAGCCCGGCGTGGGCAAGACCGCCATCGTCGAAGGTCTGGCTCTTCGCATCGTGGAAGGCGACGTGCCGGAGTCACTTCGTGACCGCCGACTGATCGCGCTGGATCTCGGCTCCATGATCGCTGGCGCTAAGTATCGCGGCGAGTTCGAAGAGCGTCTGAAGTCAGTCCTCAAAGAGATCGAAGACGCTCAGGGCGACGTCATCACCTTCATTGACGAACTGCACACCATCGTGGGCGCCGGGGCGAGTGAAGGCGCCATGGACGCCAGCAACATGATCAAGCCCTTACTCGCCCGCGGCGAGCTGCGCCTCATCGGGGCCACGACGCTCGACGAGTACCGCCAGTACATTGAAAAGGACGCGGCCTTGGAGCGGCGCTTTCAACAGGTCTACGTGGGCGAGCCCTCGATAGAGGACACCATCGCCATTCTGCGCGGTCTCAAGGAAAAGTACGAAGTGCACCACGGCGTGCGTATCCAAGACGCCGCGTTAGTCGCCGCCGCGACCTTGTCGCAGCGCTACGTGCCCAATCGCTTCCTGCCCGACAAGGCCATTGACTTAATGGACGAGGCGGCCTCGCGCCTGCGCATCGAGATTGACTCGATGCCCACCGAGCTCGACGTGGTCATTCGTCGTCTGCGCCAACTCGACATCGAGCGCATGGCCTTAGAGAACGAAACGGACGAGGCCTCGAAGGATCGTCGCGAGAAGTTAGAGGCCGAGTACGCCCAACTAAAAGAACAGTCCGACGAGCTGGCCGCGCGTTGGCAGGCCGAGAAACAGGCCATCACCAAGATCCAAACGGCCAAGCTTGAGTACGAGGACCGTCGCGCCGAGGGTGAGCGCCTGGAGCGACAGGGAGATTTAGCGGGCGCCGCGGCCATCCGCTTTGGCACCTTGCCGGAACTGGAGCGCACCATCAACCAGGCCACCGCGGAGCTCGAGAGGCTCCAGGCGAACGGCGCTTTCTTAAAAGAAGAGGTCGGCGCCGAGGACGTTGCCGAGGTCATCAGTCGCTGGACGGGCGTGCCCGTGTCGAAGATGTTGGAAGGCGAGGTGGAAAAGCTACTGCGCATGGAGGAGTTACTCCACACCCGCGTGGTGGGCCAAGACGAGGCCGTCACGGCCGTCTCTAACGCCATTCGCCGGTCGCGCGCCGGGCTCTCTGATCCCCATCGACCGATCGGCTCGTTTCTCTTCTTGGGACCGACGGGAGTCGGCAAGACCGAGCTGGCGCGAGCGCTAGCTGAGTATCTCTTTGACGACGAACACGCCATGATTCGCATC
Source organism: Acidimicrobiaceae bacterium (assembly GCA_025463285.1). Lineage (GTDB taxonomy): Bacteria > Actinomycetota > Acidimicrobiia > Acidimicrobiales > RAAP-2 > RAAP-2. The sequence goes on along the minus strand of JAOBWI010000004.1, from coordinate 10,559 downwards.
GACATGAGTGAGTACATGGAGAAGTTCGCCGTCAGTCGACTGATCGGCGCGCCTCCGGGCTACGTTGGCTACGAAGAGGGTGGACAACTCACCGAGGCCATTAGGCGACGTCCCTACGCCGTCGTACTCCTAGACGAGATCGAAAAAGCTCACCCGGACGTCTTCAACTTGTTGCTGCAAGTCCTCGACGACGGACGACTGACCGACGGTCAAGGTCGCACCGTCGACTTCACCAACGTGGTCTTCATCATGACGAGCAACCTGGCGGGTGATCCGGCGGACTTCTTTCGTCCCGAGTTCATCAACCGGGTGGACGACATCATCCGCTTTCGCTCGTTGGACGAAGCGGACCTGGCCGTCATCGTCGGTATTCAACTGGGTCGACTGCGTCAGCGCTTAGCCGCTCGACGGATCGTTCTTGACGTCTCGCCCGCGGCGGCTCAGGCCTTGGCGGCCGAAGGGTACGACCCGGCCTTTGGCGCTCGACCTTTGAAGCGCGTCATCCAACGACGACTCGAAGACCCTCTGGCTCTGGCGGTGTTGCAGGGCACCTTCAAAGACGGCGACACGATTCACGTCGATGCAGTCGACGGAGCCATCACGTTCCACTAACCGGTGACTCACTCGGTGCTACACATTTTACGTTCACCGCTGTTTTCTGGCAGGAAAGGTAAAAACGTAAAGGCAGTTGCGCCGGAGGAGATTTCTGATCCTCACGTGCTCGGGTGTCGAAACCGAAACCGACGCTCGCACAATCGTGCACGCCGGGGGTTAGAAGTTGCGTCTGCGGTAGGCTTTCCCTGCAACGAGGCCGTCTCGAGGGAGTCCAGTGCCCGCAACTGTCGTAGTCGGAACCCAGTGGGGTGACGAAGGCAAAGGAAAATTAACCGACTTACTGGCGCGCGACATGGACATGGTCGTTCGCTACCAAGGCGGCCATAACGCCGGTCACCGCATTGTGGTGGGCGGTCAAGAGTTCGCCCTTCAGCTCGTTCCTTCGGGCATTCTCTATCCCGGAGTAACGCCGGTCATTGGCAACGGCGTGGTCGTCGACCCCGCGGTGCTGCTCTCGGAGCTGGACACGCTCATAGAACGTCACGTCGACGTCTCACGCTTGGTGGTCTCGGGTAACGCGCACTTGATCATGCCCTACCACCAGGAGCTCGATCGATTGACCGAGCGGTTTTTGGGTCGCAACGCCCTCGGCACTACCAAGCGGGGCATCGGCCCGGCCTACGCCGATAAGGCTTCGCGGGTGGGGCTACGCGTGCAGGACCTGCTGGACCCGAAGATCTTTCGCGAGAAGCTCGACGTCGTCTTGCACGAGAAGAACCTGATTTTGACCAAGATCTATAACCGTCCCGCTATCAGCGCGAAGGACATCGCCGAACTGTACTTAGGCGAGTTGGCTCCGCGCATAGCGCGCATGATTGGCGACACCGTCGCTCTCGTGCACGAGGCGCTGGCCCGAGGAGAACGTGTTCTCCTAGAAGGCGCGCAGGCCACGTTCCTCGACCTCGATCACGGGACGTACCCCTTCGTGACCTCGTCCAACCCGGTGGCCGGAGGGGCGTGCGTCGGGTCGGGACTCGGACCGCGCGACATCACGTCCATCGTGGGCATCGCCAAGGCCTACGTCACGCGAGTGGGCGCGGGACCGTTTCCCACCGAGCTGAGCGGCGAGCTCGAAGAGTATCTGGTGGCCCGGGGGCACGAGTTCGGCACCAACACCGGACGTCGACGCCGCGTCGGGTGGTTTGACGTAGTGATGGCCCGTCAGGCGGTTCGACTGAACTCACTGAGCGAAATAGCCCTCACCAAGCTCGACGTGCTGGATGAGTTCGACGAGATCAAAGTCTGCGTGGCCTACCAGCACGACGGCGTGCGCTACGAACACATGCCCTTTCACCAGTCGGTACTGCACGACGTCACGCCGCTCTATGAGACGATTCCCGGTTGGCGCTCGGACTTGACCTCGGTCTGTCACATTGATCAGATGCCGATCGCGGCGCTGGACTACGTGAGGTATTTAGAAGAGAAGATCGGTGTTCCCATCGCCGTGGTGGGGGTGGGACCCGAACGCGAGCAGTTCGTGCGCACCGCGTGAAGCGCTGCGTCGTCGTGGGATCCGGGGCTCGCGAGCACGCCTTAGCCTGGGCACTGGCCAAAAGCGGCGAGGTCGTCGTCACCCCCGGTAACGCGGGCATCGCCGCGCACGGTCTGGCCTGCGTGGCGACGCCAGCCATCGACCTCGAGGCGGACCTCTTCGTGATCGGCCCGGAGCAGCCTCTCGTTGACGGTCTGGCCGACCAACTTCGCACCCAGGGAAAAACGGTGTTCGGTCCGGGAACGGCCGGCGCGCAGTTGGAGGGTTCTAAGTCCTTCATGAAGGAGTTCTTGGCCGACGCCGGCGTTCCGACCGCCGCGTACGGCGACTTCAGCGACGAGCGCTCGGCGCTGGCGTTCCTAGAGACCATGAGTGCGCCCTACGTCATCAAGACCGATGGTTTGGCGGCCGGCAAGGGAGTCTTGGTCACCAACGACCTAGCGGCGGCGCGACGCGACGTGCTCGAGAAGCTGAGCGGCGCTGCCTTTGGCGACGCCGGTCGCACGATCGTGATCGAAGAAGGCCTGGTGGGTGAGGAGTGCTCGCTCCACGTGCTCTGTGACGGCACGACCGCGGTGCCCCTTGTCGCAGCCCAGGATTTTAAACGGGTGGGCGACGGGGACGAGGGAGCCAACACCGGGGGCATGGGCGCGTACGCGCCGATGCCGTCACTCACCAGCGACCAGGTTGTTGAGATCATGCGCCTTATCATTACGCCGACACTGGAGGAACTGCGCCGCCGAGATCTGGAGTTTCGAGGCGTGCTCTACGCCGGCGTGATGCGCACCGCCTCGGGGCCGAAGTTACTCGAGTACAACGTTCGCTTCGGAGACCCCGAGGCTGAAGTACTCGTACCGCTCTACGGAGATAGCCTCTTTGATGTCTTGTTGCAGTGCGCTCAGGGTCGACTCGAGAATCGCACCCTGCCGGCCAGCGGCGCTGCCGTCACGGTGGTGCTGGCGGCCGAGGGCTACCCGTATAGCCCGCGCAAGGGTGACGTGATCGACGGCATCGGTGATGACGGACAGTTACTCGAGGCCCGCGAGGACGTCATCGTCTTTCACGCCGCGACGTTGCGCAACGCCGAGGGTCGCTTCATCACCCGCGGCGGACGCGTGCTGGCGGTCACCGGGCTGGGAGCCAGTGTCTCTGACGCGCGACGTCGCGCGTACGAGGGGGCGGACCGCATCTCCTTTAAGGGAAGCATTCGACGAAGCGACATCGCCCTCACCGTCAGTACGGTGGCGCGGTGATCCCCCGTTACGCGCCGAAGGACGTGGCGGCGCTCTTCAGCGACGAACACCGTTTCGACACCATGCTCGAAGTGGAGATCTTGGCGGCCGAGGCGTTGGCCGAGTTGGGGGTCGTGCCCAAGGACGACGCCGCGGCGTTACGGACTCGCCGTCCGGTCGTCGACGCTGGCTTCGTCGAGGCGGTGAACGATCGCGAGGCGATCACCAATCACGACACGGCCGCCTTCGTCGACGTGGTCCAAGAGCGCATTGGCATGCCCGAAGGCGGGTGGGTGCACTACGGACTCACTTCGTCCGACGTAGTCGACACGGCGCTGTGCTACTCACTCGCCGCCGCCATGGACATCGTGGTCGTTGAAGTTCGTGCTCTTCGCGACGCTCTCACGAAACGCGCCGAGTTGAGCGTCGACACGCCGATCGTCGGTCGCACGCACGGCATGCACGCCGAACCCACCACGTACGGAGCGAAGTTCGCGCTCTTCGCCCTGCAAGTCAATCGCGATCTGGAGCGAGCCCAGCGCGCGCGAACGGGGATTGCGGTCGGCAAGCTCAGCGGGGCCGTCGGGACCTTTTCTAACATCGACCCCGCGGTCGAGGAGTACGTCTGCTGTCGGCTGGGCCTCGCCCCGGTGCCGTCGACTCAGGTCATCGCTCGCGATCGCCACGCCGAAGTTCTCTACGCCTGCGCCGCGATCGGGACCTCCATCGAGCAGTTCTCTCTCGAGGTACGACACCTCGCGCGCAGCGAAGTGGGCGAAGCCGAAGAGCCGTTCGCCGCGGGACAGAAGGGCTCGTCGGCGATGCCCCACAAGCGCAATCCCGTCCTGGCCGAGCGGTTGAGCGGCCTGTCGCGAGTACTGCGGGGCTATCTCCAGGCCGGCCTGGAAGACGTCGCCCTCTGGCACGAACGCGACATCTCACATTCGAGTGTGGAGCGGGTGGTGATGCCCGACGCGTTGATGCTGACGGTCTACATGCTGCGCAAGGCCACCTGGTTAGCTGACGGTTTGGTCCTGCACGAAGAGCGAGCCCTGGAGAACCTGACCCAGGGTTCACTCGGGTTGGTCTTCTCTCAGTCAGTGTTACTGGCGCTGATCGAGTCAGGCGTCAGTCGCGACGACGCCTATCGCGTCGTGCAACGAGCGTCGCGACGCGCCATTGACGAGCGACGCAACTTTCGCGATGTGATTGAGGCCGACGACGAGGTGACCCTCAGCGCGGAGGCGATCGCTACGGCCTTCGACCTCGATCGACTCTTGGCTCATCGACGCCGGGTGCTCGACGCCTTGACGTGGCGCGCGTGACGCTCGAACTTCGTCATCTCTACTCCGGTAAAGTACGCGACCTTTACGAGGTCGATGAGGCGCACCTCTTGCTGGTGGCCTCCGATCGTTTGAGCGCCTTTGACGTCATCATGAAAGAACCGATTCCCGAGAAGGGTCGGGTCTTGACGGGGCTGACGTACTTTTGGACTCACGAGTTCGAAGGCGAGGTGCCGAGCGCGTTAGTGACGTGCGATCCTCAAGAGATCGAGTTAGCCGTACCGGGCTTTCTGGAAGAGACCCAACTGCACGGCCGGACCATGCTGGCTCGACGAGCCGAGATGCTGCCTCTTGAGTGCATCGTGCGAGCGCGCCTGGCGGGACAGGCCTTCAGTGAGTACGAAGAAAAAGGGACCGTCCACGGCATGGCGGCGCCCAAGGGCCTGCGTCTCACCGACCCCTTCCCCGAGCCGATCTTCACGCCGTCGACCAAGGAAGAGACGGGCCATGACCTCAACATCGACCTAGAAGAAGCCGCCAACCTCGTGGGATACGAAACGTTGGCCCAGGCAAAAGACCTGTGCCTGGATCTGTTTTCGCGCGCCGCCGAGAAGTTTCGCGAGGTCGGTCTGGTCCTGGCCGATACGAAGTTCGAGCTCGGCTTCGTTGAGGGACGACTGGTGATCTGTGACGAAGTGATCACTCCGGACTCCTCGCGAATCTGGCCGCTGGATGAGGTTCACTCCGGCGTGGTTCCTCCGGCGTTCGACAAGCAGCCGTTTCGTGATTGGCTGAACGCCGAGGGCTGGGACCACACGCCGCCGCCGCCACGGGTGCCCGAAGAGATCGTGGCCGTCACGTCGTCGCGTTACGTCAACGCCTACGAGCGCGTGACCGGACGATCACTGTCGTCCTGGTACGGTTTTTAGTAGTGAACTACTTCGTCATTGTCGACGTCACGCTGCGCGAGGGCATCGCCGATCCCGAAGGGGCGACCATCGAACGAGCTTTGCCCGCCTTGGGTTTTAGCGGAGTCCACGACGTCAAGGCCGGCAAGTCCTTTCGCATGAACATCGAGGCCGACTCCCAAGGCGCGGCCCTGGAAAAGGCCACGTCGCTCGCCGAACGGCTGCTCTCGAATCCGGTGATCGAAGACGCCCGGGCTCGCCTCGGTGAGGTTCACGCTCAGTGAAGCGCGTCGGCGTCGTCGTCTTTCCCGGTTCCAACTGCGAGTACGACGCGCGCTTCGCCATGGAGACCTTGGGTGTCGCGGCCGAACTGGTGTGGCACACGCGAACCGACCTCTCGAGCTTTGACGGCATTATTTTGCCAGGCGGCTTCGCTCACGGCGACTACCTTCGTCCCGGGGCCCTGGCCCGGTTTTCTCCGGTCATGAAGGCGGTGGCCGAGTTCGCCCGCGACGGCGGCGCGGTGCTCGGCATCTGCAACGGTTTCCAAGTACTGACCGAGGCCGGTCTGCTGCCCGGTGCCTTACAGAAGAACGTCGGACTGAAGTTTCTCTGTCAAGAGACCACGCTGATCGTCACGTCGAACGCGTCCGTGCTGACCTCGGGCGCGGCGCTCGACCAGGAGCTGATCATTCCTATCAATCACTTCTCTGGGGCCTACGTGTGCGACGACGAGACGTACGCGCGCGTGAACGACAGTGGGCAGATCGTGTTGCGCTACCGCGAGAACCCCAACGGCTCACGCGGCGATATTGCCGGACTGGCCAACGAGCGGGGCAACGTGGTGGGTCTCATGCCGCACCCCGAGCGAGCGATGTCGACGCTGCTCGGCAGTGCCGACGGACGAGTTCTGCTCGAAAGTTTCGTGGCCTCCTACGTCGCGGCGTGAGTTTCGATCCCACTTTGTTGACCAGTAGTTTGTAGTGGTGCCGAGCCCTCCCCAGAGCCTTCATCGCGCCCTTGGGTTGAGCGACGATGAGTTTGAGGAGATCACGAGCGTCCTCGGGCGCGAGCCCAATCATCTGGAACTTGCGCTCTTTGGCGTCATGTGGTCCGAGCACTGCTCGTATAAGTCATCACGGATTCATCTGCGCCGCCTGCCCACCACCGGCCCGCACGTCCTGGTCGGGCCGGGGGAAAACGCGGGAGTGATCGACGCCGGCGACGGCATCGCCGTCGCTATTCGCATCGAAAGCCACAACCATCCCTCGGCCATCGAGCCGTACCAGGGTGCGGCCACGGGGGTGGGCGGCATCCTGCGCGACATCTTCACCATGGGCGCGCGACCGCTGGCCGTCATGGATCCGCTCTTCTTTGGCGAGCTCAGTGACGCCCGTCAGCGATGGCTCGTCGAGGGAGTGGTCTCGGGAATATCGGGGTACGGCAACTCGGTGGGCGTGCCCACCATCGGCGGGGAGCTGACCTTCGATGACTGCTACCGGGCCAACCCTCTGGTCAACGTGCTCTGCGTGGGCGCGCTGCCCAAAGAGCGACTGGTCCTCGGCATCGCCTCGGGCGTCGGGAACCTCGCCGTGCTGCTCGGCTCGCGCACCGGTCGTGACGGTATCGGTGGCGTCTCGGTGTTGGCCTCGGCGGGCTTCTCGGGCGAGGACGGAGCGGCGTCCCTTGACGAGGCCAAGCGTCCGAGCGTGCAGGTCGGCGACCCCTACGAAGAAAAGCGCCTCATCGAGGCCTGTCTCGAGCTGCTCGACGCCGGACTGGTGGTCGGTATTCAGGACCTGGGTGGGGCGGGCTTGATCTGTGGAACCAGTGAGACGGCGGCCCGCGGGGGCGTCGGCATGGACGTTGACGTGAGCGCGGTGCCCCAGCGAGAGCCGGGCATGGTGCCCTACGAGATCATGACCTCAGAAAGCCAAGAGCGCATGGTGGCGATCATTACCCCCGAGAACCTCGAAGCGGTGCGGGCACTCTGTGCCAAGTGGGAGATTCGCGCCAGCGTGGTGGGACGAGTCGTGGAACCGACCTTGCAACCGAACGGCGATCTGGTCGGGATGCTCCGAGTTCGTAACGGCTTCGACGGTGAAGTTCTCGCCGAAGTGCCGGCCAAGGCGCTGGCCGACGAGGCGCCTCTCTATGACCGACCTCGCCAGTATCCAGCCTGGTTGGACGATCTTCGCGAAGACGACCCCGGCGACGAGCCGATCGGGTCGGCCAACGACGACCTGCTCGAGATGTTGGTGGACCCGGCGTGGGTCTATCGGCAGTACGACTCGCAACTCTTCTTGAACACGGTGGTGGGCCCCGGCCGTGACGCGGCGCTGCTTCGCCTGGCCGGCCCCGGCTTACCGAACTCTTCGCGCGGTATTGCGATATCGACCGACTCCAATCCCCGCTGGTGCGCTCTCAACCCGCGCACCGGCACCGCGCTCACGGTCTTTGAGGGCATCGCCAACTTGGCCTGCGTCGGGGCCAGCGCTAAAGCGGTGGTGAACTGCTTGAACTTCGGCAATCCCGAACACCCCGAAGTCATGTGGCAGCTCTCCGAAGCGATTGACGGTATGGCCGAGGCCTGCGACCAGTTCCACCTTCCCGTTATCGGCGGCAACGTCTCGCTCTACAACGAAAGTGGTGGCGCGGACATCGACCCGACGCCCGTCATTGGACTGCTCGGAGTCATCGACCACCTGGTGACGCCACCGCCGGGATGGAACTGGAACGACGACGACACGTTGGTTCTGGTGGGGGCACGACGCGCCGCGGGGGACCGGGACTACCCCCTCGGGGGATCACGCTGGGCGACCCGTCGTGGGCGCCGCGGTGGTGAGATCACGGGCGTGGAACTCGATGCGTTCACAGCGACCATCGCCTTGGTCACGGGCGAAGTCGCGGCTATTTGCGCCGGTGAAACGAGTGACGTGACGGCGGTACACGACGTTAGTGGGGGCGGACTCGCCAGCGCCTTGGCCGAGATGACGGCGGTGGCCGGGGTAGGGGCGAGCGTCAAAGAACTCGACAGTCACGCTGAACTCTTCAGTGAGTTCCCGGGACGCTTCGTCGTCGCCACAAGTGACGTCGACGCCTTTGCCGGTCGCGCACGTGCGGCGGGAGTACCTCTCTTCGAACTGGGCGTGGTCACGGGGAACCGACTGATCATTGGATCGATGATCGATCTCTCGGTGGCCGAGATCGCCGAGCGGCGACGGGGCGCGCTGGAAGACGCTCTAGCGGCCGCGCTCTAGCGAGCGCTCTTCAGTTCGGCCACGATCTCGTCGGGCACTTTAAGATCGCCCGAGCGCCCTACGCCGAGGCCGACGTCTTCTTTGTAGCGGCCGTGATAGTCCGATCCACCGGTCGGAATCATGCCCGCGTCGCGGGTGAGTTTCACCATGAGGGCTCGTGCTTCGGCGTTGGTTCCTCCGTAGTAGGCCTCAATACCGGCGAACCCCCGCTCGCGTAGTGACGCCATGACGCGCGGCATCATGGACTCAATGGCCGAGGCCGAACCGTCCGGGACGTAGTTGACCAGAGGGTGGGCAATGGAGAATACGGTGCCTGATCCTTGGGCCGCCTCGATGAACTGCTCGATGGGCATGCTGCTCTTGGGAATGTAGGCGCGGCCCGAACTGCCGAGCCAGTCGATAAAGAGTTGATTCCACCGTTCGTCGGTGCGCTCACCGACAATCTCAGGGTGCAGCTCGAACATGGCTCGGGCGAAGTGGGGCCGACCAATGGAGTGCACGTTGCCCGACATGGCCGTCAGGTAGTCGAGGGTCAGTCGAGTGAACCCCTTTTGTTGCAAGAGCTCCACTAACTCCAGGTTGCGCACGTCGCGGTCGTGTCGCAGTTCCGCCAGCCGCCGCTGGAGAGGGTGGTCGGCGCCTAAGGGCAGGAAATACGCTAACGCGTGGACGTTGCGGGGAACGAAGCGGCCCTCTCTTTCCAGGGGGAACTCGTTGTCGCGCAGTGAGACCTCGACGCCGGGAATGAGTTCGATCCCGTAGCGGGTCGTGGCCCGCGCCATATCGTCGTGGCTCAAGGTGGTGTCGTGATCGGTCAGCGCGATGGTGTGAAGACCGCGTTCGTGGGCCTTGGCCGCCAACTCCTCGGGCGTGTCCGAGCCATCGGAGAACGTCGAGTGGGTGTGCAGATCAATCATCGGTTTAGGTTAGTAAAGGCGGCCAACGCCCCAGGGACCCTGTGAAAGACTAGGGCGGTGTTCGCCTCCGCCAGAGCCCGTAGTGTGGCAGCGCTATGAAAGAAGCCTGTGGCGTCGTGGGAATTGTGGCGCCCGGTCAGATGGTGGCCCCGCTGTGTTACGACGCGCTGTTTGCCCTGCAGCACCGCGGCCAAGAGTCAGCCGGCATGGCCACCTTTCAAAACGAGCAGATCACGGTGGTCAAGGACAACGGACTGGTCAGTCACGTATTTGACGAAGCGACCCTTCGCGCGCTCGGCGGTTCCCTCGTTATTGGACACACGCGGTACTCGACGTCGGGCTCGGCGAACTGGACGGCGGCCCAGCCGGTCTATCGCTCGGCCGGTCTCTCGGGTTTTGCACTCGGCCACAACGGCAATCTCACCAACGCCCCCGATTTGGCCCACGTCGCGGGCATCGAGTTCACGACGATGTTGTCGGACTCGGACCTCGTGGCAGAGTTGCTGGCCCGCGAAGTCGACGCCGGCCTTTCTTTGGAGAAGGCCCTCGGCGTCGTCCTGAGTCAAGTCGAAGGGGCCTTCTCGATGGTGATCTTGGAAGCCAACGAGGTTCACGCCGTGCGCGACCCCTACGGCTTTCGACCACTTTGTTTAGGACGTCTCGGCCCGGTGGACGCGCCCGAAGGGTGGATCGTGGCCTCGGAGTCGCCGGCACTCGACGTGGTCGGCGCCACGTTCGTGCGCGAGATCAACCCCGGCGAGATGGTGAGCATTACCAAAGACGGCGTCACCTCGCTGCAGTTACTCGAGCCGGCCGCCGGTGCAGAGAAGCTGTGCATCTTCGAATTCGTGT